>JALZAL010000344.1 GCA_030948325.1 Candidatus Dormiibacterota bacterium
AGCATGCGCCGGGCCCAGTGGCGGTTGAAATCCGCGAGGGCGTCGCCGATCCGCGTGCCACCGCTGAAGTCGTGGACTCCCTTGCTCACCGAGTCGAGCGCACGATCAAGGTCGCGCTGGCGGAGCAGCCGGGTGACTCGCGTCAACCGCGTGGAGAATACGAACGCCTCGAGGTCCTCACGGCGCGCGATGGCATGGGCGAAGATCATCAGCAGGCGCGAGTACCTCTCCATCGAGCCGCTCACATCGCAGATGAGCACGAGCGGGCGCCGTCGAAGGCGGGGACGGCGGTGAAACAGGTGCATGAGCTCACCGCTCGAACGGATCGCATGTCTGGCCGTTCGCCTCAAGTCGATCCGTCCCGCTTTCGACGGCCGCAACCGCCGGGTCCTGCGCTCGGCCACTCGCCACGGCGCCTGTTCGAGCAGACGCCGAACCTGTTGCGTCTCTTCCCATGTCATCTGGTCGAAGTCCTTGCGACGCAAAAGCTCTTCGGCGCTATAGCCGCTGGAGCTGGCCGGCACGACCGTCGGGTCCTGGTCACGGCTCATCTGAGACCTGTTCAGCCCAAGGACGTTCGACCAGGCCTTGGCTCGCTCTGGAGACATCGGCAGCGAACGGCTGCGCCCGGGCATCTGACCTGCGGAAGTTCGCGGGTCGACTGGCGCCCAGAAGATGTCAAACGCGGCCTCAAAGGTTGGGAGGTCCTCCTTCCGGCTCACGAAGACCGCACGCAGGGCGTTCCGAAAATCAATCTGGTTCCCGAGCTCGACATGGTTCAGGGCGCGCGTGGCGTCGGTAAGCCGCCGCGGCCCGGCTTCCATCCCGGCGTCGTGGAGCAGTCGCGCGAAGGCTCCCAGCCGGGGCAGGAGATCCGGCGAAATCAGGCTGCGGTGTGGATCAGGCACCTCTCGCCTTTTCGACGAGCGCGGGCACCTGCTCACGGATCTTCTCGAGATCCTCCTGGTACTTGAGGGCTGCTCCCAGGGTGGCGTCGACCAGGGCGGGGTCGATACGCGTCGCGCCAAGCGCTGCCAGCGAGCGGGCCCAGTCGAGCGTCTCCGCGACTCCAGGGACCTTGTACAGATCCATGCCGCGGAGGCCCTGCACCAGAGCGGTCACCTCTCGTGCGAGCCCGTCGGCGGCTTCCGGCGCGCGTGCCCGGACGATCTCGACCTCCTTCTCGAGGTCGGGGTAATCGATCCAGTGGTACAGGCAGCGTCGCTTCAGGGCGTCGTGCACCTCGCGCGTTCGGTTAGAGGTGATGACCACGAAGGGCGCCTTCTTGGCCTTGATCGTGCCGATCTCGGGGATCGAGATCTGGAAGTCCGACAGAAGCTCCAGAAGGAACGCCTCGAACTCTTCGTCGGAGCGGTCTATCTCGTCGATGAGAAGCACAGGTGGCGTGGGATCGTCGTTGTCGATGGCATCGAGCAACGGGCGTCTCAACAGGAACTCTGGGCTGAAGATCTCGCGCTCCGCTGCGCGCCTGTCTTCTCGTTCGCCGAGCAGCCGGATGTGGAGCAGCTGGCGCGGGTAGTTCCACTCATACACCGCGTGCGCGAGGTCGATGCCCTCATAGCACTGGAGCCTGATCAGGCGAGCGCCCAGCACTTCGGCCATGACCTTGGCGGCCTCTGTCTTGCCGACACCGGCTTCGCCTTCGATGAACAGAGGCTTCTCGAGCTTCAGGGCCAGAAAGATCGAGGTCGCCAGCCCGCGGTCGCCGATATAACGACGCTCCCGCAATCGCTCCTCGACCTCGTCGATGCTGTCAGGAACGCCAGCCATTGCCAACTAGACTACCGGCCGCGACTGGATGCGGGGGACTCCCCGTTGAGGCCCCGGCCGGTGCGTTTCCGCTAGCTCGCCTGCTCGATCGCTCTCTTCGTGAGAACCCTCGCCAGGTGCTTCTTGTACTCGGGGCTTGCGCGCAGGTCACCAGACGGAGTCAGCCCGTCCGATGCGTGCTGCGCGGCCTCCTCCGGCTTGGCGCCCTTCTGGAGCGCGTCCTCGACTGCCTTCGCCCGAACCGGTGTCGAACCCACATTCGTTAACCCGATCCGCCAGCCGCCATTCATCTTCTGGGCCCCCGCGCCCACTATTGCCCAGTCGAACAACCGGCGGCGGAACTTGATGTACTTATGCGCGCCAGTCGCCACTGGGAACACGATCTCGGTGATGATCTCGTTCGCCGCGAGCGGGGTCGTGAAGATGTCCTGGAAAAAATCCTTAGCCGGGATGGTGCGCTGATTGGTCACCATGTCAGCGTCGAGCATCAACGCGAGGGTGGGATAGTCCCCCGCGGCATCGGCATGGGCGACCACGCCGCCTATGGTGCCCATGGCGCGGACCTGGTTGTCGCCGACCTCGCCTGCCATGAAGGCGAGCAGCGGCAGGTTGTCCTTCACGACCTTGGAGTTGTGGATGTCCACGTGGCGCGCGAGAGCGCCGACGTGCAGCTTGCCGCCGCTCTCTTTGATCTGCTCGAGCCCCTTGACACCGTTGATGTCGACGAGGGCGCTTGGCTGGGACAGGCGCAGGCGCATCAGGGGGATGAGGCTGTGGCCTCCCGCCAGCACCTTGGCATCCTCGCCGTACTTGTCGAGGAGCTTCACAGCCTCCTCGACCGAGGAGGCACGCGCGTACTCGAATGCTGCTGGGATCACTTGCGAGCCTCCTTACCGTTGCTGGACGCATGCTGCCCTTGCATTTGCTTCCACAGCCGATCCGGGGTTGCGGGCATATCCACGTGCTTGATGCCGAGCGGGCTCAACGCGTCGCAGACCGCGTTGATAACCGCGACGGTCGAGGCGATGGTCCCCGCCTCGCCGATCCCCTTGACGCCCAGGTCATTGGTTGGGCTCGGGGTCACAGTGCTGTCGAGCTCGAGCTTGGGCATTTCATTCGCCGTCAACATCGTGTAGTCAAGGAAGGTCGCTGACATGAGCCTGCCGCTTTGGTCGTCGTAGACCATCTCCTCGAAAAGCGCCTGGGCGATTCCTTGCGCGATACCGCCGTGCAGCTGACCGGCCACGATCATCGGGTTGACGACGTTGCCGCAGTCATCGACGGCGACGTACTTCTGAAGATCGACGGCCCCAGTTTCCTGGTCGACCTCGACGACCGCGATGTGCGTCCCGAACGGCCAGACGAAGTTCGGCGGTTCGAAGTATGCGACCGCTTCGAGTCCTTGCTCCATACCTGCCGGCAGCTGGCCGTAGGCTGCGAAGGCGACCTCGCCAAGAGCCTTGGCCTTGTCGGGCGCGCCTTTGACATGGAACTTTCCGTGGTCGAAGACCACGTCGTCTTCCGCGGCTTCGAGGAGGTGGGCTGCGATCTTCTTGCCCTTGTCGATGACCTTGTTGCAGCCGCGGAGAATCGCAATTCCACCCACCGCCAGCGAGCGTGAACCGTAAGTGCCATAGCCGAAGCCCGGTCCTTCGTTCGTGTCTCCATGCCGGATGTCGATGGACTCCATCGGTATGCCAAGCGCGTCGGCCGCGATCTGGGCATGGGTTGTGTCATTGCCCTGTCCGTGGTTGTGGGTACCGACATAGATGCTGACGCCGCCGGCGGGGTGAATCTTGACCTGCGCCGACTCGGACAACACGACGCCGCCTGTCGCCGGGCCAGTCGCCGCGCCTGGGCCAAGACCGCAAAGCTCGATCCAGGTCGAAAGGCCGATGCCCATGAGCTTGCCCTGCTTGCGCATGTCTCGCTGCTTCTTACGCAGGTCGTCATAGCCGGCGAGCTTGAGCGCCTTGTCCATCGTCTTCTCGTAGTCGCCTGAGTCGATGACGAGCCCGAAGTTCTGCGTGTAGGGAAACTCGTCCTTGCGGATGAAGTTCTTGCGGCGCAGCTCGACCGGGTCCATGCCGATCTCGACCGCCAGCAGGTCGATCATCCGCTCGACGAGGTGGGTCGCTTCCGGGCGGCCCGCGCCGCGGTACGGGTCGGTGATGACCTTGTTGGTCAGCACGGCAATCGACCTCGATGAGATCGCTTGCCAGTGATACGCGCCGCCCGCCATCAGGCAGGCGCAGGTTTGAAACGCACCGAAGAGACCGATGTAAGCCCCGGCGTCGAGCAGCTGGGTGACGCGCATCGCCAGGAGAGTGCCGTCCTTGTTGGCGGCCACCTCCGCATCGAAGATCTGGCCCCGACCTGCGTATGCGTTCTGCATCGCCTCGGTCCTGGTTTCGGTGTACTTGACCGGCCGGCTGAGGAGCTTGGCGCAAGCGGGGACGATGAAATCCTCCGGGTAGGGGCTGATCTTGGAGCCGAACCCGCCGCCGACATCGTGCGAGATGACCCGCATCGAGTGCTCGCCAAGCCCGAGAGCACCAGCCACGAAGAGGCGGATCCAGTGCGGGTTCTGGGTTGACATCCACATGGTCATCCGCTTGTCGTAAGGGTCGTACTCCGCCATCACGACCCTGGCTTCCATGGCGTTGGGCGACAGGCGCTGCTGGAGGATGCGCTCCTTGACCACGACCTCGGCGTTCTTGAACGCCTCCTCGGTCGCATCCCAGGGTACGTAGGTGGTGTCCCAGGCGATGTTGTCCTTCTGGTCGACGTGCGCTTTCGGGCTGCCGGGCTTGAGGGCTTCGTCGATGTCCATCACCGCCGGAAGCGTCTCGTAGTCGACGTCGACGAGCTCGGCCGCGTCGGCCGCCTGCGCTCGCTGCTCGGCGATCACGACGGCAACCGGCTCTCCCTGGTAGCAGACCTCCTCTTTGGCGATCGGGAAGCGGGGTGGGTTGGTCAGCTTGTTTGGCGCGAAGACCGGCGCCACAGCAAAGGTGGCAGGCCCGCTGATGATGTCTTTGAAATCAGCGGCGGTGTATACGGCCAGCACGCCCGGGAGCTTCTTGGCCGCCTCTGTGCCGATGCTTCGAATCCGCGCGTGAGCATGCGGGCTGCGGACGACTACGAGGTGGCCGAGCCCTGGCCGGGTGAGGTCGTCGGTGTAGCGGCCGTGGCCGGTGATCAGCCGCGGATCTTCACGCCGCTGGATCCTGGCGCCGACAAGCTGGGAAACCGCCATTTCCTACTCCCCTCCCGTGGCCGCTGCCGCAGTGGTCGGCTGCTTTGTCTTGCTGCCCATCGCTTTGGCCGCCGACTGGACGGATTTGATGATGTTGACGTAGCCCGTGCATCGGCAGAGGTTGCCTTCGAGGCCCTTGCGTATCTCTTCGTCTGACGGGTTCGGGTTCTGCGACAGCAGGTACGAGGCGGCCATGATGAAGCCCGGCGTGCAAAAGCCGCATTGAAGGCCATGCTCGTCCCAGAACGCCTGCTGGAGCGGATGGAGCTCGCCGTCCTTGGCCATGCCCTCGATGGTGGTCAGGCTCTTTCCCTCGGCCTGGACCGCGAACATCGTGCAGCTCTTGACGGCCTTGCCATCGATGATGACCGTGCAGGCGCCGCACTGGCTCGTATCGCAGCCGATGTGCGTACCGGTGAGGCCGACGACGTCACGCAGGTAATGCACGAGCAGTAGGCGGGGCTCGACCTCGTGCTCCTGGCGTCGCCCGTTGACGGTGGTCGCGACCTTGTGCTTCATACCACTCCTCCAATCAGCGATGGCGGCGCCATCGGCGCCGAAAGTACTGTGTGCTGGACCGGCCCGGCGACGGCCGGGTATGGGACGGTATCGGGGCGCAGGCGGCGGGGGGGCCTCATACCCTCAGGTGAGCGAGCCGCAAATGAACCCCTCTATTGCGCTACTTTTAGCGGCGAAATGCAACTAGAAAATTCGTTCACCGTGGGGGCTCCTCCCGGGCGCGTATTCGCCTACCTGCTCGACGTCAACAAGATTGTCGCGTGCGTGCCCGGAGCTGAGCTCTCGGAGGTGGTGGACCCGACAACCTTCAAGGGTAAGGTCAAGATCAAGGTTGGACCGATCACGGTGGCCTACAACGGCACGGCACGGATCGCCGACCGCGACGATGCCAATCATGCTGCCACGCTCGAAGCCGACGGTCGCGAGACGACAGGCCCGGGATCCGCTCGGGCGAAGGCGCGCATGACTGTCGAGGCTGACGGCGCGGGCTCGATCGTCAAGATCGTCACCGAGTACAGCGTCGCCGGCAGGGTGGCTCAGTTCGGCCGCGGCGTCATGGAGGATGTCTCGAGACGCATCGTCAACGACATGGCCGCTTGCATCAAGGCCAACGTTGAGGCGGCCGAGCCGGCAGGCGGTGGAGGCGGTGATGATGGGAGTGGCGCAGGCGGCGGGGACGGCGCGACGCCAGCGGGACCTGGGCCGGCTGTGCAATCGGTGGCGCCCATGCAGTCATCGGCGTCGATCAACGCGTTCGATCTGCTGTTCTCCGTGCTATGGGCTCGTTTGACCGGAGCCAGGTATGCCCCGGAGAGGCTTCCCGTGGAGCCTTTGGACAGGGAGACGGCGGGAATCGGGGCCATCCTCGCTGTGACCACGATCCTCAGCCTCGCGCTCACGGCTCTGACTGTGGTTTCCGGCGTGAACGCCATCGTTCACTCCACCTAGAAGGAGCTTACGGCCGGGCGTTCAGCCCAGATAAAGCGCGAGCATGTGGGCTCGGTTGACCCAGATGACGGGTTGGGTCCATACCTTGCCGGCGACTCCGATCACCGTGACCGTGACGTCGACCATCGCGAAGAAGGGGTTTTTGAGCAACACCTCGGCGTGCATCTTCGGCTCGAGCGCCAACGGGAACTCCGCGGCGCCTGTGACCATGAACGTGCTCCCCTGATACATCACGAAACGCCGCGTCACCTCCATCTGGTCCGGCGGGGGTGGCTCAACCTCGACCGTTCTGATGCCGCCGATGAGTGCTTTGCTGAACAGGCCTTCAGGTACGCCGTTCAACGGAACTGCGCCCGGCAGGAGCGGCTCCGCGCTGATGTTCCTCAGGTGGAAAAAGGGCTCGGGGTCGTTGATCGTCTCGCGCAGGCGGACCCGCATCTGGATCTCACCGGTCAGGCGTTGATATGCGGTCAGCACGTCTACCTTGGTCCACGCGACGGCCGGAGTGATCATTCCGCTGGTCTGGGGCATAGCGAGGGAGGAGGATAACTCGCCGGCTGCCAGAATTGGCACGATGGAACTCGAAACGGCACGCAAGAGGATCCTCGCGCGGGCTGATCTGAACGCCTTCATCTCGGTCTCGTCCGAGGAAGGCAAGGGCACTGTTGTCGCTGTGAAAGACCTCGTCGACGTCGCCGGCACGGTCACCACTGCCGGCGCCGTGATACTCCCCAGGGAGCCCGCTGCCGAGGACGCGCCGGTGATCGCCCGCCTACGCCGTGAGGGTTGTGTGATCGTCGGCAAGACCAACCTGCACGAGTTCGCTTACGGAGTCACGAGCGACAACCCGCACTACGGCGCGGTGCGCAATCCGCACGATGTCGACCGAGTGGCCGGTGGCTCCTCCGGAGGGTCGGCCGTCGCCGTCGCCACAGGTATGTGCGATTGGGCGGTGGGAACTGATACCGGCGGTTCGATCCGCATCCCCGCCTCCTTCTGCGGAGTGGTCGGCTTCAAGCCGGCGCTGGGCAGCATCGACACAGCCGGTGTCGTTCCACTCAGCCGGTCGCTGGACACCCTCGGCCCGCTCGCGGCCGACGTCGCGGCTGTCGCGCGCGCCTATTCGATGATGTCGGGCGAGGCGATCGCGGGGACCCCGATGCGAGAACCACGGCTCGCTGTACCTGCAGGCTGGGTGAAGGACCTCGACAACCAGACGGCGAAGGCATGGCAGCTGGTATCCGCCGGGCTTCCCGAGGTCGCCTTCGTCCCGCGCGAGCCGTTGTACGAGGCAGCCCTCATCGTTCTCCTCGTCGAAGCCGCCGTCTATCATCGGCGCTGGGCCGCCGAGTGCCCGGAGAAATACGGTGCCGACGTGATCGGGCATATCCGGCGCGGGCTCGACGTCCGTGCGGTGGACTTCGCCGAGGCGGTGACTGCGTGGCCGGGGCTCCGCGACGACGCGTATCGAGCGATGGATGAAATCGACGCGCTGATCCTGCCTGCGACTGCAATCGTCGCGCCGCCAATCGGCGCGGGAACCGAGACACGCGAGCCCATCACCCGATACTCACGCCCGTTCAATGGGACCGGGCAGCCCGTGGTCACCCTGCCGGCGCCGGTCAAGGGACTTCCTGTCGGCATCCAGGTCGTCGCGCGGACGAACAGCGATGCCATCGGCGCCGCGGCGTGGCTGGAAGAGAAATGGAAAACGCTCACAGCGTGAGGTCGAAGGAGCTCTACCCACCGGTCTTCAGCCGCCACGCTCTCGCGTACCAGTGCCGGCTCGAGGACATCATGTCCCGGGGCGAGTCGGCCGGCCGGACGCGCATCATGGTGCTGACTGAAGCACAGCCGGGCATGAGGGTCCTCGACCTCGCGTGCGGCCCGGGCACGTTGAGCCGGCGCCTGGCAGCGATGGTCTCGCCGGGCGGTGAGGTGTTAGGGGTGGACCTCGCGCCCGGCATGATCGAGCTGGCACGTGCGATGAACATCCCGGCGACCAGGTTCGAGCTCATGGATATCGAACAGCTCGCACTCCCCGATGCATCTTTCGATGCGGCCGTGTGCGGACATGGGCTTCAGTTCGCCCCCGACCTGCTGAGCGCATTGAAGGAGGCGCGGCGCGTGCTGCGGCCCGGAGCCGCATTGGCCGCCAGCGTGCCGGTGAGCCCTCGGGAGGGTGGCGTCTGGCGACTTCTTGACTCCGTGGTGGACCGGTGGCTGCCGGCGGCGCCCAAGGCGGTCGACCAGGGCCCGACGCGCGCGACGGTTCAGGATCCAGTGGCGTTTCGGCGCGCGGCCCTCGAGGCGGGGTTCGCAACCGCGAGGGTCGAATTGATCGAGGAGGATGTGCACTGGGAATCAGCGCAACACATGGTCTCGAACTTCATGGGCTGGGTCGATTGCGCGACCCGCATGGAAGGCGTCGACGACGTCCGCCGTCAAACCCTCATGGATGACGCGGTCGAAACACTGAAGCGTGAGCATCCTGGCCCGATCGAGACCAAGGGCAGGATTCATGTGCTGTTCGCACAGGCTTGATGCAATCAGCCGGGCGAGTCCGTAAGCCTGCGCCGGCGGGCCGGCGAGGCTTGTGCATGGTCCTCCTCGGGGCGTCATTGATCGCGTGCACCTCATCTCAGCCGGCCGCGACCGTGGCCAGCTCGCCCAGCCCTTCTGCGAGCCCGATCGTGCTGGGTCCACCCCAGTACCGCGCGCTCTGGGTCGACGCGTTCCACGATGGGATGAAGTCGCCTTTTCAGGTGGAGAAGCTGGTCGCCGACGCCCACCGCGCGAACCTGAACGCGCTGATCGTGCAAGTGCGTAAAAACGCGGACGCATACTTCAACCGCTCCGACGAGCCGCGCGCGGCCGACATCATCGGTCCACCCGATTTCGACCCGCTCGCCTATGTCATTCAGCTCGCACATGCCGCGACGCCGCGAATCGAGGTTCATGCGTGGCTCAACACGTTCTTCGCCGGCGACTCCAGCGCCCTGTTTGCGCAGCATGGCGATCAGTGGGGCAATCGCGCCAGCGATGGCAGCCAGACCGGGTACCTGGACCCAGGCGTACCCGAGGTGCAGATATATACACACAAGATCTTCATGGACCTTGCACGGAACTACAACATCGACGGTCTGCACATGGACTTCGTTCGCTATCCGGGGGTTGACTCGGGCTACAGCCCTGAAGCGGTCGCCCAGTACATGCTCCAGACCGGCGCTTCGACCACACCGGATCCTGAGGACGAGGCCTGGAAGGCATGGCGCCGAGCACGTGTGACTGCTTTCGTCCGCGACCTGCATGCGGATCTCAAGGCGACGGAACCCAATGTGAGGCTCAGCGGCGCGCTCATCTGTTTTGGGGGCGGGCCCGCGAGCGCTGCCGATTGGCCGCTGACGTCGGCGTATCGAACGGTCTTCCAGGATTGGCGCGCATGGATGGCCAATCATTACCTCGACTTCGGCGTGCCGATGAACTACGACAGCACCTGGAGCAGCCTCGAGAACGGCTGGTTCAGCCGCTGGCTCGATTTCGAAAAGAACTCAGGCTTCGCCAATCGCATCCTGACCGGCGTTGGCGCTTTCCTGAACTACCCGGAGGACACGCTCGCGCAGATCCGCCGCGTCCTTGCGGCCTCGGCGCGAGGCACCCGTGTGCTCGGGGTCGCGATCTATTCTTACGCCTCGACATCCGTCTACGGAACCGACGATTTCTACGGCAACGCGAGCCTTGCGGCAGGCCTTCCACGCCAGCCCTACTTCGACGGCGTCACCCATCGGGACACGGCTGCGAGCCGCGCGCGAACGTTCAACAACTCGTTCATGACGGAGCTGTCCCGGCCCGACCTCTATTGGGACGTCGCGCTCGGTTGGATCGCAACGAAGCCGGTGTTCACGCGGCCGGCAGCATTGCCGGCGCTGCCTGCCGCCTGAACCACGGTGCCCAAGGCGAGCACGCTGCTCCGCCTGCTCGTGTTCGCCGTGCCGGCCGCACTGGCGATGGCAGGCGTGCAGCCGCTCCTCGGGGCCGCAGTCGGAGCAGTCGGAACGAGATGGGCGATCGGCCTCACGGCACCGGCGGTGGCAGCGGCGGCGCTGGTGTTCGGCGCCGGCCGCCTGCTCGACCGGGGCGACCTCGTCCAGCCTCCGTGGTACTCGGCATGGTTGCTGCTCCCCGGCTCATTCCTGCTGGCTGGAGCCGCCGCGATGTGCATCTTCGGCGCGCTCGTGCAGTTTCCCGCCATCGCCCCGACCATGTGGGCGCTGCTCGCAACCGGATCATCGTCGTGGGCGGGCGCAATGTTCCTTGTCCGCCGGACTTCGCGTTGATGAGCGCCTTAGTCGCGTGCGCCGATTTCGCGGGGGTTACCTGCTTGCGCGCGAGTGGGTCATGCCGGCGCCGCCGGCCACCGATCGACGCAGGTATACGCAGACCCACATCCTGTACGGGCGCCAGCTCTCGGCCAGCTCTTCAACCTTCTCCATGTCCGGCTCTCGAGAAAGCCCGTATACATCTCGGATTGCCCCGAACAATCGAGGCTCCCTGGTCGGCAGCTCATCCACCGCGCTCAGCGCTCTCAGTCGCACCAGCTGCGAGGAGAACTCGCCAATTCCGTGCAATTCCTGTAGCTGCTTCAACGACTCATCGTGCGGCAGCGCACGCAACGTGTCCGTGTCCAGGGATCCCGCGAGTGCCGCGTGCCCCAGCGAGTTCATGTATTCGACCTTGCGGCCAAACAGGCCGGTGAACGACTTGAGCTCGATCAGGCGGGACGGGTGGGGGAACACCCACAGCCGCTGGCCGTGTACGTCGACCAGGTGGCCGAGCTCACGGCTCATGCGGTCCTTTACACCCTGACCCTGGCGCATCGATATCCGCGAAGAGATGAGGCACCAGGCAGCGGCTTCGTACGCGTTGGACCAGTTCACCGGCCGAAACCCGGGGAACTTGCGCTGAAGCCCGGCGACCACGGGGTCACGTTTTCCCACCTCGGGCCAATCGCGACCGTCGATGTCGAGGCTGAGGATGCGAGTCACCTGGTGCTTCACCAGGTCGGTATCCGCGTCACTATAAGCTGTTCCGCGGACGTGGCCCGTCGCGGTCTGCGTCAAGCACACACCGACCGGTCGCCACTCAACATCCGAAAGGAACGCGAGGTGAAGGTGGCCTTCGATGGTGCCGCCTTCCGAAGGAGCCTCATGCCAGGCTCCGATGAACTTGGCACTCTCTTCCAGGGAGTAGTCGCCGAGAGGCCGGATCTCGAACGTTTTGGCCGCTGTGCTTATCACCATGGCCGCAGTATGCGCTGCCATTGTTGCCATCTTCTGTCAACATCTCCAGCCAGATGCGCGCCGACCGCGTCCTTGCCCTTTTGCTTCTTCTCCAGGCCAGCGGGCGCCTGAGCGCATCGGAGCTGGCCTCTCGGCTGGAGGTGTCGCGGCGGACCGTCTACCGAGACGTCGACGCGCTGGGCGCGGCCGGAGTGCCGATCCGGACCGAGTCCGGGCCGAGCGGAGGTATCGAGCTGGTCGAGGGCTGGAGGACCGATCTCACCGGCCTGACGGAGCCAGAGCTCGAGGCCTTGTTCACACTGGCGGCAGGACCGGAATTTGAGCGTGCCATGGGCAAGCTGGCAGCGTCGCTGCCGGGCGACACCGGCCGCCGAGCAGGCCGTATGCGGGAGCGCTTGCTTGTCGACTCAGCGGGTTGGGGCCGCCGGGGCTCCGCGTCACCTCATCTCCGGGTGGTTCAGGATGCGGTCTTCGCCGATCGCCGCCTGCGGCTGCGCTACCGGCGCGCTGAGGCGCAAGTTGTCGATCGCGTCGTGGATCCCCTTGGACTCGTCCTGAAAGCCGGCACCTGGTACCTGCTCGGCGATGTCGACGGAGCCCGGCGGCTGTTCCGACTGTCGCGCGTGGAGGCGGCGGAGGCGGTCGACGCGCCGGCGCGCCGGCCGGCAGGCTTCGACCTCGCCGCCGCGTGGCGCGAACAGGTCGCAGGCTGGGACGCCGGCCGTGCTTCCTTCGAGGCGGTAGTCAGGGTTGGCGAGGCCAACTTACCGCTCGTGCTGAGAGTCGCCGGTGAGCGGGTCACTCGGCAGCCTCGCAGCGGCGTGCTTCGTATGACATTCCCAGGCCTCGAGCCTGCTGCCGCGTTCCTGAGCTCTTTCGGAGCCATGGTCGAGGCGCTCGAACCGCTGGAGCTCCGTAGCGAGCTGGCTCGACGCGGCAGCGAGCTCGCGCAGCTCTATTCGCCCATCTAAACATCCGGCCGGGTCACGAGCCGGAGCAAAGGGCGCCCTACGCCAGCTGGATTCGGTTCGCTCGCGGCCCCTTTTGGCTCGGCTCGATCTCGAAGTTGACACGCTCCCCACCCGCGAGGGAGTCGAAGTTCACGCTGGGGTCGAGTCCTGTTCGGTGGAAGAAGTACTCCCGACCGTCCTCCGCGGCGATGAAACCAAAACCACGATCGGAAACCAGTTTCTTGATTGTGCCTGTCGGCATCTTGTCCCACTCCTCGTCTCGACGAACGGTCTCGCCGAACGAAAACTCACCAGCCCTTTCGAGAAGAATTAACGACCGCCGCGATCATCCCCGACTCGAGGGCCGGTCAACATTAGCACCAGGGATTCGCCAGTTTCATCCCACAAATCACAGTGCCAGCAGGGCGATTCCGACCAGGGTCGCACCCGCTCCAAACAGCTTCCAGGGAGCACCTCTACGTTCCCGCATCTTCCATACCCCCCAGACGGCGACCGCCACGATTGCCGTCTCGCGCACCGGCGCGACCACGGATAAGGGAGCAATGCTCAGAGCGGCGAGCACGAGGAGATATCCACTCCACATGAATATGCCGATCACCGAAGCTTGGCGCCACGTGACCGGTTGGGTCTCGCGATTCGCCGTGTCGACAACGGCCGACACCGGTTTCGGCCGGACCAGCCTTTCGCCCACCCACCCGGAGGCCAGCAGACCTCCCGCGAGCAAGGCGATAAGCAGCCAACCGTACAGCCACGGCGTCGACAGCCTGACGCCTACGCGATCGACCGCGGTGTAGGCGGCGATCGATACCCCTGTCAGCAGCGCGG
Organism: Candidatus Dormiibacterota bacterium; assembly: GCA_030948325.1. The sequence goes on from JALZAL010000344.1 coordinate 13,614, forward strand.
GCACCGTCGCGCGCCCGCTGGTCTGTGGCAGGGTCACTGCGAGGATCCCGACCAGCAGCAGGGCGACACCGGCCAGCTGGCCCGGCGCCAATCTCTCTCCCAGCAAACCGAGCCCTACGGCCACGGCAAGAAGGGGGGCGGAGCCGCGGGCAATCGGGTAAACGACGGAGAGCTCACCGCGCCTGTAGGCGGCGGACAGCAGAACGAGATATATGAGCTCGAGCGCCGCGGAAACGGCAGCCAGGGCCGCTGCAGCCGCCGTCAGGGGCGGCCGCCCGAGGATCAACCAGGCTGCCAGCGTGATCGGCGTGGTCACGAGCGCGGCGACGATGGTGGCGCGACGTAAGGCGCGCATCGGGTCGCCGCTGACCTTCGCGAGCACATTCCATGTTCCGTGAAGCACGGCTGCGGCCAGCGAAAGTGCGATCGCGAGTGCTATCAGATCGGCGATTCCGTCAGCGGACCGCTCGTCGCGGCCGCGCCAGGAGACGGCCGAGAAGGCGGTAGACCTCGCGGTTGACCACCAACCCGTTGTGGCTGCCGAAAACCGAGATCGCAGGGATGTCGGGGCGGAGACAGGCGCGGAAGTTCACCACGTCGTCTGAGCGCGTGTAGATGGACGTGATTGGAACCGCCGGCGCCAGCTCCAGGTCATGAGCGAACCGGCCTTCGGCGCGGAGCCTTCGGCCGAAACCGATCTCGTTAGCCGTGGTGACCACACCGACAGCGGCTCGGGTAAACAATGCCAGGTCGGTGAAATCAGCGAGAGGAGCCGCCAGCGTGATGACCTGTTCGACGCTCTTGGGTCGCCGTTGGGAGAGCACCTTGGCCAGCAGCCCGCCGCGGCTTGCCCCGATCAGCGTCACCGGTCTGCTGTCCTCCTTCTGGATCTCGGCCATGCGGTGGCGGAGTCCGGCCAGCATGTGCTCTGAGTGAAACACGTTGAGGTGGATGCCGGACAGGTACGCCGTGTAACCGATTCGGTCGAGCCAGCCGTGAAGCAGACGCATCGACCAATCCCCGGAAAGGAATCCCGGAATCAAGAGCACAGCACGTCCATCGCCGCGCGGAACGCCGCGACCGCGAAAGACCGGGTCGCGCCAAAGTGCATTGAGCTCACGAAGAGCAAAGGGATCCCAGAGCCTCACAGGCTGGGATGGTAGGTTGTGGAGCGAGTGGAGCGAACCGTCTTGACCACGGGCGCAGCCAACGGGATAGGGCTGGCAACGGTCATCGAGCTGGCGCGGCGAGGCTTCGACTCGGTGGCAGGGGTGCGGTCACAGGCCAAGCGACGAGCTGTCTCTCGCGCGGCGCGTTCAGCCGGCGTGAAGGTGCGGACGGTGATTCTCGATGTGGCCAGTGCCGATGACTGCGAGCGCGTCATCGCACAGCTCAAGCCCTTCGGCCTCGTCAACAACGCGGGCCTCGCAGCAAGCGGAGCGATCGAAGACGTCGCCGACGAGGATGCTCGCGTCGCGTTCGAGACCATGGTTCTGGGACCCATGAGGCTGGCGAGGCTGGCGATCCCGCACATGCGGGATCACGGCGCCGGGCGCATCGTCAACATCTCCTCGATCTACGGGCTGATGACCATGCCTCTCACCGGTTGGTACCAGGCCAGCAAGCACGCGCTCGAGGCACTGTCCGACGCCCTCCGTGTCGAGCTCGCTTCGGACGGCATCGCCGTCGTGCTCATCGAACCAGGCGCGTTCCGCTCGAGCATCTGGGAAACCGCGGGTAATGACGTTCAACGCCGCGTTGACTCGGAATACTTCGCCGCATACCGCCGGCTTGAAGAAGGAATCAAGGTGAGCCAGCGCCTGATGGGCGATCCGATCGAGGTGGCGCGGCTCATCGCCAGCGTCATGACCGCGAAAAGCCCGAAGGCACGGTACCTCGTCGGCTACGACGCGCGGGCGATCGACATCTACTCCAAGCTGCTGCCGACCGAAGTGCGCGATCGGCTGGCCAGGATGACGCTCGGCCTCTGATGGTCAGCTTCTCCACGTACCTGTTAAGGGCGGCTGGCGCCGATCGCGTGAGGGCCACACACTGGCTTTCGTGACACCCGACGAGGTCCTGCGCGATGTTTTCCACCTGGAGTCATTCAGACCAGGCCAGGCCGAGGTGGTGGAGGCGCAGATGAAAGGACGCGACGTGCTCGCGGTCGCGCCCACCGGGTCGGGCAAGAGCCTCAGCTACTGGGTACCCGCGATTCTCGGCGACGGCGTGACTGTCGTCGTCTCGCCGCTGATTGCGCTGATGAAGGACCAGGTCGATCGTCTGGTGGCCCACGGAGTGCGCGCCGCGTTCATCAACTCGACGCTCAACTCGACTGAACAGCGCGGCCGCCTGGACGGTGCATCACACGGCGAGTATCAGCTCCTTTACGTTGCGCCTGAGCGATTCAGCCGTCCGGGATTTATGCAGCGCCTGGCGAGGTTACCGGTGAGGCGCTTCATCGTCGACGAGGCGCACTGCATCTCCAGCTGGGGGCACGACTTCCGGCCGGACTACCGGCTCATCGGAGGGGCGCTCGAAGCATGCGGCCGCCCTCCGATCGGCGCTTTCACCGCCACTGCCACGCCGGAGGTTCGGCGCGATATCGCAGCGAACCTCGGCCTGCGCGATCCGCTGATCGTGGTCACCGGGTTCAATCGGCCAAACCTGCGGCTGGAAACGATCCATGCGCGTGGGGATCGGGATCGATTGGAGCTGCTCCGCCTTCACCTCAATCCGGGCGAAGGGCGAGCGCTCGTCTATACGGGAACGGTCAAGGGCGCCGAGAGCACAGCAGCGGAGATCAGCCGGTGGGGGTTTCCCGCCGCGCCCTACCACGGCCGCCTGCCCGATGCATATCGGCGCCGCATCCAGGACGAATTTGCCGCCAGGGACCTTCAGGTGGTGGTGGCCACGAGCGCGTTTGGCATGGGTGTGGACTTCCCGGATATCCGCCAGGTCATCCACGTTGGCTTCCCTGGCAGCGTCGAGGCTTACTACCAGGAGGCCGGCCGCGCGGGCCGCGATGGAAAGCCCGCCGTATGCCTCCTGATCCATTCGAGCAAGGACCGGGAACTGCAGGTGTACTTCATAGAGACCGCATATCCGGACCTGCGCGAGGTAGCAAGCGTCCACACCGCCTACGCGCGACTTGGGGTCTGGAACGCAGACCCGGAAGAGTTGAAACCGATGATGCCGGATCCGGCCTGGAAATCTCTGGATGCGTCCAAGCGGCTGTTGCACAGAAGCGGGGCGCTGAGAAGCGACGGCAGCGTTGGGCCATTCGACCCGTCCCACCTGGACTTTGGGCAGCTTGGCGCGCTGAAGAAGCACTCCTACACAAAGCTGGCCCAGATGATCGAGTACGCCCAGCTGCGCTCGTGCCGCCACGCGTTCATCACGGATTACTTCGGCGAGGCGACGGGAGAGCGCTCATGCCGCTCATGCGACAACTGCGAAGGCGGCAAGGTCGTGGAGGCCGCCGGTGACTCGGTGGACGCTGCAAACACCCGAGCGGCCCTGGCCGGCGCGGCACGGTTTGCTGGGCGGATCGGGATCGTCAATCTGGCCGCCATCCTGGCCGGCCGCGAGAACCGATTCAGCCGCGACCAGCCGTGGGTCGCCAACCTGCCCGCATACGGCTCACTGTCGGGCTGGAGCCCGGGGAGGGCGCGCCGGCTGCTCGAAGAGCTGATGGCTCTCGGCTGCCTGGCTCAGAGCCAGGGGCAGTATCCGATGGTCGAGCTGACCGAACGCGGTCGGGCGGTGCTGGGAGGCAAGGAGACAGTCGCCGTGTCCGTCCCCCCAGATGCCTCGACATCCCCTTCCATGGCGCCTGCCGATCCCGCTCTGTTCCAGCGCCTGCGCGAATGGCGCTCTGAGATCGCCAGGCGCCAAGGGGTGCCCGCGTACGTGATCCTTCACGACCGCACCCTCACCGAGCTCGCCGCTCGGCGCCCGGCGGACCTGCGCGAACTTGCCACCTTACCTGGGATCGGCCCCGCCAAGCTGGACCGTTACGGCCAGGCGCTGCTCGAGCTCCTGGCTCTCCCTATTCGTTGAACACACAGTCTGTTAAATTAATTGGGATGCGCAGCTATCGCCTGGGCCGGCGTCAGGAAGCCGTCGAGCGCACAAGATCGGCGATCCTCTCGGCCGCCCGCGATCTGTTGGCGTCGACGGACAGCGGTGAGTTGAGCACCGGCGCTGTGGCGCGTTTGGCAGGGGTGTCGCGGATCACCGTCTACAACCACTTCGGATCGAAAGCAGGCATGCTCAGCGAGCTCGCGGCCGGTGCCTGGCGCCAGAATCCCTCGCTGCCCACATCTGCCCCGGGCGATCCCCGGGAGCAGCTTCGGCTCCGGATCACCGAGTCTTGCCGGCGTTGGGCCTCAGATCCAGCGCTGTTCCGGCGCCTCCCTGGCGATGCCGAGCTGGAGCTCGATACGCAAGCCAATGACCACTTGCTGGTCGAGAGGCTGGCCGCATCCGACCAGATTCGTCCTGGCTGCTCGATCAAGGAGGCGGAAGATGTTATCGGGGTGCTCACGTCATTCCCGGTGTTCGACCGGCTGCACCGAGAAGGGCGGCGCTCATCCGCAGCCGTGACCGAAATCCTCATGCGCATAGCGACAGCAATCCTGGCGTGAAGACACCTCCGACTCCCGGCGTACGATGACGCAGTGCGCCATAGGATCGTAGACCTCGACGGGCCGGTTCACTACGTCGACTTCGGTGGCGACGGGGAACCGCTGCTGATGATCCACGGCCTGACCGGCAACGCGATGAACTGGATGGCGGTCGGGCCTGAGCTTTCGAAGCATCATCACGTCCTTGCCATTGACCTCGCGGGTTTCGGCCAGACGCCACTCTTCCGCCGATCCGCAGCTCTGGGCGCCAACGCCAACCTCGTGCACAGCTTCATCGAGCAGGTCATCGGCGGGCCGGCGATTCTGATGGGCAACTCGATGGGCGGCCATATCGCCATCCTCGAAGCATCCGACCACCCGAGCTCGGTGGCCGCAATGATCCTCGTCGACCCGGCCATCCCCGGCGTGCGCCTCCGGCGGCCCGATCCGGGGATGCTCGGCTTCGCGGCGGCGCTGTCGATACCAGGCGGTCTCGGCGAGATCGTGGCGGACCGGCAGGCGCGAGAGCTGGGCGCGGAGCAGTTGGTGAAGCGCATCATCGCCGTGGTGGCGGCCGATCCAACCCGGATCGATTCGACGGTGATCGATGTGCATATACAGCTGACACAAGAGCGGTCGAACCTCGGGCGGCAGAACAGCCGCGCTTTCCTTCAGGCGTCCCGTTCGCTCGGTTTCAGGATGGCCGACCCGCGCTTCTGGATCAAGGTCAAGAAGGTCAAGGCTCCGACGCTTGTGATCCATGGCAACCTCGACCGCTTGATCCCGGTCTTGGCCGCACGGGATCTGATCAAGCGCCGGCCGGACTGGACGCTCGAGGTGCTGGACGGGGTCGGCCATGTGCCGATGATGGAGACTCCTGAGCTGTTCCTGGACGTTGTGAATAAGTGGCTGGAAGATAGAATCGCACCCGCGGCGGCCACGATCCCTTAACGGAGAAGCACCCGGAACACGACTTGGCAGCGGTCCCACAACCTCATACAGGCAGGCGGAGTCGGCTCGAGGAGATCGCCGCGTCGATCCTCCCTGATCTCCGCCATCTCGGACGTTGGGATCCGATCCCCCCGATGTGGCTTGAGGGCCGCGTCTACATCGAGTACCTCCGGCTGATCCGGGATCCGGTGTTCCGGGGCACCGACGTGCCACCCGGTCTCGGCCGGCCCGTGATGCTCATCCCCGGTTTCCTGGCCGGGGACTGGACGTTGCGAACCCCATACCAATGGCTCCAGCGGGTGGGCTACAAGACGAGCATGGCAGGCGTCACATTCAACGTCATGTACTCGGAGGTGATGCTTCGTCCGCTCATTGATTCGCTGCAGCAGCTGAAGCGCCGCACCGGGGCGAAGGTGGCCCTGGTCGGGCACAGCCGCGGCGGAGTCCTGGCGAAGGTGCTCTCGCATCGAAAGCCCGATCTGGTCGAGCAGGTGATAACGCTCGGCTCGCCGCTCAGTGATCCCTTCGACATCCACCCACTGACCATGGCGGGGGTGAGGGCCGCACACGTGTACAACGTCTTTCGTTACGGCCATCCCGCATCGGTCGAGATGCGCTTCCTCCGCGACCTCGCTGCGCCCCCTCGCGTACCGACGACCTCGATCTACTCGCGAACCGACGGTGTCGTGAACTGGAAGGCCTGTTTGCGGCGCGACGTGAACGCCGTCGAGGTCAAGGGCAGCCACGTCGGCCTCGCCCTCAATCCCGAGGTGTATCGGATCCTGGGGTACCTCCTCCCCGCCCCCTGGCAGATCGCCTAGTATCGACTGCAGCGGGAGCTCGGTGGTCCGGGCTGAGAGGGCGCGACAGGCGCCGACCGCATGAACCTGAACTGGGTAATGCCAGCGGAGGGACGAACACATCAGCGACACAGCAGCGACGCGCTCCGAAGCCGATGCCTTTGGCGAGGTCGAGACCCACGGGATCGATGCCATCCCCGCTGCCCACCGCCATGGCGCGCCGCGCGAGCTGGGCTTTCTTTGGGCCGGCGCCTTCGTGAACTACGCAAGCCTTTTTACAGCCAGCCTGCTCACGACGTACTACGGTCTCGGCGTCTGGGACGGCCTCATCGCGACCGCGCTCGGGACTGTCAGCGCAGCAGTCATCCTCGGCCTGCTGAGCAACACGGGACCCAGGAGCGGCCTCCCGCAGATCGTTTACACCCGGCGCATCTTCGGTGTTCGCGGCTCCTATGTCGGCGCCGCGTTGACGCTGTTCCTCGCCGTCGGATGGTTCGCCGTCGACTGCGTGATCGCTGCTCAGGCCGGCGCGCAGCTGTTCGGAAGCGGGAACCGGCTGATCACTTTCGGCATGGTCATAGCCGTCGCCGCTGTCAGCGTCCTGGTCGCGGTGTACGGCCATCAAACCATCAAGGTGCTCGAGACGTTCGGTGCCATCGCGTTCGCGGCGATCGCGGCGGCGCTCTTCCTCTTCCTGGCGCCTCAGTTCCACTGGAACCAGGGACCGACCGCTTCGGGAAGCGACTATCCCGGAGCGTTCGTCCTGGGCTTCATGACCTGTTTCGCGCTGGTTGCATCCTGGTACCCGTTCGCCAGCGACTACTCGCGATATCTCCCCGCCACCAGCTCCATGCGCTCGGTCTCCATCTGGCCGGTGGTGGGCATCACCCTGCCGATGCTTCTCCTGGGCCTTTTCGGTCTGTTGCTGCCGACGATCGACGCCAAATTGGCTGCCGGCCAGGGAGTCCTGGCGGTGATCAGCGCCCACGCTCCCGGCTGGGTCGCGGCGCCGTTCTTCGTTTTCGTCGTGGTGGGAGAGATCTGGGCCAACTACCTCGACGTCTACACAGCCGGTCTGGTGTCCCTGGCCATGGGCATCCGGCTGCAACGCTGGCAGGCCGCTCTGGGATGCGGGGTGTTCGGCGCTGCGCTGGCTGCTTATGCGGTATTGGTCAGTGACTTCCACCTGGCCTATGAGGACTTTCTGATCCTCACCTACCTCTGGGCTCCCGCCTGGGCGGCGGTGGTGCTGCTGAGCTTCTTCGTCTTCGAGGGAAAGGCACGCCCTCACACGGCACTCGCGGCCTGGGCATCAGGGACGGCCGTGAGCCTCCTTTTCGTCAACTACGGCAACCTCTTCAGCAACCTGGGCTCCAGCGCAAACTTCTTCAACTCCGGCCTCATCGGCGGGCTTCACGGCGCCGACCTGAGCGGCCTGGTCAGCGCCGCTGCGGCTGCAGCTGTCTACTGGCTCTTGCGGTGGCGCGGTTTTCGCGACGCCGGCGCGACCGAGCGCCTCGGGCCGTCATGAAGCTGCCGATCGCCCTCACCATCGCGGGCTCTGACTCTGGCGGGGGCGCCGGCATCCAGGCCGACCTCAAGACCTTTGCCGCGCTGGGCGTCCATGGGACCTCTGCGATCACCGCGATCACCGCCCAGAACACGACCACGGTCACCGACATCTTCGAGCTGCCGGTCGCGATCGTGGTGGCTCAGATTGACGCGGTCGTGGGCGATCTTGACGTGGGCGCGGCCAAGACCGGAATGCTGTTCTCGTCGAAGATCATCGCCGCGGTCGCCACCGCCATCGACGCGCATGGGATCCCGAACCTCGTCGTCGATCCGGTGATGGTCGCCAAGGGAGGCGCCAAATTGCTCCGCGATGACGCGATCGACGCGCTTCGAGCGCGCCTTCTTCCACAGGCGGCGGTGATCACGCCCAACATCCCGGAGGCTGAGGTGATCCTGGGTCATAGCATCCGTACTCCGGCGGAGCGACGCGAGGCCGCTCGGCAGCTGGTCGCGCTGGGACCGCGGGTCGCCGTCGTCAAGGGCGGTCATGCAGAAGGCGACGCGACCGACGTTTACTGGGACGGGTCCGAGATGGTCGAGCTGCCTGCGGCCCGGGTGATGACGGCGAACACGCATGGAAGCGGATGCGTTTTCTCGGCGGCGATAGCCGCAGGACTCGCTCAGGGCCTCGACCCGCTGGCGGCGGTCAGGCAGGCCAAAGAGTTCATCACCGAGGCAATCGAGCGCTCGCTTGAGATCGGCCACGGCCACGGTCCGGTCAATCCGATTTTCAGGTTCGAGCGGGGGTCACGCTGAAGCGCGATCGCAATTGGCATTCCCCTCACCCTGTGCCCTCCCTTCGCCTGGTCGGGAAGAGTAAAGTGCCGCCGGTTCTGCTCAGCTGAATCGTTAAGCTGATCGCCATGCCAAGGTCGAAAAAGAGCGCCGGCCAACCGCCACCGGAAAACCTACCGCCGGAGTCGGAGGCGCACGAAGCCGCCGAGAACGAGGGCATGGCCCACATCAGCTCAGATGCGCTTGCGGGAAGCCCCGACGTATTCGCTCGAAAGCGATCAGACGAGCCCATCCTGGAACCGGCGGCAGAGCCAGAGCCAACTCAGGTGAGCACGGGGCAACCGGGGCCGGTCGAGGCCCCTCCTGCGGCGCCAGTCACTGTCGCTCCGGCACCCGAGCCGCCGATCGCGGCGATGGAGCCGCCACCTCCGTTTGTGCCTGCGCCGCCCCCGATTGGGATCAAACACCAGCCGCCGGTGCGCCGCAGCAGCTCAGGCATCGCCCTCGGCGTCGTTCTCGTGGTCGTGGGCCTCTTCTATCTTCTCGTCCAGGTGCTCGGGATCGACCTGAGCTCGTTCGGCTGGCCATTGTTCGTGATCATCCCAGGGCTGACGCTGCTGATCGTCGGGTTCGTGAGCCTCGGTACCGGCGCTGCGATCCCAGGCGGCATCTTGACGATGGTCGGCCTTGTGCTCGCTTATCAGAACGCCAGTGGCAACTGGGCGAGCTGGGCATATGCGTGGCCCCTGGTCGCGCCAGGAGGCGTTGGACTCGGTCTGTTTCTGCAAGGCCTCCGTGAGCGCAACCCCGGTCTCATCAGGCAGGGTCGCAATCTCATATTCATCGCCGCCCTGATCTTCATGGTCGGATTCGTATTCTTCGAGTCCATCCTCGACCTGAGTGGGATGAACGAGCGTCCAGTGGTCAGGGCCGCTCTGCCGGCGCTCTTTATCGTGATCGGAATCCTCTTGCTCGCCCGCGGCATTCGGAGGAGCCGGCGGGCCTAAGGGCCCAGCGGCGGCGGACGGTTGTTACAGTTGGCCGGCTAGCTCTCTGGACCTCGCGACCAGGCGGTCGCGGGTAATTTGATATTCCGTGCCGGCTCTGTATTCCTTGAACCCCAGCCTCTTGTTGATCGCGAGCATTGGTGCGTTCGAGCCCGCGTTCTCCGTGATCACGCCTGTGAGGTTTGGGTAGAGATCGAGCACGTGCAGCAGCATGGCGGCCTTCAGCCATTTGCCCAGGCCGCGCCCGCGCGTGTCTGTCCGAACGCCCGTGAACCCTTGATGAATCATGTTTGCCCTGTATGGCGAGTACTGCATGTCCGTGATTCCGGAAATGGTGCCATCCGGCTCACGCGTGAGCATCGTGTAGTCGGACATGCCTTGCGCGTCCATTCGCGTGAACCAGTCGGCAAGCTGGGCGGGGGTGACGACGATGTCCCCGTGGTCCATGTCCTCCCACGGCATCGTGTTGAGCATCGCGGTCAGCTGCGGACAGTAGTCCTCCCACATCGCCTCTGGAAGGTGGCCGTCGTAGACCTCCAGCTTGGTTGCGGGCGACCGCTTGGGCCCAGCCTCGGCCCACTCGCGCACCATGGCCCAATCCACGGTGGAAAGATCCAGTCGGTTTTCCGCTCCGCTGAACTTGCCCTCGGCTCCCATCCACTTGAGGAACGCGAGCCCTGCTTCGTCTTCGGTGCCCATCGACAGTGTGGTGCACCCATGGCGATCCATCAGCTCGAGCACCAGCGGAATCCAGGAGGCAGCGATTCCCCGTCGCCGGTGGTCTGGATGCACCGACACTTCCAACCACAAGATGTGCTTGTTGCTTTCGTAGCCCGGGCTGCCCGGCCTGGAGGTGCTCGCGTAGAACCAGCTCACCAACGTCGCCTCGTGCACCAGCTCGTAGCGGTACCTGATGTCGAACGGGTCGTCGCGCTTCATCTCCTTCTCGACCAGGTCGTCCGGTCTCACAGGATCTTCGGGCCGCCTTTCCGCATCCCGGAGCCGGCGAAACGCGTGGTACCGCGCCCAGAAGTCTGGTGGCGCGGTTTTCGGGTGCACGGCAGCGGGCGAGAAATCGTCGGTCATGAGAGGGAGAGGATAATCCCTCAACTGTGGCCGCGGAGAGGCGATTCAAGGTCGGCGTCACGATCCACCCGCAGCAGTGCACGATCCACGAGCTGCGCGACGCATGGCTCCGAGCCGACGAGCTCGGCGTGGACAGCATCTGGTTCTGGGACCACTTCTTTCCTCTTTACGGCAATCCAGATGGAAACCAGTTCGAGTGCTGGTCACTGCTTGCGGCCGCGGCCATCGAGACGAGGGCGCCGCAGATCGGACCGATGGTGACCTCGGTCGGCTACCGGAACCCAGACCTGATCGCCTACATTGCCGCCACCATCGACCAGCTCTCAGGCGGGCGGTTCGTGCTGGGAATCGGAGCCGGTTGGTTCGAGCGCGATTACGAGGAGTTCGGGCTGCAGTTCGGCGAGACGAGGGACAGGCTGCGAGCCCTCAAGGAGGCCCTGCCGCGCATCAAGGAGCGGATCGGCAAGCTGAAGCCTGGGCCGGCCGGGCCAATGCCGATTCTTATCGGCGGCCGCGGTGAAAAGGTGACCCTGAGGCTGGTCGCGGAGCACGCTCAAATGTGGAACGCACTGGGAGAGCCGCAGGAATATGCGCGGCTGTCGAAAGTCCTCGACGAGTGGTGCCGCAAGCTGGGCCGCGATCCTAAAGAAATCGAACGGACCGCAAACGTGAGCGTGAGCTCTCGAGGGGAGATCAAGGAGTGGCTGGACGCCGGCCTCCAGCACTTCGTCCTGCGACTCTCGCATCCTTTCGATACCAAGAATCTGAGAAAAGTCCTCGAAGCATCGCGGGCGTAACGAGGTCAGCTCGGGGGCCGCACCTCCACTCGCTCGCCTGGCCGCGGGCGGCGGAACGGCGGGGCTTCGGCGTCAACAGCCCGCCGCTGCCACTCGCGCATAGCGTCCAGCAGCTGATCGGTCGGGACACCGAATACGTTGCGAATGACTCCGTCGTAGTAGGTGAAACCAGTCAGGCGTTGGGCCAGGGTTTTGCGGGAGCGCACCAAGGCGTGGTTGAGGCGATAGAAGATTACGTTCGGCACCAGCTTCGGATCCTGCCACTCCCCCTTCTCGGACATCTTCATGCCCTTGAAGGCGCCGACCCGCGCGCCGGTGAGCTCGGTCACATGAATCCATCGCACTGAGCGCTGGCGGCCGTGAGCTCCGACCAGGAACCCGTCCCGGGTCATGGTCAGGGGCTCTCCCATGCCTTGCATCGCCGTGAAGTAAATGGCGTTCAAGGCCACCATCACGATCACCGCGAGAGGGACCACCAAGGGGTTCGCGGGGTTCACGAACAGGGCGAGGCCAAGCGCGATCGGAAAGGCCGTCCAGCCAACCATTTGCAGCCGCCGTATCGCGGTTGGCACGCTTGGTGCGCTCAGCGTGAAGTCCGCGCCCGGTGTTGATTCAAGGGGTATGCCCTCGGGCCTGAGATGACGCCACGATTCACGGATCCGGATCGCGGTGGCGGTAGTCCCGCCCACCCCGATCACGTAGATGCTCAGAAAGCCCATCGTGACCAGCAGCCTAGCCCCGGCCTCGTCCACCAGCGGGATTTTAGCCTTCTCAAGCCACAAGAACGAGTGACAGGATTTGTGGGCTACCCACTACCGAATCGAAGGGAAAGCTCACTAGGATTCGAGCTACCACACCCTCTTCGCGGCGCGAGCCTCCTGTCGCTTGACAGGGGGCTCGTGTCATTTCAACCGGGCAAAAACCCCTACCGCGACCGAGCCGTGGGATCCGGGAGGACTTTTTATGCGGCTTTGACGGCTTGCACCAATTTGGTCAGGGAATCTTTGGCGTCGCCGAAGAACATGATGGTTTTGGGGTCGTACATAAGCTCGTTGTCGATACCGGCGAAGCCAGGTCGCATCGAGCGCTTCATGAACACGATGTTCTTGGCCTGGTCGGCATTCAGGATCGGCATGCCGTAGATAGGGCTTCCCGGCGAGGTGCGCGCCGACGGGTTCACGACGTCGTTGGCGCCGACTATCAAAACGACGTCCGCATTCTTGAAATCGTCATTGATCTCGTCCATCTCTTTGAGCTGCTCGTAAGGGACATTCGCTTCTGCCAGCAGCACGTTCATGTGGCCCGGCATTCGTCCTGCCACCGGGTGGATGGCGTAGCTCACCTCGACACCCCGTTTCTCCAGGAGCTCCGCCAGCTCGCGGACCGCGTGCTGAGCCTGGGCGACAGCAAGTCCGTAGCCGGGGACGATGATCACCCGCCGCGAGTAAGCGAGCAATGTGCCAAGGTCCTCGGCCGAGGCCGAGCGGACGCTCCGGCCTTCCTTACCTGCAACGGCGGCGCCGCCGGCGCGGGCCTTACCGAAAGCGCCAAACAGCACGTTGCCAAGGGAGCGGCCCATCGCATCGCTCATCAGCTTCGTCAGCAGGCTTCCGGAGGCACCGACGAGGGTGCCCGCGACGATCAGAGCGAAGTTGTTCAGGGTAAAGCCGCTGGCCGCAACCGCGAGCCCTGTGAAGGCGTTGAGCAACGAGATGACGACCGGCATATCGGCTCCGCCGATCGGCAGGACGAAGGCGACCCCGAGAACCAGCGCCAGGATCATCAAGGACAGGAACGAGAAAGGCACCGAGGCGATGGCCAGGACCGCGATCACGAAACCGACGATCGCCGCCGCAATCAGCGCGTTCACCAGCTGCTGGCCCGGATACGTGAGCGGCGTCCCCGTCATCAGCTCCTGCAGCTTCGCGAACGCAACCATGCTGCCCGAAAACGAAACCGAGCCGATGACGATGCTGAAGACGCTCGGAAAGGCCAGTGTGAAGCCAGGGTGCTCGCCGAAGTGAAGCAGCTCGGCCACCGCCACCAACGCCGCGGCCCCGCCGCCCACGCCGTTGAAGAGGGCGACCATCTGCGGAATCGCCGTCATCTTCACCCTGCGCGCGCCTATGGTCCCGATGAGGGCACCGATCACCGCGCCGATCACGATGATCGTGATGCCCGCGGTCGTGAAATTGAGCTGCGGGATGGTGGCGACGAGCGCGATCACCATTCCCGCGGCGGCTGTGAAGTTGCCGTTGCGCGCGCTCTTCGGCGAGCTCAGCTGCTTGAGCCCAAGGATGAAGAGAACCGCAGCCAGCAGGTATGCGAGGGCTATGACTGTCGTCATTTGGGCTGCGGTGTCTTCGACGCCTGACGGCCCTTGAACATCTCGAGCATCCGGTCGGTGACCACGAAGCCGCCGACAACGTTGGTCGTGGCGAGGATCACGGCCACGAGCCCGATCGCGACGGTGACCGGGGAATTGGCGCCGGCGGCGATCACGATCGCGCCGACCAGGATGATGCCGTGGATCGCGTTGGTCCCCGACATCAGTGGGGTGTGCAGGATCGTCGGCACCTTGGAGATCACCTCGATGCCGACGAAGATCGCCAGCACAAAAAATGTGAGCTCGTTGAGGAGCTCGTTGCTCATCTGGTCGCCGGGGCGATCATTTGCTTGGCCCGTTCGTTGACGATCTCCCCACCGTGTGTTACGCAGGAGCCCTTGGTGATCTCATCATTGAAATCAAGGTTGATGGCGCCGTCCTTGACCAGGTGCAGCAGCAGGTTGGCGACGTTGCGCGCGTAGAGCTGGCTGGCATGCAGCGGCATCGTGGACGGCACGTTGCGGGTGCCGATGATGGTGACGCCGCCGGCGTCGACTTCCTGACCTGCCTGCGTCAGCTCGACGTTGCCCCCGGTCTCGGCTGCCAGGTCGACGATCACTGAGCCTGGGCGCATCCCCTTGACCATATCCGCGGTCACCAGCAAGGGCGCCCGCCTTCCCGGGATGGCCGCCGTGGTGATCACGACATCGGACTTGGCGATGTGCTCGCCGATCAGCTCCCTCTGCTTGCGCAGGAACTCCTCGGTCTGCTCGCGGGCGTATCCGCCCTCGCCCTCCTGCGTCTCGAGGGGGAGCTCGATGAAAGCCGCACCGAGCGATTGAACCTCGTCCTTGACCGCCGGGCGCACGTCGTACGCGGAGACCACAGCGCCGAGACGACGCGCGGTGGCGATCGCCTGAAGGCCGGCCACTCCCGCTCCCATAACCAGTAACCGCGCCGGGGCGACTGTGCCCGCCGCGGTCATCATCATCGGGAAGAACTTACCGAGGCGGTTGGCAGCGATCAGGACTGCCTTGTAGCCCGCGGCCGATGCCTGCGAGGAGAGCGCGTCCATCGATTGCGCGCGCGAGATGCGGGGAACCAGCTCCAGGCTGAAGGCCGTAACGCCATGGCCGGCCAGGGCTCGGACAATTTCGCCCTGGGTGGCGGGCTGCAGAAAGCTGATGAGGACCGCGCCCTTTCGAAGGAGATCCACCTCGCCGGCATCCGGTGCCTGCACCTTGAGCACAACGTCTGCTTCCCTCAGCAGGCTCGCCGCCCCCTTGACGATCTTGACGCCCGCATCTTCATAGGCCTTGTCAGTCACGAAGGCTTCCGAGCCCGCCCCTTCCTCAAGGTTTACCTCGAGCCCGGCAGCCACGAGCTTGGTGGCGGTGTCCGGGACCAACGCCACGCGTCGCTCATCCTGAGCACGCTCCTTGGGAACGCCGACCTTCACAGCTTGAGGACTCTAGCGGAAATCAACCCAGCCCCAGGCCTGCCCATCCGCGGTCGGCAGGGGTCCTTGCTCGCTCCAGCAGACGCGTAACATTCTTACTCCGCCACCAAGAACGAAGTGACCGAGCAAATAATCAACGATCTGACCATCCAGGCGGCGACCGTCAACGGTTCCGGGAGCCAGACGGCGAACCTCGTCCTGACGCGGGCGATTTTCATGATGGGAATCCCTGTCGCGCCGAAGAACGTCTTCCCATCCAACATCGAGGGGCTCCCAACCTGGTACCAGCTGCGGATCACCCCACACGGGCACATGGCCCGGACAGACCAGGTCGACATCCTGGTCGCTTTTAACCCATCGACGTGGCGCGAAGACCTCCGATCCGTACGCCCAGGCGGGGCGGTGATCCACGAAACAGCCTTCTCAAGCGCAGACGCACGCACCGACGTGACGTATTACGCGGTTCCGTTCGCAAAGCTGGCCAAGGCAAAGATCCAGAGCGACACCCTGCGCAAGCAACTGGCCAACATGATCTATGTAGGCGTGGTTGCGGGGCTGCTCGGCATCCCCTGGGATGCGCTCGAGCATGGCGTCAAGCGACAGTTCCTGACCAAGCCGAAAGCGGTGCAGGTCAACCTGGACGCCATCAAGGTGGGGCTTGATTACTGGCAGGACAGCTTCTCCAAGACCGACCCCTACCGGCTCGAGCCGATGACCGGCCTGGTTGAAGGCATGGCGCTCGTCGAGGGGAACCAGGCGGCCGCGTTGGGTGCCCTCATGGGTGGCGTCACGGTGGCGGCCTGGTACCCGATCACCCCGTCCTCGTCTTTGTGCGAGTACCTGATCGCGTACACCGATCGGTTCCGCATCGACCCCGCGACCGGTGAGAAGCGGGTGGCCATCGTCCAGGCCGAAGACGAGCTCGCGGCGGTGGGTATGGCGCTCGGCGCCGGCTGGGCGGGTGCGCGATCGATGACCTCGACCTCGGGTCCAGGTATCTCATTGATGGCAGAGTTCGCGGGCCTTGGCTACTACGCCGAGGTGCCGGTGGTGATTTTCGACATCCAGCGCATCGGGCCTTCGACCGGGCTGCCCACCCGCACCTCGCAGGGAGACGTCGGTTTCGCGTACACGCTTTCGCACGGTGACACCAAGCACCTGGTGCTGCTGCCCGGAACTGTCGAGGAGTGCTACGAGTTCGCGCGCGATGCATTCGACTACGCGGATCGTTTTCAGACGCCGGTCTTCGTCCTGTCCGACCTCGACCTCGGCATGAACCTGTGGATGACGCCCGCATTCAAGTATCCAGACAAGCCGTTTGACCGCGGCAAGGTGCTGTCCAAGGCCGATCTTGACCGGCTCGTCGGCGAGTGGGGCCGATACAAAGACGTTGACGGCGACGCAGTCACTTACCGCACCCTTCCCGGCACCGATCACCCCGCTGCCGGGTTCTTTACCCGCGGTTCAGGTCACGACGAATCGGCCAGGTACACCGAGAACGCCGAGGCCTACATGCGCAACATGGACAGGCTCTCGCGCAAGCTCGAGACTGCGCGTGCCGCGTTGCCCGCGCCCGTCATCGACGAAACCTCCGCATCAAGCGTCGGCTTGATCGCCTTCGGTTCGACTCACGCCGCAGTCCTCGAGGCGCGCCAGACGCTGGCGGCAGCCGGGAGGCCGGTCGACTACCTACGGGTGCGCGCGCTGCCGTTGTCGGCGGAAGTAAGCGCGTTCGTCGCACGGCACGAGCGCGTCTATGTCGTCGAGCAGAACCGCGACGGTCAGATCTTCGATCTCATCCGCCTGGACCTGCCGCCCGAGCACGTCGAGCGCGTGCGTTCGATCCGGCACTACAACGGGCAGCCGATACCGGCGGTCGCAATCTCGGAGCCGTTGCTCCAATCGGAGGCGGTGGCCGTATGAGCGTCACTCTCAACCGGATCGGCTTGCAGCGCGACGCCTACAAGGGCGCCGCGACCACCCTGTGCGCGGGCTGCGGGCACAACTCGATCACCAACCACATGATCAAAGCGCTCTATGAGCTCGGCGTCGAGCCGCACCGCCTGGCCAAGATGTCAGGTATCGGGTGCTCGTCCAAGACGCCCGCCTACTTCGTCGAGACGGCCCACGGCTTCAACGGCGTGCACGGGCGAATGCCGGCCCTCACGACGGGCGCTCAGCTCGCCAACAGGCAGCTGATCATGCTCGGAGTATCGGGTGACGGGGACACTGCATCGATCGGGCTGGGGCAGTTCATGCACATGATCCGCCGCAACGTCGACTGCACCTACATCATCGAAGACAACGGGACGTACGGGCTCACGAAGGGGCAGTTCTCCGCCACCGCCGACATCGGCTCGGTCCAGAAGAAGGGAGCAGTCAACACCTTCCAGCCGATCGACCCGTGTGCCGTCGCACTAACGCTGGGTTGCTCGTTCGTGGCGCGCTCCTTCAGCGGGGATGGCAAGCAGGTCGTGCCGCTGATCAAGGCGGCCATCGCCCACCGAGGCACTGCCATCCTGGACATCATCTCCCCCTGCGTCACCTTCAACGACCACGACGGCTCGACGAAGAGCTACAGCTGGGTCAAAGATCACGAAGAATCGATCGCCGATGTTTCGTTCATTCCATTCTTCGAGGAGGTCCACGTCGACTACGAACCAGGGACGGTGCGCGACGTCGAGCTTCACGATGGCTCCCACATCGTGCTCAGGAAGCTGGGCGAAGATCACGACCCCACCGACCGCCGAGCCGCAATGAGGGTCATCGAGGAGGGCCGCGCCGACGGCCAGCTGGTGACGGGCCTCCTTTACCTGGACACCACGATGGAGGACTTCGCCACCACGGAGCACATTCCCGAGGGCCCGCTGAAGGATCTTGGCGAAGACGAGCTGCGCCTCAGTCGGGAAGACTTCGACCTCTTCATGTCAGAGTTCGCCTGAGCCCCCGCAAGACCGCTCAGCTCTCCGTTCAAGACCCCACCCGCGCGGTACGGTCCGGCTCTTCGCCGGACCTGGTCGCCAAGGGCACCCGCCTGGTTGCGCGCCGCGATCCCGCGATGGCTCGGCTCATCAAGATGGCAGGCCCGCTGGAGCTGCGCGACCCGCTTCCTGACGGCTTTGCCGCTCTGGTTCGATCGATCATGTACCAACAGCTGGCGGGCGCTGCTGCCTCCACCATCCACGGCCGGTTCTTGAAGCTGTTTTCGGAAGGTCTCTCTCCTGCCGCGGTCCTGGCATTACCGGAAGGAGCCATGCGCTCCGCCGGACTAAGTGGTTCCAAGGCGGCCGCGGTCGCCGACCTCGCGCAGAAGGTGACCGATGGCACGGTCCCGCTTCACGATGTGGATTCACTTACTGATGACGAGCTCGTGGCGCGGCTGGTACAGGTCCGGGGCATCGGCCGGTGGACTGCCGAGATGTTCCTCATGTTCCAGCTCGGCCGCCTTGACGTCTGGCCGGTTGACGATTACGGCGTGCGAAAGGGCTGGGCTGTAGCGCACAAGCTCAAGGAGCCCCCTGCGCCTCGTGCCCTCCAGGCGGAGGGGGACATCTTCCGCCCCTACCGCTCGATCGCAGCCTTGTATTGCTGGCGGGCAGTGGACACGGTCCTGCCGGTGTAGGGCTTTCCGTATCTGCGGCGAAGCCGTTCGATCTCTTTGTCCGTCATGACCGGAGCCCCATAGGCGTCGAGAAACGCTCGTGCATATCCGTGGCCGAAGTTGTAGTGGAGCGTCCAGACGCCAGCCGCGAGATCGTCGCGAGGATCCCCCAGCCCGGCCCTCCCCAGGTCGACCAGACCCATAAGGCGCCCTTGATCTACCAGCACGTTGGGGAGGCAATAATCGCCATGAATGAGGAGGTGGCCGGCGCCAGGCGCGCCGAACGGGCAGCCCGCAGCGTCGATCCGATGAATCTCCCGCAAGATCTCTCCGAACCGGCGGGCGACACGCGCGGGCTCCCAGCCAAGTGAAGCGTCGTAGAGATGAACCCCGGGCAGCTCTCGCGTGAGCAGCCAGTCGTCACCGTAGGCTCTGATGAGGCCAATTACTTCTGGTACCGGTAAGCGGCCGGCCAGCCAATCGATCCGATCGCGCTCTCCCGTCAGGTTCGCTGCTCGCTTGACATAGACAGCGCCCGATCCGCCGGCCAGCTTCCAAACGGTGCCTGCCCAGCTGAGCCACGCAAGCTCGCTGCTGAACCGCTCAGTTCCGAGCGCTGCCTGCGCAGCAACCCTCGCCGCAACGGGCAGGCGCAGCGTGCCGCTCACTGGCTGAAGGTTAGCCGCCGCGCGCTCCAGGTGAGGCACCCCCCTGTACGATTGGCGGGCTGCGGTCTGTTCGTAGGGAGGGAGTGCTGTTGAAAGCGATGCCGGAATCGCCGGATGCCTTCAGGGACGCTGTGTGGGATGACGTCCTCCCTTTCTATGAAGAGCTCGCCTCTCGGCCGCTTGCGGCCGAAAACGTTGAAGAGTGGCTTTCGGATTGGTCACGGTTCGAGTCGCTGCTCTCAGAGGCGTCCGCGCTGACGAACTTTGCCTACGCGTCCGACACATCAGACCCCGCACGGGAAGCTGCTCAGATTCGTTTCGGGACCGAGATCTCGCCCAAAGCGCAAGAGCAACGCGTGCGGCTTCAGGAGAGGCTGGTTGAGCTCGGATATGTCCGCGCGGGCCTCGAAACCATGATCGAGCGTTTTCGCAATCAGATGCAGGTCTTCAACGAGGCCAACGTGCCGCTGTCTGCCGAGCTGTCGAGGTTGACCACCGAGTGGTCGAAGCTCAATGGCGCCATGACGATCCAGTGGGACGGAGTGGAGAAGACTCCCTCACAGCTGCTCCCGTACCTGGAATCAGCCGACCGCCAAATTCGGGAGCGCGCGTTCAAGGGTCGAGCAAAGCCCTACATCGATCAGCGCGAGGCGATCGCCCGCATCTTCGACCAGATGTATGACCTTCGTCAGCAGACGGCCAGGAACTCCGGCTTTGACAACTTTCGGGATTACTCACACCAGGAGAAGAACAGGTTTGACTACACGCCAGAGGACTGCATTCGCTTCCACGAGGCGGTGGAAGAAGCGGTCCTGCCGGCGGTGGAGCGCATCCTTGATCGTCGCCGACGGCAGATGAAGCTCGAGCTCTTGCGGCCGTGGGACATGTCGGTCGATCCGATGGGGAGGCCCGCCCTGAAGCCATTCACAGAGATGGGGACCTTCATAGATCACACCGCTGCCGTGTTCGGCCATGTCGATCCGGACTTCCGCGGGTACTTCGAGACGATGGTGGACGCGAAGCTGCTCGATCTGGAGAACCGAAAAGGCAAGGCGCCTGGGGCTTACAGCCAGACGCTATCGTTCAGAAAGCAGCCACTCATCTTCATGAACGCAGTCGGCATCGACGACGACGTTCGCACAATGCTTCACGAATCCGGCCATGCCTTTCACTCATTCGAGGCGGCGCGGCTTCCGCTGCTGTTCCAGCGCCATCCAGGGTCCGAGATGGCAGAGGTCGCATCGATGTCGATGGAGCTGCTGGCGTCACCGTTCATCAACAAGGACAGCGGTGGTTATTACACGCCAGCCGATGAGCGCCGATCACGGGCCGAGCATCTCGAGGGAATCGTCCTGTTCTTTCCGCACTGCGCATCGGTGGATGCGTTCCAGCATTGGATTTATCTGGACGAAGCCGGACGGGACGCGGACGCGCGCGACGCCAGGTGGCTCGAGCTGCGACGGCGCTTCGAAGGAAATTCGGTGGATTGGAGCGGGCTGGACAGGGAACGCATTGCGCGCTGGTATCAGCAGCCGCATTTCTTTTCCAACCCTTTCTATTACATCGAGTACGGGATCGCGCAGCTTGGCGCGCTGCAGGTCTGGCGGAACAGCCTGAAAGACTCGAAGGAGGCGGTCCGCAAATACCGGGCGGCGCTGGCGCTGGGCGCGACGCAGCCGTTGCCGGAGCTGTTCAAAGCCGCCGGCGCGCGCCTGGTCTTCGACGGCGCCGGCATGCGGGAATTGATCACTGTCGTCGAAGAGGAGATCGAAAAGCTGCACTAGTGGACTGTAACGGCCAGAGCTGGAGCAGGCCGCAGGCTCGAAGACCGGCGTTCCAGGCGGCCGGTGCCAAGGCGCGGGTGGCGAGAGGAGGATGGCATCTGTGGATGCCTGACGACGATCGCCGGGGCCCGCAACGCAGGCATCAGCGCCCCGCAGGGCGCCCGGCCGTCTGGGACGTTCGGATGCTCCAGATATGGCTGGCACGGTCCACTCGGAGAGTTCAGTTGTGCGCGATGTCGCGAAGAGGCATTCTCGGCCCGAATCGTGGCGCGCTGATGCCGGCGAGGCCGATCAGCCGGATCACCCGGCCGCGATGGCCGCGGTACGGGTTCAGGAGCTCGAGCATTCGCTTATCAGTCGATCGTACGGTGCCTTCCAGCGCATAACCGATGCTGTGCGGCAGGTTGTAGTCGCCGACGGGAACCGCATCAGCGTCGCCCAAGGCGACAGCTGCGACCTGGGCGGCAGTCCATGGGCCAACACCCGTAAACGCCTCGAGCCGCTGGTACGCGGCAGGCATGCTCATCGCCACTGTCTCTTCCAACCTGGCCGCGCTGCGGGCAGCGCCGATGATGGCTTCGGCGCGCCGGCGTTCGATGCCGAAGCGATGGAGCGTCCAATAGGGAGTTCGCGCCAGCAAATGCGGCGAGGGCGGAACTGTTAGGCGAGCAGGTCCGGGCGCCGGCTCGCCGAGGGCTTCCATCAGCGCTCGATAAGACCTGCGGGCCTCGATGCCGGTGACTTTCTGCTCGAGGATGGCCGGCACCAGGGCCTCGAAAACCGCCCGTGTCTTGGGAATCCGCAAACCAGGATTCCTCTTGTAAACCTGGGCGAGGAACGGATGTCGAGGGCTGAAGCCAACATCGTCGTCCTCCTCTCCACACAGCGCAGCCGCCTGCCCCGCCGCCCATGTGGCGCCGGGACCCCACGCCTCGACGTTGACTCCAGGGCCCGAGCGCACCAGGTGAAGGGTGGCTGGGCCATCCGGCGTGTGGCTGGCGCGCCAGACTTCGCCGGTGGTGATACGAAGGCACGGACCCTGGGCGAGCGGCCCGAGGGTGAGCTCGAGGTCGAGAGGCCGGCGCGTTTCAAAACGCGCGCGAACGTCGGCGGGCACGTTCAGTGGTTCAGCGGAAGCTGAGAGTGAAGGCCACCGGCCGAGAATATAGGAAGTCTTCCAGCGAAGGCAAAGCGCTTTATGACGCCCTGTACGCCTGGTCCCCGCACCAGGCAGGACCTAGGGCCGCCGCACCTCGATCCCGTCGGGGTCGGTTTTCGCGCCGTCAAGATTGCGAACCTCGAAGGCCTGCAGGCCGCTTATGCCGGGCTGCACCGGCCCTGCGCCCCGACCTTCCAGCAGGTTGATTCCGAGGTGATGGTGGTATCCGTCCCAGCTCATGAACCGCATCACCTGCCCCAGCTCCGCCATCACCTCCATGCCCATCGATTCGTAGAAGGACTGGCTGCGGGCCAGATCGCCGACGTTGAGGTGCATGTGCCCAAGGACTGTGCCGTCGGAAAACTTCTCCTGCGGTTTGGTCGCGATGCGCAGCAGCCTCTCGAAGTCGAGGTGGTCGATCCCGATGTTGAGCCGCCCTCCCGGGTACGTCCAATCGCTGCGCGGCCGGTCGGCGTACACCTCAATCCCGTTTCCCTCAGGGTCATCGAAATAGAGGGCCTGGCTCACGAAGTGATCTGACGTGCCGGTCAATGGAAGCTTTTCCTCCAGGGAGCGCTGCAGGATTCCGCCAAGCTCTTCCTCGGAAGGCACCAGGATTGCGAAGTGATAAAGGCCCGCGGTGCGCCGGGGGCGTGGGAGCAGGTCGGGCGAGCCCTTCAACCGCAACAGGGGCGCACCCCCGACACCGAGGGTGGCCGAGGTGGAATCTCCGGCCAGACGGTCCAGTCCGAACCGCTCGTAGAAGGCAGACTCACCCTCGAGGTCGCGAACCTTCAGCTCGACCGCCCCAAGGGGCCATTGAGTGCTCACAAAGATTTGGAATCGCGCCGTCCGCCTACCGTATTCCGGCGCCCCCGTTAACCGGTGGCTGGGGAGGAAGGATTCGAACCTTCAACCTTCTGATCCAGAGTCAGCTGCGCTACCGTTGCGCCACTCCCCAACAGGTTGGGTCGGCCGCCTATTCTAACCAGCCGCAATCGATCCCGACCACAGGTTTTCCACACTCTCTCCCCAGGCAATCTGCGGTCGCCTGGCGGTCCATCATGGCCTGCCGTGGGCCTCATGCGAAGCTACCCGGCTGCGGCTGCAGCCGCCTTCGCACCCAGCTTGCAGATGGGCTGCAGAAGCTGTCCGCTGCCAATCCACAGGCTCGGGCTCTACTCCAGGGGGCCTT
Organism: Candidatus Dormiibacterota bacterium; assembly: GCA_030948325.1. The sequence continues at coordinate 37,382 of JALZAL010000344.1, forward strand.
GGACCTCCGATCCTCCTCGCACAGCAGGCCGTCGCGAGGCCATGCGGATAGACAGCTGCGGGGGCGTGCCCATCAGCCGCTCGAACCCGGCCCCGAGCAATTCCTTCGCACGGTAGAGGTTGATCGCCCAGCCGACGCCAAACACTCGATCGCTGAAAAGGCGGTCAGACGCCGGGTTCCAGTAGGCGCTGCGGATCCGCTCCCAGGTAGGCGGTCGAAAGTCGTACGGCACGAGGCCCACGACGCGCCCATTCCAGGTGCGGTCGGCTTCGGGTTTGGCCAGCTCGGTCGCCACGGCCGCGACCACCAACCCGACCGCAGTGAGACGAACCATCCGACGGATCCCGCGCAATTTCCCCATACTTCAATGAAGCGTAGTGCAACAGTAACCTTGCATGTTTTGAATCCGTTCTCGCAAGCGGGGTAGATGGCCACAAGGCTCCAATCGACGACGCGCCTTCTCCGATGGTTGACGCCAGGTCTCGAGATCAAGCGTTGGCTTCTGCTGCTCATGTTTGCAGAGCTCGTTCTGGTCCTTGGTTTCGCGTACGGGCTCAAGGCGCTGTACAAGACCGCCGAGCTCCCGGGACAGTTCTACTGGCTGACACTCCAGTTCCTCCCATACCCGGTGCGTGCGCTCATCTTCGGCGTCCTTGGTGTCGGGTTGCTCATCTTCAGCTACCTGAAGCTCACTCAATCCGTGCTCGGTCCCTTCCTGCCGGGCAACAGCTCCAGCAGCATGGTTGAGGTGATCCACGCGTTCCGCCTGAAGAGCCGTGGTCCTCGCATCGTCGCGGTTGGCGGAGGCACGGGGCTCAGCTCGCTGTTGCGTGGCCTGAAGACTTACACCTCCAACCTGTCGGCCATCGTGACCGTCGCCGACGATGGCGGCTCATCCGGAAGGCTGCGTGACGAGTATCGGATCCTCCCGCCTGGCGACTTCCGCCAGTGCCTCATCGCGCTGGCCGACGCCGAGCCCCTCATGAAGCAACTCTTCGACCACCGGTTCAAGGAGGGATCCCTGAACGGCCACTCCTTCGGGAACCTTTTCATCATGGCCATGTCCGACGTCACCGGAAACTTCGAGCTTGCGCTTCGCGAGTCCGGAAAGATTCTTGCCGTCAAAGGCACCATCATCCCGTCCACCCTGCAGGACGTGACTCTCGTGGCCTCGATCAACGGGCATACGGTGGAAGGCGAATCGAAGATCCCGATGCAGAACGCGCCTATCAGCCAGGTGTTCCTGAAGCCGGACGGCGCGCTGCTCAACCCTGAGGCGGCGCAGGCCATCTTGAACGCCGAGCTCGTAGTCATCGGGCCAGGATCGCTCTACACGTCCATACTGCCCAACCTGCTCGTGGAAGGTATGGTCGAGGCCATCAAGGCTTCGCCGGCGCTCAAGGTCTATATCTGCAACCTTGCGTCTCAGCCCGGGGAAACCGATGGTTACGATGTCGACGATTACCTGCGGGTGATCCGCGACCACGTGGGTTCGAACATCTTCGACTTCGTAATGGTCAACTCCAACAACTCACACATGCCCACCGGCGGTCAGGCGCAGGTGATCTTCAGATCAGAGGACTCATCCAAACACCCCGAGGTTCGCTTCATAGGCGCCGACGTCGTCAATGTTCGAGTGCCTTCGCACCACGACCCGGACAAGCTCGCGCGATCGATCATGCGGAAGGTGTGGCAGGCGTAGCTTTCAGCGCCGCCTCCCGGCGCGCCCGTCGCCTGCCGACCGCCTCGACGACGATGGTGGCGGCTGCGACGTAGATCACCGACGCGAGCGCGTCGACGACGTAGTGCTCGCCCAGGTAGACGATGGACAGGATCACCGCCGCCGACCAGAGTGCCAGCCCCAGTGACAGAAGCCGGTATCTCTGCCACGCGTAAACCGCTGCCAGCATCGGAAACGCCGCGTGGAGGGAAGGGAACGCTGCGAAAGAATTCGGATTGAAGCTGTGGTAGATCGGTGAGACGAGGGTGTATCCCCACAACGCGTGGACCGTGTGGTCGTTGATCTTGACGACATCGTGAAGTTGATACCAGGGAGGTGCGCTCGGCCAGAAAAGGTACGTCACGAAAGCGAAGAAGCACATGAGCAGCAGGGCGGCGACAAACCGCCAGTAGTACTCGCGGCTTGTCACCCAGAACACGAAACCGATGACGATCGGCAGGACGAAATGCAGGAAGTAGAAGATCATCGCGACAACGTCCTGAACTCCGATCACGCCGGGGTGATAAAAATCGTGCTGAAGGGTCAGCGTCGGGATCGTGCCTCCGAAAACCCATCGCTCCAACCCTGAAAGGTCGTGCGGTGCGAAATTGGTCTTCGACGCAAACCCTCTCATCGCTTCGTAGGCAAAGAAGAGCAAGAGAAAAGGTGTCCAGTCAGCGATAAAGGTGCGACCGCGTCCCAGAGCGACGGCGATGACCAGCAGCACGAGCGCGACCCACTCCGGCTCGATCGACACTCCCTGCCACAGCATCACCCCGAAGATCAGCGCGAGGTAAGCCACACTCCCGATGAGCAGCAGTCGGGACCGGCGCGCCCGCGCGGGCTTTGGCTCAGCCGGCGCGGACAACCGCGACCGCCGCGATCTCGATCGTGACCGAGAAAGGAAGCGCGTTGACCCCGAGGGCTACGCGCGAATGTTTGCCGGAGTCACCCAGAACCTCGATCAGAAGGTCTGACGCCGCGTTGATCACCGTCGGCTGATCGCCAAAGTCTTCAGCTGAGAGCACAAAGCCTGTCAGCTGCGCGATGCGCTCCAGGTTGGCAAGCCCGGCAGCCGCTTCAATCTGAGCCAGCACGTTAAGCGCACACGCCCGCGCGGCCACCTGGGCCTCTTCCACGCTCACCTGATCCGGGCAACGTCCGGTCAAGCGCTTGCCGTCTTGAACCGAGATCTGGCCCGCGATGAAAAGCAGCGCACGTCCAGCTCCAATCGGAACGAGCACCGTTGGCACGTATGAGGCGACCGGCGCAGGAGCGGCCGGCAGCGTGAGTCCCAGCCGGCGTAGGCGCTCATGTGGGTCAGTCAACTCGAGGGAGTCTAGTGGAGTCAGCCGCGCCGGCTCCGGAAATGGGTCACGACGGCCAGACCGATGACGATCAGCGCCGCCAGGCCGACGGCGATATATGGCATCCGGGACGAGAGGAGAAACTGACTCAGGCCGGACCCACCTGCGAGAGGGGGCGTGATCCGGCTTCCGCTCGTGGACGGTGTGACCGTCGCCGGCGAACCTTGAGGAGGGCCGCCGGTGTCGTGGTAGGCCCAGAGCACGGCCATCTGATCGGACGGTCGAAAGGTGGCCACATACAGAGTCGGAGCCTCGTCGTTCGACACCGCGAGGGCGGTCACGGAAGGCAGCGGTGGCGCCATTGACGCGAAGCTGCGGCCGGCGTTACTTGTCCTCCAGAGCCCGCCTGAAGCCGAGCCGCCACCGTCGCTTGCAGCGTAGTAGCGCTCGTAATGGCTGGTGACGAAAGCGATCTGCGTGTAGTCGGTCGACGGCAGCCCACCGCCGCCGCTGTTGGGAATGAAAGACGTACCGTTGTCTCGAGAGGTGAAGAGGCCGGCGTTGGTGCCCACGACCAGGGGCCTCACGGTGCTGGGTGGGGGCGGCAATGGACCCGCCGCCAGGCAGGCGACCACCTTCCCGCTGATGGAGGCGCCGATGGGCGACCAGGAGGTGCCTCCATCCGTGCTCTGAAAAAGGGGCACTCCGCCGATGCCGGTTGAGGAATCGCTGCCTGCCACCATGCGCGCCGGATCGTGGACGGCGGTCACCGCCAGGGCGGCGATGCTCACGTTGGCAAGCCCTGACTGCTTCCACGTGATGCCGTCTACGCTGGCATAGACGCCTTGGTCGGTACCCGCGACGAAGCGAGTCAAGGCGAAGCCGAACACTCGGACGGAACGTGCCTCCGTGCCTTTCACCGCAGCCCAGGTCAGGCCCGCATCCCTGCTCGCGAGCGCACCAGTTCCCCGGGTCCCAGCCAGCAGAAGGCCCGCCTTGAAGGGGCTGAAACCGATGGTGAGAAGGCCCGCCGAGCCACCATGCACCTGCTTCCACGTCGAGCCGCCATCGGCGCTCCGTATCAGGGTCCCGTCGGCCGTGCCCGCGACAACGACTTGATTGTTCAGCGGATCGACGGCGAGAGCGAAGATCGCGCTGCGCCCCTGATGGGGCACTGGCCGCAGCGCGACCCAGGTCGAGGGTGCGAGCGTGCCGGCAACCGATGCCTGAGCGCGCGCCAGCCCGGTTAGCGCCGCGAGACCGGCCCACGCGAATACGAGCAGCATCACAAGCGTCGCGGCGAAGCGTTGGCGAGGAAGCGACACGAGCCTGCCGATTATCACCCAACCCGGTATGCCGCCTGCTGGTAAGGCATCGGGCCCCCGATCCAGCGCCTGGAGGCGCCGCCCTACAATCCTCAGGTGCTGGCTCGTCCCGCGGCCTGGCTCGATCGGGCTGCCTTCAACCCGGCCTCGCTCCCCGACGATCTGATAACGGGCATCGCGCTCGCTCCGACCGTGGCGGCGGGCCTCGTCATCTTCAAGTTCCCCGCAGTGGAGATGCTTGGCATCGCCGTGGCTTCTGGAATCGCCGGACAGCTGGCCTCGCGCTGGATTTGGCGGCGTGAGGTACCACGGCCACAGCCGAGCGCCGTCATCGCTGCGATTGTCGGCGTCGCGTTGGTGGGTACCGGCGCTGCGCTTCTCACCTCGATCGAGATCGCCGCCGCTGCCGTGATCCTCGAGGTGCTGCGGGCGCGATTCATCCCGGCAATCCGCGCCCAGGTGGGCCTTCTGGCCTTTGCGGTCATCGCCCTCATCACCAGGGGCGCACCGCTTGCCTACGTCAATCCAGCCAGCGGCAGGCTTTTCCCCGACCCGATCGCGCTCTGGTATGTGCAGCCCTCGCTGCCCTCTTCCTACGACCCCGTCACCCTTTACGTTGGCAACGTCGCGGGTCCGGTCTTCGCAACTTCGATGCTGGCGGTATGCATCGGGATCGCCTGGCTGGCATATGCGCGCAGATTGAGCTTTGTGGTCGCGGTCGGCTTCCTGGCCGGTGCCGTGGTCGCGATCGCAGCGTACCACTGGGACTACGTCACCCACCTCGATAGCGGCCCGACCTGGTTCGTTGGCGGCCTGCTCCTTGCTGATCGGCGCAACCTGCCGGGCTCGTGGGCCATCCGCCCGGTGATGGGGCTCAGCGGCGGCCTGCTTGCGACCGGCCTCAGAGTTCGCGGGTACGGCATCGAAGCCGCTTTCCTCACCGTGGCCGGCGTACAGGCGGTGATGGCGGTGTTCGTGGTCCTGCTCTGGGCTGCCTCGCTGGGAACCGAACGGTTGCACCGAAACCGCAGACTTCGCCAGCGCGACGCTCAGCTTCGGGTGGTGAAAGGCCCCGGGACGAGCCTGGAGCACACCTCCTAGGCGACTGTAACCGTCACCCTCGCCGCGCCAAGGCCGGCGGCAAGCTCCTCGGCACGCTTGCGAATCTCAGGACGCACTTTTGCCGGCAGCCGTTGGAACGGCTCGACGGCGATGTGTAGCGTCCCATTCGAACGCTTGTGGGACCACGTCGCCGCCACGCGGCCCTCGATCAGCACCACGGCCGAGATCCATCCCGCGACGCGGCTCACTTTCGCATGGTGCCCAGCTTCAACGAGGTGATCGCGGTTGGCGTGACCCAACAGGTAGGGATCAAAGGTAGGCAGCAGCTGAACCGAGGGGCCGCTCGCCTGTCTGGACATCGTTCGGAGATCGCCTGCCAGCATGTCGGCGCGGTGGCCTTCGATCGAGACAGGGACCAAGTCTTCCGCCAAAGAGTTCCAGGCGGCTTTCCCGACGCCTGGCCAAGCACCCCACCAACGGGCAAAATCGTGCTGGGTGGCGGGGCCGTAAGCGCGAAGGTAGCGCCGGGCGATCTCGGCGAGGGCCTCGCCAGGGTCGACGTCCCGCCAGGAGGGAAGCCACTGTTGCGGCCTGACAAACGTGACGCTCTGTCCGCGGCTCGGTCCGAAGCATAGAAGTCCGTTCCTGGCGACCGGCTTCAAAATGCCGCCCCAGCCGGACCTCATCACGTTCCGAATGTGATCGGATCGACCGCGAGCGACCGTTTCGATCAGCTCTTCCCTGGTCAAGGTGCGCCCCTCAAGCGCGTGGCCGATGGCGTCGAACAGATCAATGAGCTGGGGCTGAGTCATCTGGGTGAACTTCAGCCAAGCATTGAGGTTTCGCATCGGGAGGGTGCGCATCGCGGCAGTAAAGATTGGGAGGTCCTCGGAAGGGACCAGATGAAGGGTGCCGCGCATCAGCCAGGTCTTCACGAGCGACCTGTCCTTCCACAGCGCCGCTTTGACGTCCTCAACCTTGCAGTCGACGCGGACACAGACCTGCATCTCGGCCGCAGACATGAGCTGGGCCTGAGCTCCGCCGATGTCACCGACAACGCGAGCAAGGTCCTTCTTCGGCGCACGCCTCGTGAGGTGATGGCCGGCGAGTCGGAATTGATGGACCTGCGGCCAGCTCAGCTCGGCGGCGACAGGACGCTCGCTTCTCAAACCAGCGAAATGATGGAGTGTTCCAGCGCGCAGAACACTCAGTCGAAGAGCTTCCGGCCGCGGGTGACGAACTGGTCGCGGCGTGGCCCGGTGCCGACGAGCTCGATCGGCGCCCCGATCAGCTCGCCGATTCGCTCGACGTAATCGCGGCAGCGCTGGGGCAAGTCCTCCCAGCAGCGAGCGGAGCCGATCGCTGTCTCCCACCCGGTCATCTCCTCATATATCGGCACGCAGTGCTTGTAGTGCGAGATGTTGGCAATGGGGTGGTCATGGCGCTCGCCGCGGAAGTCGTAGGCCGTGCAGATCTTCAGGTTTGGCTGATCGTCGAGGATGTCCAGGCGCATCAGCGCCGCACACCTGACCCCATTGAGGCGCACCGCATAGCGAGCGACCGCGGCGTCGAACCAGCCGATGCGGCGTGGACGACCGGTTACCGTGCCGAACTCGTGGCCGCGTTCGCGAATCTGGTCCCCGATCTCGTCCAGCAGCTCTGATGGAAACGGGCCGTAGCCGACACGTGAAGTGTAGGCCTTGAAGACGCCGATGGTGAGGTCGATCCTGGTTGGCGGGATGCCGCTCCCGGTGAGCGCTCCGCCGGCAGTCGGGTTGGAGCTGGTGACGTAGGGATACGTACCGAAGTCCAGGTCGAGCATCGTGGCCTGTGCGCCTTCCAACAGGATGTTCGCGCCACCGTCGAGGGCGTTCTGGATGATCGGGAAGGTGTCTTTGATGTACGGGTCGAGCTCTTTCGCATAGCCCATGTACTCGTCGAGCATGCTTTCCCAGTCGTACGCCTTACCGCCGTACAGCTTCGTGAGGATCGGGTTTTTCACCTGGCCCACCACAAAGGCGAGCTTCTTGCGCATGAAACCCTCCTTCTGGAGGTCGCCGATGCGAAAGCCGATGCGCCGGATCTTGTCCGCGTACGCAGGGCCGATGCCCCGCCACGTGGTGCCGAGGCGGTCGTCGCCGCGGGCCTCTTCTTCCAGCTGGTCGAGAAGCGGGTGGTAGCGCATGACCATGTGGGCTCGCTCGCTGACCAGCAGGTTCTTCGGCTCGATGCCACGTTCCCGAAGCTGGGAGAGCTCGCGCAGGAGCACGATCGGGTCGACCACGACGCCGTTTCCGATGATGCAAGTACAGCCCGGGTAGAGGATGCCCGACGGAATGAGCTGGAACTTGAACTCGCCGTCCTCGGTGACCACGGTGTGGCCGGCGTTGTTGCCTCCCTGCGAGCGGATGACCATCTGCGCTTTGGCCGCGAGGAAGTCGATGACCTTGCCTTTGCCCTCGTCGCCCCATTGGCCGCCGACCAGGATGATGACCACCCTGGTTACTCCGTCCCTGGTTCCGGCCGGCGGGTCTCCAAGTTGTAGAAGCGCGTGTGGTCGCGCCGGAACTTAAGCTCGATCATCCCGGTCGGGCCGTTGCGGTGCTTGGCGAGGATGACCTCTGCGATCCCCGGTTTCTCGTCAGCTTTGTAGTACTCGGGCCTATAAAGAAACATCACGACATCGCTGTCCTGTTCGATCGCGCCGCTCTCCCGGAGGTCGCTGAGGATCGGCCGCTTGTCCGGGCGCTGCTCGGGAGCGCGGCTCAGCTGCGAGATTGCGATCACCGGGATCTTCAGCTCGCGAGCCAGACCCTTCAGAGCTCGCGAGATCGATGAGACTTCCTGGACCCGGTTGTCATCGCCTCGTGAGCGGCCGTGCATCAGCTGCAGATAGTCGACGACGATCATGTCGATGTTGTGCCGCATTTTGGCCTGCCTCGCCTTCAGCTGCAGCGTGAGCTCGTCCATCGCCGGCGTGTCATCGATATAGATCGCCGCCTCACCTAGAGGCCCCAGGGCATTGGACACGCGATCGAACTCGGCCTCACTCAGCAAACCACGATGCAAGCGCTGAGCGTCGATCTGCGCCTGCTCAGTCAGCAGCCGTTCGGTGAGTTGCTCCTTCGACATCTCAAGGCTGAAGATAGCGATTGCTTTCTTGGACTCGAGGGCGGAATGCAGGGCGATATTTAGCGCCAAGGACGTCTTTCCCATGCTCGGCCGCCCCGCCACGATGATCAGGTCCGAGTCTTTGAACCCGCCCGTCATGCGATCCAGGTCGTGGAATCCGGACGGGACCCCGATGACACCCTGCCCGCTTTCCATCTGCAGCGAGATCCTCTCCATGGCCGGACCGAGCAGGTCATAAAGCCTCGCCAGCTCGCGCTGGTCGCGGTCGTCGGCGACGCCGAATACGAGCGACTGCGCCTGGTTGATCGCCTCCTCAGCCTCGACCCCGTCGTCAAACCCAAAGCCCGCGATGTTGGACCCGGCGGAGATCAGGCGCCGCTTGTACGCCTTCTCCTTGACGATCCGCCCGTAGTACTCGATGTTGGCCGCGGTCGGCACCGCGCTCTGCATCGATGCCAGCTGCGTCCGCCCGCCGACGCGGTCGAGCATTCCCATCGTCTGCAGCTGGGCGGCCAGGGTGACGTTGTCGATCGGTTCGCCCGCTGCGAAAAGGTCAAGCGCAGCCCTGTAGATCTGACCGTTGTTCTCCCGGTAGAAATCCTCCGGGTGTAGGAACTGCAGAACCTTGGCGACGGAGAGCGGATCGAGCAGGACGGATCCAAGCACCGACATCTCGGCGTCTAGGTCGTGGGGTGGCACCCTCCCGGTTGTGAGAGGGATCGTCTGCATAGAGTGGACCGCCTCAGCGGTCCTGGGTGACGATCACATTGACGTGTGCGGCCACGTCGCGGTGCAGCCTCAACGGCACTTGATGCTCGCCCAGGGTCTTGATCGGCTCTTTGATGTCGATCTTGTGACGGTCGACGTCCACCCGGTGCTGCGCCTTCAGCGCCGCTGCGACGTCCTGGTTGGTGATCGAGCCGAAGGCTTTGTCCTCGGCCCCCATCTTCAATCGCACGACCACCGTCTTGTTGTGGATCTCATCCGCCAGCGCCTGCGCCTCGACGCGATCCTTGGTCTCGCGTTTGACAGCGACATCTTTCAGCCGTTTGGCTTCGGTCTCAAAGCCTCGGCTGGCCGGTACCGCCAGCTTTCGCGGAAACAGGAAGTTGCGCCCGTAACCGTCGGTGACCTCCTTCACGTCGCCCGCGCGGCCAACGTTCTCGACGTCCTTGGTCAGCAACACGCGCAATTTGCTCTAGCCCTCCGAGACCGACTGATAAGAATCCCGGCTCGAACCCCGGCGCCTGATCCTGTTGAACAACCGCATGCCGCCCTCGCGTGCCGCGCCGAGGGTGTCGCGGAAGTCGCGATCGAAGACGCTCTCCCCCGCCTTCAGCGCTGCCTCATGCTCGCGCCGGATATCTTCGGGACACGCCTCGATGAAGGTGCTCACCGCCAGCACTCCGAGGGCCAGCATGTCGAGCTCACCCATCAGGGGCACCCAGGCCGGCAGGTCGATGGGGCTCACGATCAGCACCAGGGCGCCAAGAAGCACCGCCTTTGGGGCGGCCGGAACCCGCTCGTCGCGCACGAGGCAGTAGGCGAGCTTGCCATGTCTCGGCACATCGACCAGGAGCGCTTTGGCACGTGAAAGGATTGGATGCATGGGGGCGGCAACAGCCTAGCGCTTTTCCGACCCGCAGGCGAGGCTTCTTAACGTAGCCTAGCCGCGATGGCCGCGGTTTCGCCTGCACTCAGGGCCCCCGACACCTTCGGGAATCTAAGGCACACCGCGCTCAGCGCCTTCTGGTTCGGCAGCAATTTCTTGTGGATCCCGTTGACGACAGTGCTCATCCAAACCCAGATTGACGCCGTCATCTTCAAGGACCAGAACACCGCGATCGGGGTGGCCCTCGGAATCGGCGGCATCCTGGCGATGACGGTGCCGCCCGCGGTTGGCGCTTGGTCCGATCGCCTCAACACCCGTTTCGGCCGCCGCCGGCCGATCATGGTCGCGGGAACGCTGCTCACCTTCCCGGGACTCGTCATTTTGATGGTGGCCAACAACTATGCCGAGATAATCGTCGGCTACGCGATCATCCAGTTCTTCTTCAATGCAGCAGGCGCCGCCTACGCAGGGATCATCCCCGACGTCGTTCCAGCCCAGCAAGTGGGCAAAGCCAGCGGCTTCCTCGCCACGATGACGCAGCTGGGCATCGGCGGCGGCCTTGGGGTCACGTCTCTGTTGGGAGGAAACCGAGCGATCTACCTGATCATGGCCGGTGTCGTCGTCCTGACTCTGATTCCTACCATCTGGGCCGCTCGCGGCGAGGGTATGGAGCGGATCGAGCGCGGGCCGCGCAGGACTTTTTCCGAATCGGTGCGCGAGTTCTTCCGGCCACTCCACCAAGGCGACTTCGCGTGGGTGGTTTTCACCAGGTTGATGATCTCGTCGGGGATCACGGCGGTGCTTTACTACCTGCTCAATTTTTTCAAGGATGTCGTGCTCGCCCCCGGAGCGAATGCGTCGACATTCACCTCCAACTGGCTGCTGTTGGTTGTGCTGACCGCGCTGCCGTTCGGATTTTTCGGTGGTCTCCTGTCCGACCGTCTGGGCCGCCGCAAGATCTTCGTGTACCTGTCCGGTGCGGCGCAGGCATTCGTGGCGATCGTGTTCATCCTTTTCTATCC
>JALZAL010000354.1 GCA_030948325.1 Candidatus Dormiibacterota bacterium
GTATCCCTCCACCTCGGTCGCAACGATCGGCAGCCCGCTCGCCATCGCTTCCAGCAGCACGATCCCAAAGCTCTCTGCGCCGGTCGCGGGTGCGCAGAAAATGTCAGCGCTGCAGTAGTAGCGGGGCAGCACGCTGTCCGGGACGTAGCCGGCCATGACGACGCTGGGAAGACGGTGCCGATTGATGTACGACTCAACCTTGCCTCGCAGAGGGCCGTCTCCCACGATGATCAAACGGCTCTTGGGAACGCGAACGCGCATGAACTCGTACGCCCGGAGAAGGTCCCCAAGTCCCTTGCGCTTTTCGAGACGTCCGACGAACAGGATGTTGATGCTGTCGTCACGCAGATGCCGGATGGGGGTGATCCCGGGCTTGAAGGCGTTGACATCGATGCCGTTCGGAATGACACGCAAGGCAAAGTCGGGAAAGTACTGGTTCAGGAATGCCCGCGCCGGCTCGCTGACCGCGATGCCTCGATGCAGCGATGCGAGGTACGGCTCGAGCCACCGGCGGCCGTAGTAGTAGCCGACGTTGGACCGGGCGAACGCGTGGAATGTTCCGACGTTGACCGTCGTCGACATCCGGAGCATGGTCATCGGCAGCGCAGGCATCAGCGGCTCGTGGAAATGAAGAATGTCGAAGCGTTCCTTCTCGACGATTGCGGCCACCTGGTTGGCAAGGTGGAAGCTGAGCGTGATGCGAGCCACTGAGTCGTTGACGGGTATTGCGATCGGGCTGCCGATCCGATAAAAGCGCGCCGTGTCGAAATCCACATCGGCCCGGCTGGAGGGCGCGAAGATCCGGGCTTCGTGGCCGAGCCGCCGAAGCTGTCGGGCGAGATGCCGAACGTGGTCGTTCACGCCTCCCGGCGACGCAAAGTCATACGGTGAGACAAGCCCGACTCTCATCGCCTGGCCCTCACGGTGAGCCCGGCCAGATGCGATGCGGAACGTGCCATTGCTCTGGGTGATTGCGGATGAAGCCTTCGATATGGCGGACGAGCTGTTGGGTGATGCGAATCTCGTCTGCCCTGCGGTCGCCGGTGCTGTTTGCCAGCACAGGGGGTGCCGCCTCCGCCATGTACGTGTCGTCCGGCAGCCGGTAGACACAGACGGGGAGCAATGGGGTTCCCAACCGCAGGGCGATGGCCGCCGTGCCGAGTGGAATCGGCGCGGGACGGCCGAAGAACGGCATCAAGTGACCCGTTCCAGTGATGTCGCGATCGATGGCGGTGATCACCATCTCCTGCTCGTGAAGGGCCTGGGTGACCTTGCGAATGCCGCTGACCGTGAGCGTGAGGACGCTGATGCCAAGACGCGCGCGCGTGTCGCGGTACCACTCGAAAAGGGCCCTCGGTTCCAGCTCCTCCGCGAAGAAGCTGACCGGCGTCAAGGTCGCCGCCCAGATCGCCGATACGACCTCGTAAGAGCCCATGTGGCATGACACCGCCATCACACCCTTGCCGAGGGCGCGGGCTGCTTCGAGGTTTTCCATACCCTTGACCTTCAGGAGCGGTTGCATCGCCGACACCTGCGTCCGAGGAAGCAGCATCAGATCCGCATAGGCCTTGGCGTGGTTGCGGAAGTTGAGCCATGTGATTCGCCGCAGGTCGCGCTCGTCCAGCTCCGGACAGGCAACCCGAAGATTGAACTCGAGCCGCGGTCGCGCAAGGGGCGAGAACCAGTACGCGAACCGAGCCGCCACCACGGCAAGTGAGTAGGCCCACGCTCGGGGCAGTCGCTCCACTATCGACTGCACTGCCTTGAACGCGCGGTAACGGAACACTCAGCAGACGCACCGGTGGCGGCACCGACTCACCCTCGCTCGAGCACGCTGGCGCGGCGGTCAGGCGGGACCTGGCTGGCGGCTTTGAAGATCGGCCTGAACGCGTACCACTGCTCGGGGCGCTCGCGGATGAACGCTTCGAAGCGATTCACGATTCGCTGCATCAGGCTCTCCTTGGTCTCGCCATCCGGCCACGAAAGCGCCGCCTCCAGACGGATGTGGTGGCGACCTGAAGGGGTCATGTACTGGCATCCGGGTATGAGCGCTGCGCCAGTCTTCAGGGCCAGCGCTGCCGGCCCGCCGGGGACTATGGCGCGACGCCCAAAGAAGCTGACCTCGACGCCAGGCCCCTCCTCCTGGTCGCAAACCAGGCCAACCATACGGTTGGCCTCGAGGGCCTGGATGATCTCGCGGACGGCGGGACGGCCGACGAGAAGGACCTGAAGACCGTAACGTTCGCGCGTTTGGACGATTGCATCGTTGAGGGATCCCGGGAAACGCCCGGTCACCGCCACGATCGGATACCCCAACGCCCCCCCATACGAGCCGGTGTTGTCCCACGAGCCCATGTGGGGTAGCGCCATGATGATCCCCCGACCGCGAGCGAGCGCGGCGTCGACGTGCTCGATCCCGTCGGCATCGGTGCGCTGGATGAGCTCGTCCTTCGAGAGGCTGCCCATGAGCAGGAAGTCAAGGACCATGCGGCCGTAGTTCTGAAAAGCCGCGCGCGCAACGCGCGCCACCGCCGGGTCGGAAGGCTGCAGGCCAAGGGCGGCGCCGTAGTTTTCGAGGGCAGCACGGCGTTGCCGGACGTTCAACCAGTACCACGCAGCCCCGCCGGGAGCCGCGACGGCATGGCGGAACGCCGGCGGGAAAGCCCGCACGACGCGCGCCCCCGCTCGATAGCTAGCGGCGAGCAGAGGTGGTCGCCGGCTTCGCGCGAGGGGTGCGGCGGACGCTGCCATTCGCCCCGGCCTTGCCACCATCGATGAACTCCTCCACTAGTCCCCTGGCTTCGGTGTCGCTGTACTGCACGGGCGGGGATTTCATGAAGTAGGAGCTGGGACCTTCCAGCGCTCCTCCAATGCCTCGGTCGAGGGCCAGCTTGCAGCATCGAACCGCATCGATGACGATGCCGGCGGAGTTGGGCGAGTCGTGCACCTCGAGCTTGAGCTCGACGTTGAGGGGCACGTCGCCAAAGCTTCGACCCTCCAGCCTGATGTACGCCCACTTGCGGTCATGCAGCCAGGGCACGTAATCGGAAGGACCGATGTGAACGTTGTCTGCGCCGATGTCGTAGCTCATCTGCGATGTGACGGATCGAGTCTTTGAGATCTTCTTGGACATGAGACGCTCCCGCTCCAGCATGTTCAGGAAGTCGGTGTTGCCGCCGAAGTTGAGCTGATAGGTCCGCTCGAGCTTGACGCCGCGATCGCGGAAGAGGCGCGTCAGCACTCGATGGATGATCGTCGCTCCCACCTGTGACTTGATGTCATCGCCAATAATCGGCACTCCCTTCTCCTCGAAACGCTTCTGCCAATAAGGCTCGCGCGCGATGAATACGGGGATGCAGTTGACGACCGCGACACCGGCCTGGAGGGCCTGCTCGACGTACCACTTGGTTGCCTCTTCGGATCCGACGGGCAGGTAGCTCACGAGCACGTCAGTCTTCGTCTTCTTCAGGATTCCCACCACGTCCGCGGTCTCACCGGGCGCCTTCTGGACGATGCCGGCGAGATATTTACCGATCCCGTCGTGGGTCATTCCGCGACTGACCTTGACGCCGAGACTTGGGACGTCTGAGAACTTCACAGTGTTGTTGGGGCCGGCAAAGATTGCCTTCGACAGGTCCAGCCCAACCTTCTTCTTGTCGATGTCGAACGCAGCCACGAACTCGATGTCGCTGATGTGATAGCCGCCCAGGTCGACGTGCATCAGACCCGGCACGAACTCTGTGCGAGACGCGTCGTGGTAGTAATGGACGCCCTGAACAAACGACGAGGCACAGTTGCCGACGCCGACGATCGCGACACGAACCTTGCCGTTTTTATGTCCGTTCTTTTGGCCGTTCTTCTGGCCACTCTTCCGGCCGCTTGTCATATGCCAACCTCCGTGCGGACTTTCGTGCGGTCCTTGATTCCAAGCAACTCTTCGAGCTGCCGGCGCTCACGCGCGATGTTCTCCACGTCCAGGGAGCAGTACACCTGCCGCCCGTCGCGACGCGTCCTGATGACCCCACCGACCCTCAGCATTCGCAGGTGCCAGGAGATTCGCGGCTGGCTCATGCGGAGATGTGCGGCAAGGTCGTTGACGCTCTCTTCCCCGATCTCCCCCAGGCGCTGCAGAATTCTCAGCCGGGTTGGATTGGCGAAGGCCAGGAAGTGGTCGGGAAGCTCATGGCGCTGGCTCGGCATAAACATAAAGGTTGCTTTATAGAAGTGTAATACATAAAGGGTCGTTTATGTATGGGGAGCCGCTGCGCCAAAGCCTTCAGGAGTGGCGCACGAGGTCCAGGAACTCCGAACGCGTCCGCGCATCCTTGCGGAAGGTCCCAAGCATGCAGGAGGTGATGAGGTGGCCTCCTGGCTTCTGGACCCCGCGCATCTCCATGCAGAGGTGGCGGGCCTCGACGACCACGCCCACACCGCGCGGCGCCAGCTCGCCGTTCAGGGCTTCGGCGATCTCGGTCGTCAGCCGCTCCTGCAGCTGCAGCCGGTGCGCAAACAAGCCGACCAGGCGCGGGATCTTGCTGAGGCCGACCACCTTCCCCCTCGGCAGATAGCCCACATGACAGCTGCCAAAGAAGGGCAGCATGTGGTGCTCGCAGAGGCTGTAGAAGGGGATGTCCTTGACCACGACCATCTCGTCGTAGTCCTGGTCGAAGACGGCGCCGGCGATGATGTCCGCCGGGCGTACGCCGTAGCCGTCAGTGAGCTCGCGCAGCGCGCGTGCCACCCGGTCAGGGGTCGCGCGCAGGCCCTGACGGTCAGGATCCTCGCCCAGCTCGGCCAGCATCTGCTCGACCAGCTCCGGCATCCGATCGGCCGGCTTGACATTCGCCACGTCCGCATCCTCACACAATTGACAGGTGGACGCGATCACCGCGGCGCAGGTGCTCTCGGAGATCGGATACCTGCTGCGCCAGGACCCGGAGCAGCGTTTTCGCGCCAAGGCGTTCGCGGCCGCCGCCTGGTCGATCGTGATTTCAAAGCCGGGCCTCGACGCCCTCCACAATTCGAACCAGCTAACCTCGATCGAGGGTGTCGGCCCGGGCATCGCGAAGGTCCTGGCAGGCCTGGTCGAGACCGGCCGAAGCTCATACCTCGACCGGTTGCGGACCGAGATGGGCCAACCGGCACGTGACGATGAGTCGGAGCTCGATCTCAACCAGTACCGGGGTGACGTGCATTCACATACGAGCTGGAGCGACGGCCACGCGACGATGCTCGAGATGGCACGCGGCGCTGAAGCGCTCGGATATCGCTACCTCGCGGTGACCGATCACTCGCCCCGTATCAAGGTCGTGAACGGGCTCGACGCAGAGCGGCTGTTGGCCCAATCGAAGGAGATGGCGGAGGTCCAGGCGCAGATGGAAAACCTGACCCTGCTGCAGGGAATCGAGGTCGACATCCTCGAGGACGGCGCCATCGACCTTCCGGACGCCGTGCTCGAGCTGCTCGACATCGTCATCGCCTCGCCTCACGTCAAGCTTCGGCAGGAAGCCGCGGCGATGACGGAGCGGATGCTGCGTGCCGTCTCCAACCCGCATGTCGACGTCATCGGCCATCCGACCGGGCGGCGGCCCGGCTCGCGTGAGGGCGCCAGCTACGACTTCGAAGCGGTGTTCAAAGAGGCGGCCAGGCGCCGGGTGGCGCTCGAGATCGATTGCGACCCGGCGCGGATGGATCTATCTCCGGAGATGGCTCGGCTGGCGCTGGAGTGCGGGTGCGACTTCACGCTGGATGCGGATGCGCACGGGCCGGAGCAGCTCGCTTACGTGCCGATGGGGGCCTGGATGGCGCGCCGGGCGGGAATCCCGCAGGAACGGATCCTCAACTTCCTGGATGTGGACGCGCTGACCTCAGCGCTCTTGTGAGGTTGCCTCTGCCAGCTGAAAGCGGCGAAGCGCTCCTCCAGCCAGACGTTGCTCCGGAAGTGGGATTGACTCCGGTTCGCAAAGCCGCGTCGGCATCTGGCGTCCACAGCGCCGGCATCGAGGCGCACATTACGATCAACGGTGGTGGCCAAGGTCGGGGTGTTTGTCGAGGGGCAGGAGGGTCTGACATGGGACCGCTGGCGCCACATCTGCCACGACGCCGAAACGTTGGGCTTCGACTCGCTTCGCCGCAGCGACCATCTCTTCTCGGTGCTGGGGGTCGTCGATCGCGACTGCATCGAGTGCTGGGAATCGCTGGCGCTGGCGGCCGAGTGGACGGAGAAGATCGAGATCGGACCAATGGTCAGCCCGATGACCTTTCGGCCTCCGGCGCTGCTGGCGAGGATGGCCACCGCCGTTGATCTCCGTTCAGGTGGCCGCCTGATCCTCGGCGTCGGGGCCGGCTGGTACGAGCGGGAGCACGTCGAAAACGGGATTCCGTTCCTCACGCTTGGCGGCCGCATGGACCTGCTGGAAGAGGGGGTCAAGACCATCCAGGCCACCTGGCAGAAGGCCAACCCCAAGCCGTCGCGCGGCACGATCCCACTGTTGATGGGCGCCAAGGGCGAAAAGCGCGCCCTGCCGATGGTGGCGCGTGACGCGGCCGAATGGAACCTGAACCACATCGATGCCGATGAGTACGTCCAGAAGCGCAAGGTCCTTGACGCTGCCTGCGTCGCGATCGGGCGCGACCCCGGCTCCATCCGCCATTCGGCGATGACTAACTTCATCATCGGTCGCGATCGCGCCGACCTGCGCGAGAGGGCGCTGAAGATGCGCGACATCTTCCCCAGCTTGAAAGACATGACCGCCGACGACGTGCTCGCAAAGGTCGGCGCGACTGGGCTGGTCGGCACCCCCGAGGAGATCGTCGATCAAATCAAGCGGCACGCCGCGTTGGGAGTCGACCTGTTCCTGCTTCAGCACTTCCTCCTCGATGATCGCGAGGCCTTGAAGCTCGTGGCCTCGGACGTCATCCCCGCCGTCGCCTAAGGTAGTCCGGTGGACTTCGAGCTGAGCGAGACCGAGAAGGCGTTCCGCGATGAGGCACGGGCCTGGCTGAAGGGCAACGCGCCCAGGGACGATCCCAACCAGACCGACCAGGCGACACTGGTCGAACAGCGCCGCGCATGGCAGAAGAAGTTGCACCAAGCCGGTTACGTCGGCATCACATGGCCGAAGGAGTATGGCGGTCGCGGAGCCGGCTTCATGGAGCAGCTGATCTTCAACGACGAGATGATCGCCGCCCAGACTCCTGAGCCGATCAACGTCATCGGCCTCGGTATGGGTGGGCCGGTCGTGATCGCGCACGGCACCGAGGAACAGAAGAAGCGGTACCTTGCCCCGCTGCTCTCAGCCGAGGAGATCTGGTGCCAGGGATTCAGCGAGCCGGATGCCGGCAGCGACCTGTCGGGTCTGCAGACGCGGGCAGAGGACAAGGGCGACCACTACCTGGTCAACGGCCAGAAGGTGTGGACCACAGTCGCCCACATCGCCAAGTGGTGCATGTTGCTGACGCGTGAGCGGAAGGAAGAGAACCCGCGGCATGGCCTCACGTATCTGCTCGTCGACATGGAAAGCCCCGGCGTCGAGGTCCGTCCGCTGGTGCAGATCACGGGCGATGCCGAGTTCAACGAGATCTTCTTCAAAGACGTCAAGGTGCCGAAATCGCAGATCCTCGGCGAGGCTGGAAACGGCTGGGCGGTCGCCATGACCACCCTCCTCCACGAGCGGGGCACGCTCGGCATGGCGCTCGCCACCCGAGCACAGATCACTGCTGCCGAGCTGGCCGACCACACGCGCAAGCTCGGACGCGGATCCGACCCCCTGGTGCGGCAGAAGGTCGCCCAGTACACGATCGAAGCCCGAGCGCTTCAGCTCAACGGTTACCGTGCGTTGACGGCCATGAAGCGGAATGGCATCCCGGGCCCTGAGGGCTCGATCCTCAAGCTCATGTGGTCGGAACTCAACCAGCGAATGACCGAGACTGCGATCGACGTCGCCGGCCCCGGAGGCCAGGTGGACGACGGAACCGGGTGGAAGTACCAGTTCCTGCGCTCCCGGGCGAACACCATCGAGGCGGGCACCTCGGAGGTGCTGCGCAACATCCTGGCCGAGCGCGTCCTGGGCCTTCCGCGGAGCCGCTGAGCTCGCGGCTCAGTTCGCGTCCCTGAAGCGGCGGCGACCAACGCCACGATCGGTGGCCCGGTCGACTCGAGTCATTCTGTGCATGATTCCGCTCAATGGATTCAATCTCGGACAGGCAGCCCAGGGTGCTCTGGGCGTTCTGGGTGGCTGCGGGCCTCGCCGCAACGGGCGGCATCGCGCCTCTCGTATTGACGGCCGGCGGCACCAATCGCATCGCAGGCGTCGCGATTCCTTTCGCAATTGCTGCGATCGCGTTCGCTGTCGATGCTCTTTCGTATCAGCGCGGCAGGCCCATCGCAACCATCCTGTACTTCGTAGCGGGCATGGCGCTCGTATACGGAATGCTGTCGATGTTCTCGGTGCCGCTCAGGCTGGCGGTCATCGGCACATGCGATCCGCTCCCCGCAGCTTGCCCGGCCGGGCTCGAACGTCCATTGTCAACCGGTGAGACCTCAGGATTCGGGTTCGCCATCGCCATGGGCACGCTCGCAATCTTCGTTGGCTTCTTCGCTCTGCTGATGCTGTTCCGCAGGCGGCAGCCGGCACCGACGCCCCCTCCGGTCCGCAGGGAGAGTCCGGCTTTCGTGCCGGCCGCGGCAACGGCGGCCGGGCCCGCTTCTGAAGCTGTGACCGCGGACGACGCGGCTGTGTCGACCGTGGCGGAACCGGCCGCGGTGCCGGAACCGGCCGCGGTGCCGGAGCCGGCCGCGGTGCCGGAGCTATCGGCTCCGACCGAGCGCGAGGAGCTGTCACCCCATATCGAGCCGGCCGAGCTGCCGCCCCATGCACCTGGAGCCGAGCCCCCCGCCGGCACGGGCTCGTCGAGCTAAAGCGCCCCTTTACACTCGACGGCACATGGACTTTGCCTTTTCCGAGGAACAGGAGATGCTCCGCAGCTCCACGCGCGACTTCCTTTCCAAGGAATGCGGGTCGAAGGTCGTGCGTAGGCTGATGGAAGCGCCGGACGCGTACGACGCCGCCCTGTGGAAGAAGATGGCAGGCCTCGGCTGGACCGCCCTCGGCATCCCTGAGCAGTACGGCGGTGCGGGTACATTTCTCGACCTCGTCGTCGTGCTGGAGGAGTGCGGCCGCGCGCTTCTTCCCGGACCGTTCTTCGCCACCATGGGATTGGCGGTTCCAGCTCTGATCGAGGCCGGCACCGAGGCTCAGAAAAAGGAAGCACTGATGGCGATCGCAGAAGGTACCGCCCGCGCCACGCTGGCGCTCACAGAGCCGTCAGGCCGGTGGGATGCGGCAGGCGTGACGTTGACTGCCCAGCCGGTCGCAGGCGGATGGAAGCTCGACGGCGTCAAGCTTTTCGTGCTCGACGCAGAAGATGCCGATTACACGGTGGTTGCCGCGCGAACGCGGGGGGAAGGCGAAGACGGGATCTCCCTGTTCCTGGTCAAGGGCCGTCCCAAGGGGATGACCGTCACACAGCTGAAGACCCTGGACATGACCCGACGCTGGAACGAGGTGCGTCTCGACGGCGTCGAGCTGGACGCCGACGTCCTGATGGGTCCTCCGCACAAGGGTTGGGCGCCGTTGAAGCGGGCCCTTGAATGGGCGACCGCGGCTTTGTGCGCCGAGATGGTCGGCGGCGCTCAGAAGGTGCTCGAGACATCGACGGATTACGCCAAGACGCGCCACCAGTTCGGCAAGCCGATCGGCATTTACCAGGCCGTCTCCCACCGGCTCGCCGACATGCTCGTGCTGTCGGAAAGTGGGCGGTCCGCAACGTACTACGCGGCGTGGACCGTGGATGCTGACGCACCGGATCGATCTCTCGCCTCTTCCATGGCGAAGGCGTACGTGTCGGAGGCCTACCGCAAGGTGGCCGGGGACGGGATCCAGGTGCACGGCGGAATCGGCTTCACTTGGGAGCACGACCTGCATCTGTACTTCAAGCGTGCCAAGGCGTCAGAGGTCACTCTCGGGGACGCGACCTACCACCGGGAGCTGGTCGCCCAGGCATTGGACCTGTAGCGGTCCATGTCGTCGCCATGTCAGGGGTGACAAAACCCTAGCCGGCGGCCAGGAGGCGGAACACCACCACGCCGAAGACAGCGCAGGCGGGCAGCACAAGGCCCCGGAAGAGGGCCCAGTAGCCAGACCACGCCTCGCGCAGCCGGTCGAGCCGCCGGCCCGATCCAAACACCAGCGACCAGTAGATGGGAAGCGCCGCCCCGGTGTTGAGGGCCAGGGCGAGAAGCGCTATCCCCCCAGCCCCAACGAGCCATGGCTGCAGGGGCGTCGTGCCGCCAAAACCCAGCTGAACGCCCCACACGACGGCGGCGCCGATGAGCCCCAGCAGCGCCGGCACTCCCAGCAGGAAGAACGCAGCGAAGCTGACCGCGACGAGGGCGAGCATCAGCGCGAGCATGGCCACGATCCCGGCCAGGGCGGCCGCAGCCACTGTCACGCCGCCGGCGGCCGGTGCTTTGCTGGACGCGATGGTGGCTTCGAGCGGCGCAGTGCCGGTCGGCGCGGCGATGCCGGCGGCCCGCACGTCGGACCACGAGTGCCAGTGTGCGTTCGATGAGATTGACGCGGCTGCGGCGGCTGGAGCCAGCGCCAGCAACAGGCCCGTCGCGATGGCTGCCGCGTTGCGGCGCAGCATTGCGATTGGCAACCACACGCGACGGGGCCTCGTGCGCCCAAGACCTGTCTCCATCAATCGCTCACGATCGAAGGTCGTGCCACAGAGCACTGTCAACGCAAAGCACGCCGTGACCGGGAGCAGCAGCGATGGGAACGCGAGCGGAGAGCGGAAGACGAAAAGGGCCAGCGGAAGGTCGGCCACCGCGGCTGACACCGGCGACAACAGAAACGACCACGCCCCGCCGGCCGCGCCCTCGCGCGGGAAGAGCATGAACCCCAACATCCGGCCCATCGCCGCCCAGTAAGCGGTCACGGCCGCCACCAACGCGAAAACCGGAAGCAGGTCCCACGGAGCAGGCTGGCCGAAGAGCGTCAGCAGCGTCATCCCGGCGCCCATCCAGAACGTGACCCAGACTGTGCTCACCACCGCGCCCGGCAGCACCTCGAGCCAGATGAGCGACGGGTCGTCGATCGGCGTGTAAAGCAGTACCTCCAGGGACTGTTGCGCCTTCTCCCACCAGATCCCGATTGAGCTCTTTATCGATTCGAGCAGGGCGAACGACATGAAGAACAGTGGGAGGAGCAGGCCCGCCTGGAGCGCGGCGCCGCCCGCGAATCGCGCAGCGACCTGTCCCGCCACCCCCGGCAGCTGACCAAACAGCGAGGTTCCGGCCACCAGCAGCAGCACGAAGGCGTTGAGGTACATGACCCAGCTCAGGTCGCCTCGCCGCCACCATGAGCTGACGTAGAACGGAAGCGAGTGGCGGAGCAGGCTGCCCTGGCTGCTAAGCGACGCGAACATGCGTGGAGCCCCGATTCCAGAGACCGTTGGCGGCGGAGGCGCCGGCGCTGCCGCCGAGGTGCGCACTGGCTCCGCCATCGCCTTGAGGTAAACCGACTCGAGGCTCGTCTGCTCCTCTTCGAGCTCGTGGAAAGGTGCGTCCTGGGCTGCGAGAAGCCGTTGCAGCTCCGCGGCGAATGCCGCGCGATCGGCGATGGTGGCCTGCCAGGGCAGCGTATACGTCAGCCGGTCGCCGGCGAGATCGTGCTCGACAGTGTGCTCGGAGAGCCAGCGCAAAAGTTGCGCTGGATCGGCGGGAGCGCGGCTCAGGTGCGCCGAGAGACGCCTTCCCTTCGCAGCCTCCTGGCGCAGGTCCTCGAGGTCGCCGTAGGCGACTATCACCCCTTTTCGCATGATCGCGATCCGATCCGCCATCAGCTCCGCCTCGCTCAGCACATGCGTCGTCACGATGAGCGCCGCTCCTCGACTGCGCTGCTCGCCGAGGTAATGACGCATGTCAGCCGCAGCGACTGGGTCCAGCCCCGCTGTCGGCTCGTCGCACAAGATCCAGTCAGGCTGATGAAGCGTGGCTCTGATCAGAGCGACCTTCTGCGCCATGCCACGCGAGTAGGCGGCGAGGACGGTGCCGGCGCGGTCAGCCAGCTCGAAGCGTTCGAGAAGCTGCGCGATCCTCGTGCGGCGAGCCTTCTCCGGGACCCCGTAGAGATAGCCGAAATGATCGAGATACTCGGTCGCCGTGTTTCGGCCGTACAGCCGCGCCTGATCGGGCACCACGCCGAGCCGCGCACGAACCTCGTCCAGCTTCTCAGGCAGACGCAGACCATCGAGCTCGATCAAACCTGCATCGGGTCGCAGGATTCCGCCGAGGCACCGAAGCGTTGTGGACTTGCCGGCTCCGTTCTGACCGAGGAGGACGAGCAGCTCGCCCCTCTCGACATGGAGGTCCACACCATCGACAGCGCGGACATCCCCGAAGCTCTTGCGGAGGCCTTCGACGCGGATCACCGTCCGATACTAGTGGACCGTACCAGCCATACCTGGAGCATCCGACGTCCCAAACGGCCGGGCGCCCTGCGGGCGCTGATGCCTGCGTTGCGGGCCCCGGCGATCGTCGTCAGGCATCGACAGACGCCATCCTCCTCTCGCCACCCGCGCCTTGGCACCGGCTGCCTGGAACGCCGGTCTTCGAGCCTGCAGCCTGCTCCAGCTCTGGCCGTTACAGTCCACTAGTTGGCCGCCTCATGCAGTCGGTTTGCAGGTCAGCCGTTGGCGGCGGGGCGCCTAGATCTTCTCGAACGAGTCGACGGGCACCACGAACACTGTCGCTCCGCCGACCTGCACCTCGACCGGGAAGGCGGCGAGGTAGTCCCCCGGCTGCGCCGTGGGCAGGGCGGGGGTGAGGTAGTGGCTGCGCTCGCGGCAGTTCTCGCGAATGATCTGCACCGCATCCGCAACCCTCGCCTCTTCGACGCCGATCAACAACGTAACGTTGCCCTGCTGCAGGAACCCGCCGGTCGAGCTGACCCGCGTCGAGCTGATCCCCGCCTGCGTCATCGCTTCGACAGTGCGCTGTGCATCCTCGCCCTGCACAACCGCGATGACGAGCTTCACGAAAGCGCTTCCACAGCAGGCTCAACGCGGCTCATCACCTTGTGATGCACCGCTTCCCGAGTCTCGCTCGCGTCCAGACGGGTGAAACGCTCAGGCTCGCTGGTGGCAATGCGGTCATATTCCGCCGCCACACGAGCGTGGAAGTCGGTCGACTCGCGCTCGACGCGGTCGGGACTCTTGCCTGCGCGCAACTGACGCTCCCGCCCGCTCTGGACAGGAAGAGCGAGAAGAAAAGTCATGTCCGGGCGCGGAAATGTTTTCGGCCAGCTCACTGGAACCCCGCGCCCACCTCCCTGGTACGCAAGAGTCGAGTCATGGTAGCGATCGGCGATGACGATCCTGCCAAGTCCCAGGGCGGGCGTGATCACCTCTTGCAGCAGCTGCCGGCGGGCGGCCATGAAGAGGTACATCTCGGCCTCCCCGTCGAGGTCCATTCCGCTGGTCAGGAGCAACTCGCGCATGCGCTCGCCCAGCTCCGTGCCGCCAGGTTCGCGAACCACCACGGGCTGGCGGTAGGAGAGCTTCTCGCCGAGGAGCTCGACCTGCGTCGTCTTGCCCGAGCCCTCCGTGCCCTCAAACGTTATGAACAGACCCCGGCTCATTTAGAGGGTCGCCGTTTCTTCAGGCGCCGGCGTGATCCGAAGGCGGCGCTGCGGCTCCTTGCCGGTGCTGCGGGCGGAGAGCTCGTTTTCGGAGACCAGCTGGTGTTGCAGCCGGCGAAGGTATGCGTTTTGGGGAGAGATTTCCACGGGCCGCAGGGTCGTCTTAACCGCTTTGATCGCGGCTGCGGCTTCGGCCAGTGCTCGGGTCGTGGCCTCGTCGCGCTTGTCGACGCCATAGATGCGTGAAAGGGCGTCGCGCACCTGCGTCGCCGAGTTGCTCTTGAGGATGTGGATCGGCAAGCCTCGACTCTCAGCCTGGCGCAGGCTGTCCGGCCGGCGGCGATAGTGGTTCTTCAGGGTGAGTACGGCACCGGCGCCGTCCAGGTTCCCCAGCACGCGCACCGGCAGCTCGAGGTCACGGATCGACTGCTCGACGTGATGGCGGCTTACGCCATACGGAAAAATCCCGAGCGGCTTGGCGGCCGGCGACGGAGGAGGCGCCTCCACCGGCACGACGGTCGGCGCATCGACATTCGAGATGACCCTGCCCTCGCGCGTGCGCAGCCGGATCTTTGGAGTGAGCAGCGGACCCCGCAGAGCAGTGTCAACGACTTCGGCAAGAGGCATATGGATCGCAACCCGGTCGCGATCCTGGATCTCGACCAGGACGTCGAAGGTCGGCGGCGCCTTGCGCTCGAGCACCGACTTCTGGGTCCCACGACGCCGCGCCTCCTCGTCCGAAAGGGTGACGCTCTGGATGCCTCCGAGCAAGTCGTTCAGCGTGGGATTGACGAGAAGGTTCTCGAGGGTCTGGCCGTGCGCGGTCGCGATGAGCTGGACACCTCGCTCGGCAATGGTGCGAGCCGCAGCCGCCTCCAGCTCGGTGCCGATCTCATCGATGACGATCACCTCGGGCATGTGGTTCTCGACCGCCTCGATCATCACCGAATGCTGCAGAAGTGGAGTCTTGACCTGCATGCGCCGGGCACGCCCAATGCCGGGATGCGGGATGTCGCCATCGCCACCGATCTCGTTGGATGTGTCCACGATCACCACGCGCTTGCGCAGCTCGTCGGCAAGCAGCCGCGCGCATTCGCGCAGCATGGTCGTCTTGCCGATGCCAGGCCGGCCGAGGAGCAGGATGCTCTGGCCGCTGACGACGATGTCACGGATGATTTCACCGGTGCCGGTGACCGCGCGCCCGACGCGCATGGTGAGCCCGGTGATCCGCCCCGATCGATTGCGGATGGCGGAAACGCGGTGCAGCGTGCGCTCAATGCCCGCTCGGTTATCGTCCCCGAACTGTCCAACGTTGTTGGCCACGTGCTCCAGGTCTGCGGCGGTGACCGTCCGATCCGCAAGCAGGACCTCACGGCCCGGCACGCGCGCTTCCGGCTCGCGGCCGAGGTCGAGCACTATCTCCAGGAGCTCCGTCGGGTCAGTGCGCTCATGCAGCGCACGCGCGAGGTCGGTGGGCAGCGCGCGCGCTAGAAGTTCGACCTCTTCGTCCCAGTTGGCGGCTCGCAACGAAATGTCGGCTGGGTCAATCCGGCTCATCCGAAAGAAGGCACCAGCCCTTTCTCCGGCACCCGCACCCGTACCGCCAGTTCTTTGACCAAGAGAAGCTGCGTCAACAAGACGCTGAACCCACGCCCGCGAAGGGCGTCGATCATGTGTGAATCATAGTGGCGCAGGCTCGACCAGGCCGGCAGCTCCGAGTCACCGAGCAGCGACAGCCCCAGATCGGCGAGCTCGCCCGGAAGCGACGATTCCGGCAGGGCCATGTAGCTGAGCGTGTTGGGCCTGGCCCCCGAGCTGCGTTCCGCCTTGACCCAGCCCACAAGCTCGACCTGGTCGACGACCAGCTCCTGCTTCTCCGAGCCGCGAGCGGCCAGCCGACCTGTCCACTCGCCGTGCAGCGCCCGCCACTCGCGATACGTCGGGGCCTCCAGCTGAGAGACGCCTTGAGGCGTCACCTTTCGATAGAGCTGGTAGAGCAGCCGATTGTCGCCGCGGCGGATCGGCCTGGCACCTTCTGGGAAGCGGTCGGAGCGCATCGCCGGCTTGTCCGCATACACGACCACTTCGGTCGCGTACTGGCGGAACCCGCGCAGCCTGAACACGGACAGAAGTGGATCGCCTTCCGGGAGCCGGACGAAGAGTCTCACGGCTCCCCGTTCAAGGGCCTGGTTGCAAAGGTGCTCGACCAGCGCCGAGGCCACCTCGTCGGAGGCTCCGTCGACCACCTGCAGGTTGAGCACCTGAAGAACCGTCGCTCGCGGCAGGTCGAGACCGAGGGGCTGCCCGGACGCCTGGATGAACCCGACCACCTTGCCGCCTTCTTCAGCGACATACATCAGGGTCTCCTGCGACAGAGGAAGCAGCGCCGACAGCGTCGAGCTCAGCACCGTCCACAACCTTGCCGCCGGGGGCGCGGCCTCGCTCAGACGGATGTCGGAGGATCTGTGCATCTCCTCGATGCGGGCCAGGTCGAGCAGGCCCGCCGCTCGGATCTTCATGACGGGACAGCCGCGGTCATGCGTACGAACTCGCGGTGCAGGCGCAGATCCTTGGTCAGCTCGGGATGGAAGCACAGCGCCAAGATGCGCTCTTGCCGCACGGCGACTGCGTGTCCATCGTGCGTTGCCAGCACCTCGACGGCGCCTGTCGATTCCACGAGGGGAGAGCGTATGAAGACTCCGGGGAAGCTCTTACCGGCGAGACCGACGATCTCCAGCTCTGCCTCGAAGCTGTCGACCTGGCGCCCATAGCCATTGCGCCGTACGGCGATGTCGAGCAGGCCGAGGCTTTGCTGGCCGGCCATCCCATCCAGGACCTCCCGCGCGAGCACAATCACGCCCGCGCACGTCGCCAGCGTTGGCAGGCCAGCCTCGATGGCTCCGCGCAGCGGCCCTGACAGCCCCACGCGCTCCATCAGCATCGTCATCGTCGTGCTCTCGCCGCCGGGCAGTACGATGCCGTCGAGACCATCAAGGTCGCCGGCTGATCGCACGACACGTGTCCTCGTGTCGCACGCTTCGAGTGCGCGGATGTGCTCGGCAAACGCGCCCTGCATCGCCAGCACCCCGATGAGCTTTCCACCTTCGCGCTTAGGAGGGCGAACCTCCCTGGAGCTACCAGCCTCTGGCAGCGAGCAGCTCTTCCTTGGGGATGGCGGGAATCTCGAGCCCGTGCATCGCCTTCCCCAGCCCCGCGGAGACCTCGGCCAGGACGTCCGGCTTGTCGAAGTACGTCGTCGCGGCCACAATCGCCTTGGCACGCTTCAAAGGGTCCTCGGACTTGAAGATGCCAGAACCGACGAACACTCCATCAACCCCCAGCTGCATCATCAGCGCGGCGTCGGCCGGGGTCGCGATCCCGCCGGCGGCAAAGTTGACGACCGGGAGCCGTCCGAGGCGCTGGCATTCCGCGAGGAGCTCGACCGGCGCGCCGATCAGCTTGGCCTCGTGGACAAGCTCGGCCCGATTCATCCCTTGCAGCTTGCGAATACCGGCGTTGACCGCGCGGGCGTGGCGCACGGCCTCGACCACGTTACCGGTGCCGGCCTCACCTTTCGTCCGGATCATCGCCGCGCCTTCCGCGATGCGGCGAAGCGCCTCGCCGAGGTCGCGACAGCCGCACACGAATGGGACCTTGAACGGGTGCTTGTCGATGTGGAACTCCTCATCAGCCGGCGTGAGGACCTCCGACTCGTCGATGTAATCAATCCCAAGCGCTTCGAGGACCTGTGCTTCGACGAAGTGGCCGATGCGGCACTTGGCCATGACGGGGATCGTGACCGCCTCCATGATCGAGCGGATCAGGGTCGGGTCCGACATACGTGCCACGCCGCCCTCTTTCCGGATATCTGCGGGCACGCGTTCGAGGGCCATGACCGCGCAGGCACCGGAATCCTGGGCGATCTTGGCGTGCTCGGCCGTGACCACGTCCATGATCACGCCCCCTTTGAGCATCTGGGCGAGGCCCGCCTTGACCTTGAAGGAGCCCTTCACAGCGCGATGCCCGTTCTTCGAACCGTTGCCTTCGGCCATTGAAAGGATTCTACGCCGCGGTTTGGGAGTCCCCTCTAGAGCCGTTCCAGGACCAGGGTCCGCTTGGAGGAGTACTCCTCGTCGGTCAGAAGACCGTCCCGGTGCAGTCGGGTCAGCATGTCCATCTCCTCGAGCGTGTCCAGGAGGGGGGCCATCGTCCGCCGGGCGAGATAGGCCTCCGATGCGGACCCGGCCTCCTCACCGCGAGCGTCGAACTCCCTGATGAAGAACAGCGCCTTCACGGCCGAGAACGGGATCCCGAGCTTGCGGACCGGGCTGTCGGCCTGCTCGGAGTGAAGATGGAGGACCACACCGTACCGATGGCGCTCGAGGGTGCCGTCCAGATGGCCCCGCAAGACCTCCCCATCGAGGAACCGGATCGCCACCTTCCGGGTTGGTGTCTCAGAGGCCAGGTCCGGGTCGCGAGGGAGCTCGACCCACTTCACCGCCGTGAGCGGGATCCACGCGGTTTCGTTGTTGTCGAGGCCGCCGGCATCGTCGACCTCGACGAGGAAATCGGGCTCGTCGAAATCGAGGTCTCGCGCGACCCCTTCCAGGGTTTCATCGTCGAAGAACCGGACGACCACCTTCACTTTCTCACTACTCTACTAACTC
Organism: Candidatus Dormiibacterota bacterium; assembly: GCA_030948325.1. The sequence continues at coordinate 18,374 of JALZAL010000354.1, forward strand.
TCATTTTCCAGCACTCCTGCGCACTCCCCTGCGACCGACCCGCCGCGCGCACTTGACGCAGACCGCCAGATGGACGCGGACAGCCTCTGCTTGAGGCCTCCGCAGCTTGCCGGCGAGGTACGGAGCCAAGAGGGGTACCGCCTCGTCGTGGGTGAGCTCACCCTCTCCCTCGGCTGATATGAACTCCTCCTTGAAGCGCAGGCGCGCCCGGTAGAGCAGGGTCTCGACTGCGCTCTCCGACATATTGAGGGACCGGGCGATCTGGCGGTAGCTCAAATCTTGCAGCTCACGCAAGGTCAACACCAGCCGGTACTTCTCCGGGAGCCGCTGGGAGACCGCCCAGACCTGGCGGCGAAGCTCGTTGGATTCCTGCACCTCGACCGGGTCGAAGCCACGTGCCGTCGAGGGAAGCCCTGCCAGAAGGTCGGTGTCGTCATCGTCGCCGCTATCTACCCTCAGATCACGCTGCCGGCGACGCAGCTCGTCGAAGCAGAGGTTTCGAGCGACCGTATGGACCCAACCCCCGAAGTTGAAGGCATCGTCAACGCGGTCCATCATCCGCAGCGCCTTCATGAAGGTTTCCTGGGCAATATCCTCAGCAAGGAGCGCATCTCCCAGCTTCCGGCGGACCAGGCGATAGATGGACGCGACATATCGCCGGTGCAGCTCCTCGAAAGCGTGGATGTCACCGTTACGGTAGGCCTTGACGAGATCGACGTCGGACGGATCGAGGCCCGTCTTGGCCGTAATTTCGGGATCGTCAGTCATCTTGGTCCCAACAGCTCTCTAACGGCGAGGGCGGCGGCTTGGGTCAGTGCTGGTCCGGCATGGCGCATGACGTCTTTCAGCTTGTTACCTTGCGCGTCGCCTTCCTCGACGAGTGTGACCACAGCGCTCACGCCTGAGGCGCTGAGAGGCTCCCATCCCGGAGCTTTGCTCCCTGCGATGAGGAGGGTCGGGACGCCGGCCACCCCCGCTCTGCGGGCAATCTCGCCCGGCGCTTTGCCGTAGACGCTCTGCGCGTCGACACGACCCTCACCGGTGATCACGAGGTCCGCTCCTCGCAACGCTTGGTCAAAACCGCTCGCGTCGACCACGAGAGGGGCGCCTGGGACGAGCGCTGCGTGGACGAAGGCGGCGAGGCCGGCGCCGGTACCTCCGGCGGCTCCGGCGCCAGGGAGGTTCGCCACATCGGCGCCGAGGTCGCGCTTGATGACCTCGGCCAGGTGGCCCAGTGCGCGGTCGAGCTCCTCGACGGCCTCTTGGTCAGCACCTTTCTGCGGTCCATATATGTGGCTCGCGCCGTCAGGCCCAGTCAGGGGATTGGCGACGTCGCTGGCGACCAAGACCTTTACCGACTGCCAGCCCATGTCCAGCCCCGTTGGATCGATCCGCGCGAGTCGAGCAAGCGCAGCACCGCCTCGAGGCAGGTCGCGGCCGGATGCGTCCAGCAGCCGGTACCCCAGCGACTGGGCCATTCCAGCTCCGCCGTCGTTGGTCGCGGATCCTCCGATCCCAGCGATGATAGAGACGGCTCCGGCCTTGCGCACGGCCTCCAGGAGCTGCCCGAAACCATACGTCGACGTCTTGCGCGGGTCGCGCCGATCCGTCGGTATCAGGGTCAAGCCGCTGGCGGAGGCCAGCTCGACGACACCGGTGGCTCCGCCCTCGATGAGGCCGTAAGCCGCCGTGACCCGGTCACCCAAAGGTCCTTCGACGTCAACGGAATTGAAGGCCCCGTGATGTGCCTGGACGAGTGCCTCCACCGTGCCATCGCCGCCGTCGGCGACTGGGATCTCCACGATCTCAGCATCGGGCAAGACCTCCCTGACACCGCGCGCTATCGCTGCAGCGGCTTCCGGCGCGGTCAAGCTTCCCTTGAATGCATTCGGCGCGACGACGACCTTCACCGTCGCGTCAACCGCTAATAGACGGGAATCGTCCAGTCTTTGTACTTCGGGGTCTCGCCGCGCACTGCGCCGAAATAGATGTTCTGCAGCTCCTGCGTGAATTCTCCGACCTTCCCGTTGCCCACAAGCCTTCGGTCGACCTCGATCACCGGCGCCACCTGAGCACCCGTGCCACAGAGCAGAAGCTCATCACAGGTGTAGAGCTCTGTGCGATCGATGCTCCGCTCGATGACAGGCAACCCGAGCTCGTCCTTGATCAAACCGATCAACAGTGTGCGAGTGATTCCCTCCAGGATGTCGTCGGTGACAGGCGGCGTCACGAAAGTTCCATCCTTGATCATGAAGAGGTTCTCGGCTGAGCCTTCTGAAACGTGGCCGTCCACGGTGAGCACTATCGCCTCGTCGTAGCCCGCCTCATTGGCCTCCGACTTCGCCAGCGCCGACTGCGCATACGAGCCGGTGACCTTGGCGCGCGCTGGAAGGGACTGGTCGGGCACACGCCTCCAGGTGCTGACCATGCAGCGTAGGCCCGCCTCGATCTCAACGTAGTTGCCGAATGGGACCGCGTAGATGAGGAAGCTCTGGTTGATGTTGTGGAGGCGGACGCCGATCTCTTCGGAGGCGGTGAAAAGCAGCGGGCGGACATACACGTCGGACTTGAATTGATTACGGCGAAGCAGCTCGACGGTGATGTTGACCAGCTCCTCGGTCGAATGAGGCAGGTTGAAGCGCATGACGTTTGCGGAACGCCGCAGGCGGTCGTAGTGGGCCGGAGCTTGAAGCAGGTGTAGCTGCTCCTGCTTGGCGCTCCAGTAAGCGCGGATTCCTTCGAACACGCCTGTCCCGTAATGGAGGGCGTGCGTCATGAGACCGAGCTTGATGTCGTGATAGCGCCCGAACTCTCCATCGAAGTAGACCCAGGTGTTCGGATGGACGCTCGACTTCTTGGTCGATGCCTTCGATTTCGTGTCCACGCTCATTCCGTTCCTAGTGTAGTCGCGACCGGCCGGGCGGCCCGGCCGAGATTCAGCGGTGCGCGACGAGGACGCGCGGATCTGATTTCTGTTATGAATCGCGGCGTGACCCTTTACGGCATCATCGCCGACCTTCGGCGCGAACACCCGACGCCCGCCGCCGCCCAGACACTCGACATGGTGGTGGAGGAGCTGGGACATACCCGTGACAACCTCAAGGAGGCGGTGGCGGCGCTCAGCAAGAAGTCCCTTCCTCCGGGCGGCAAGGTGGTCCTGGACGAGCTGGTCGAACGGGCCCGCAAGGCGGACATGTATGACCTCGATTACGGCAAAGACCCATACGACAAGCCGCCGACTGAGCCCCTGGACGAGGGAACGGCGGGGATCGGGGCCCTGCTGGCCTTGACTTCCCTGATTGGCATCGGCTTGGCGATCGCGGCCGTCATCATCGGCGTGAACGCGATCCTGCACACGAGTTAGGTGTAGGCCGATGCCTGAGTTTTCGTTCGATGTGGTCTCGGAGTTTGACTCGGCGGAGCTGACGAACGCCCTAGACCAGGCACGCCGAGAGGTCGGCACCCGCTTTGACTTCAAAGACACGCAGACCTCTTATGACCACACCAACCAGACCATCCTCATCGACTCGGCGAGCGAGGAACGCGCTAGAGCCGCGCTGCAGGTCCTGCGTGAGAAAGCGGCGCGCCGCCAGCTTTCCCCCAAGCTGTTCAAAGCAGGGGAGCCGAAGACGGTCGGTAAGGGCCGCGGCCAGATCGAGGTCCAGCTGAATGCCGGCATCACCGATGAGATCGCGCGAGACCTGCGAAAGAAGATTCAGAACGCGACGCCCAAGGTCCAGGTGCGTATCCAGGGCGATCAGCTGCGGGTGGTGAGCAAGGACAAGGACACTCTGCAGCTGGTGATCAAAACGCTGAAGGAAGCGGAAGACATAGCGGTCCCCCTGCAGTTCACCAACTACCGGTAGGGCTCGGGTAGCGCTCCTCTCCCCCCGGGGCGTGGGTCACGATAAAGACAATGCGTGTCATCCCCGCGATCGACATCCTTGGAGGCCAGTGCGTTCGCCTCTTACGGGGCGACTACGCGCAACCGACCGTTTACTCGGATGACCCTGTCGATGTCGCGGCCAGCCTGGCCGAAGCAGGGGCCGAGCGGATCCACGTCGTCGACCTCGACGCGGCGCGTGGTCAAGGCAACAACCACGCATTGATCGAAACCATCGTCCGGCGTTACGACCTCAAGGTTCAGGTGGCGGGCGGTATTCGAACTGAGGCGCAGGTCGACAGGTTGCTCGAGGCGGGAGCGCACGCGCTTGTGATGGGCACGGCGGCGGTTCGCGAGCCGAGGCTGCTCGAGCGCTGCGCGCGCAAGCACGCTGGGCGCGTGTTGACGGCGCTGGACGTGCGCGACGGCCAGCCGTCCGTTTCCGGATGGACGCAGAGCGAGCCGCTGAGGATCGGAATCCTGCTGGCCCGATGGGATGTCCTTCCCCTGGCCGGCGTTGTGTACACCAGCATCGAGCGGGACGGCACCCTTGAAGGTCCCGACCTCGAAGGGCTGGCCCGCGTACATGGGATGACGAGCCTGCCGATTCAGTATTCGGGCGGCATCTCCTCAATCGATGAGATACGCGCGGTGGCACAGGCAGGCGCTGCCGGCGTCATCGTCGGCAGGGCGCTTTACGAGGGTCGAATCCAGCTGGAGCAGGCGCTGGAACTTTGAAGCTCTTCGTGGCTGCGATGGCAATCGCGCTCTCGCTCGCGTCGTGCGGAGAGCGCGACAGCCCTAACGACCAGGCCCTTCACCAGGACGTGGTGAACAACAGCAACGGCGCAGAGGTGACATTCGACGCGACGGTGCTCAGCAACCCGGTGGAATCGGGCGGACATGAGCGATTCGAGGTCAAGGCGACCACGGGTGAGATGCTCGAGATCGATCACAACACAACCCTTGCGGCATCTGTCCCGATCCATGTCGGAGATCACCTGGTCATCCATGGGAAGCTGTACATCGATCCCGGGCCCAGGCTCGGCGTGCACTGCACGCATGCGAGCACCTCGAGCGGGTGTCCAGTCCCGGGGTGGATCATGTTAGGAACCAGTTACTACGAATGAACAGATGAGGCCGCGACGCTCCGCGGCACGTGGAAGCCTATCCTTCTTTCGCAACCTTTGGTCGGGACCCGGCGGCCCAGTGGCCCGGGCACAGATGGTCGCTGCCAATCTGGCCCGACGCAGGTCGCGCAAATCGACCTGCTGCGGCAACTACGGGGACCCGGGGTGTTGAATGACGATTGCCGAGGCCCGTGCGGCCGGTCTGATCGCACCCGACGACCCGAGATGGATTGCCAGGTGATTAAGTTTTCCTGGCCACCAACCACGAAGCGGCCTGGGCGATCGGCCGGATCACGATCTCGTCGATGTCTACGTGTGCCGGGCGCGTGACCGCGAAGAGGATGCAGTCCGCGATGTCTTCCGCCACCAGCGGCTTGACTCCCTGGTAGACAGCCTTCGCGGCTTTGCGGTCGCCGTGAAAGCGCACTGTGCTGAACTCGGTTTCCACCATCCCGGGCGCGATCTCTGTCACGCGGATCGGCTCGCCGTTCAGCTCCAGCCGCATGGTTCGCGATATGGCGCGTACAGCATGCTTGCTCGCCGTGTAGCCCGCGCCGCCCTTGTATGTCTCGAACCCGGCGATCGAGCCGAGGTTGACGATGTGCCCGAGCTTCGCCTTGCGTAGCAGGGGCAGGCACGCCCGGGTGACCCGCATCAAGCCAAGGACGTTAACCTGCCACATCTCGACCCAGTCCTCGTCGCTCGCCTGCGCGATCGGGCCGAGCCCGAGGGCGAGACCGGCATTGTTGACCAGTACGTCAATGCGGCCGAACGCTTCCTTCACGTTGCCGACGAACGCGTCGACACTGTCCTGGTCAGTCACGTCGAGAGGCAATGCCATCCCCAGGTCACCGACAACGCGTCGCACGCGTGTCAGGCGGCGCGCCCCCGCCACGATCTGGTAGCCGCGCCTGCCCAACGCAACGGCGGTAGCGGCTCCGATTCCGGAAGAGGCGCCTGTGACCACCGCGACCGGCCTTGATCGATTGGCGACCATGTCTCTCCCGTGAACAGCTACCGCGGCGGCTTCAAAGCGTACGCTACGAAGCGAACATGCTGGAGGTCGTGGTGGGGCTCGTTGTCGGTCTTCTGCTGGTGGCTGGCATCCTCGTCATGTTGGGTCCCACCACCGGCCTGCTGATGAAGCGGGCCCGCAACATCCGTCGTGCCCCTGTGCCTTCTGTGTTCCAGGCGGCGCAGCCGCGCGAGGCCGCGACCCCTGGGCTCAATCCGAAGACGCAACGGGTTCTCGTCGCCGCGATGAAGCTCGGCAACTGGCTGCGGGCGCATGGGCACGACGACCTATCCCGTGAGCTCCGAAGCGCCGGCGGGCAGATCCCAGGAAACGAAGCCGCCGGCCTGTACGCGATGCAGACCGCAATCCGACGAGTGCGATCGCTGAACCTGGACGATCGCAGTTCACAGGAACGCCTGAACACACTCACCAGCGAGCTGCGCACCGCGGTGCAAGACCGGTTCGAGCAGCTCGAGCTACTCCCTAGATCCTGACTTAGATCGGCTCGCGGCGGACCACCTCAGGGTTCAGGTCTGAAGGCAGCTCGGGCGGCGTCTGTGTGACCAGCGTGAATTCGGGAGGCGGTCCCAGCACCATCATCCGCCGCCACAGGCTGGTCCCGGTAGCGCTCGTCCATGTCTGCAGGCGAGCGTAGAGATCCACGTACTGCACCCCCGCAGGTTTCGCGAAACGGACCTCGAACTGCGCGTCCATCGAAGGCTGGCCTGACGCGAGGCTCAGGAGCTTGCCGGCACCGTCTACCGCCATTCGGGCGATGACGTCATGAGCCGGCGTTCTCGCTCCGCTGACCGCCGCAGCATTCAGCACATCCAGGGCAGCCGAATTCTCGAGCAGGTACCAGTCGGCGTAGGCGTTTCCGGTCCTGAACGTGTTGGATGCGATGAAGCCGCTCGGCGACGCGCTGGCCAGTGCCGCATGGAACCGCCGTAACGACTCCTCGTAAAGGCCAGCTTCCACACCGGGCGCCGCACGGTGCGAGAAGACATAGGCAAGCAATCAGTAACAAACCCCCGACCCGACCTTCGGAGCGGCGGCGTCAATCATCCCGCGTGGCATGGTTGGCCGGGGTCCCCCCGGCCATGACTTTGTCAACAGGGCCGCAGTCGCTGCACGTAGAGACCAATCCTCAAACAAATCCAATCGATATACCGGAATGGGCGCAGGCACGCGCCAAGCGCCTGCCGATGAGGGAAAACCACCCGGGTTTTCCCTCATACCTTGGGCCAGCGTTGCATGGTTGGCCGGGGTCGCCCCGGCCATGACTTTGTGCACTGGCCGCAAGCGCCGCACGGAGAGACCAATCCTCAAACAAATCCAATCCATATACCGGAATGGGCGCAGGCACGCGCCAAGCGCCTGCCGATGAGGGAAAACCATCCGGGTTTTCCCTCATACCTTCGGCCCCTTCCCGGACTCGATGTACTTCTTCAGCGCGGTCATGTTGCTGCGAATCCCCTCCGCGTACTGGCCGGCGACCAGGCCGCCTGTGAAGCGTAGAAGTCCGGCGAGCTCGTAGTCCATCTCGTACACAACGCGAGTCCCCGACTTCGTCTCCGAGTACGAGTAGGACCACGTCCCCTTGAGAGGACCTTTGATGAATTTCCCCGCACATCGCTTCGGTTTCACATATGTCGTCTGCTCGACTTCCACGGTCGGGCTGAAACCACCGGGCAGCTTCATGTGATAGCGATATCGCGTGCCCTTGCCGGGGGGATTGGCGTCGAGCTGCTCCACAGTGGCGACGTAGTTGGACCACTTCGGAACGTTCTTCACGTCTTCCTGCACCACGGCCCATACGCGTGCTGCGGGCGCCTCGATGTCCACCGTCTCGCGGAGCTTGGCCATCCTGCGATCATCAACTTTAGTGCGAGCGCCTGATGGGACACCCAGCCAGCCGGCTGCCCGCCGGGCGCTGGGGGCGCTGAGGCACCGCAACTACCGACTCTTTCTGACGGGGCAGATCATCTCGACGGTCGGGACCTGGATGCAGAGCGTGGCGATGCCCTGGCTCGCGCTGCAGCTCACTCACAGCGGCTTGCTGGTGGGGCTCGTCCTCGCGGCGCAGTTCGTGCCCGTGCTGCTTGGAAGTCAATTCGGCGGAGTCGTCGCCGACCGCTACCGCAAACGCAGCGTGCTCCTGGCGACGCAGCCCCTGTTCACGATCCCAAGCTTCGTGCTGTTCGCCCTTAGTGCCACCGGGCACGCCGAGTACTGGATGGTTGTGGTTGCGGCGTTCGCCACAGGCACCATCAACATGTTTGACGTCCCTGCTCGGCAGGCGTTCGTCATCGAGATGGTTGGCAAGCAGGACCTCATGAACGCCATCGCGCTCAACTCCTCAGTCTTCAATGCCGCCGCGGTCATCGGGCCTGCTGTGGCGGGCTTGATCATCGGCGCAGTCGGCGTTCCGATCTGCTTCCTTGCCAACTCGGTCAGCTACCTGGCCGCCGTAATCGCCCTGCTCCTGATGCGCGACCTGCCGGCGCTGGTGCGTGAGCGACATGAGCAGCGATTGCTCGTGCGGATCGCGCAAGGAGCCTCATATGCGCGGCGTGAGCCCGTCGTCGGCCTGCTCCTGGTCGGTGTCGCCGTCTTCTCGCTTTTTGCGATGAATCGGCTGACGCTGATCCCGCTGTTCGCCGACCAGGTGCTGCACGTCGGAGCCCAGGGCTTCGGGTTCCTGCTTGGCTCGATGGGGCTTGGGGCGCTGGCCGGCGCCCTGACGCTGGCGTTCAACCCCGGCTGGGGCAACCCGAGGCGCCAGTTCTGGATGGCGATGATCTGGGTCGTGGCCCTGCTGGCTTTCTCGATCTCGCGCATCTTCGTGATCTCGATGCTGACCCTGTTCGTGGCCGGCTACGGCCAGATCACGTTCGTCGCCACCGCCAACAATCGCATCCAGACGATCACTCCCGACAACCTGCGAGGCCGGGTCATGGCGCTCTACGCGCAGGCGCTGATCGGGGTTGGGCCGGTCGGCAGCCTTCAGGCGGGCGCGCTCGCCACCCTGTTCGGCGCGCCGTGGGCGATGGCCATTGGGGCAGTGATCGCGGGCGCGGTGGTGCTCGGAATCCGGCTCCTGCGACCTTACGTGTTCTTTCCAATCGAACCTGGGCCTCCGCCTCGCACGCCGACCACAGCCTAGAGGCAAGCCTGCGGGCTTAGTCCCGCGGCAGGTACCGGGGCAGGTCGGCGAGCGAGCTCCAGCCTCGCGACACGATGTGGGCGACGAGGCCGTCGTGGATCTCGGCGATGGCTCGCGGGTTGACGAACGTGGCGGTGCCGACCTGGACCGCGGTACACCCCGCGACCAGGAACTCGAGCGCGTCCTCTGTTCGCACGATGCCGCCGACACCCAACACAGGGATGTTGACCGCGCGAGCCGCCTGATGGGCGAGATGGACGGCCAGGGGACGGATGGCCGGGCCTGACAGGCCGCCGGTCCGGAAGCTCAGCCTTGGCTTGTACGCGTTGAGGTCAACCGACATGCCGACGAACGTGTTCACCGCGCAAAGGGCGTCGGCGCCGGCCGACTCCACCGCGCGCGCGATCACGCCGATATCCGTCACCATCGGCGTGAGCTTCACCCACACCGGGAGCTTTGTCCGTTTCCGAACCGCCTCGGTGACCGCGGCTGCGGCCCGGGGGTCGTTGCCAAAATAGAGCCCACCCTGCTCCACGTTTGGGCAGGAGATGTTGATCTCGAAGCCGGCGACTCCGGGCACGCCGTCGAGCCGGCCTGCCAGCTCTCCGTACTCAGAGATCGTCTCGCCGTTGATGTTCACGAACACGGGAAAATCCCATGACGCCCATTGCGGCGCGTAATCGCGAACGAGCGCATCGGCCCCCGGGCCCTGTAGCCCGATGGCGTTCAGCATTCCGGCCGGCGTTTCGACGATCCGCGGCGGAGGCGTGCCTTTGCGTGGGCGCAGGAAGATTCCCTTGGAGACCATGCCCCCCAGGGCCCGCCGTTCGAGCAGCGGCACCTCGGTGCCATAGCCGAAGGTTCCGGACGCCGCCAGCACCGGGCCGCGGAGCCTTGTCGCGCCCACCGTCACGGCCATGTCGACGGTCATGCGGTGATGGCGTAGGGCAAACGGGCTGGAAGGTTTGCCCAGTCGATGCCCGCGGCGCGGTAGACGGGACCTTCTTTGCAGGCGCGATCGTAGCCACCGCCGCTCAGGGGGACGGCGCAACCGAGGCATACGCCGGTGCCGCAACCCATGTAGGTCTCGACGGCAACGAGAGCGCCGGGCCAGCGTTTGGCCGCAGCGGACAGCATTCGGTTCGGCCCGCAGGCCAGGATGACGTCCCCATCCGGCGCCGCCGCGACCGCGGTGCCCGCAAACCCGCGCGAGCCGTCATCGGTGGCCCAGATGACATCGTCGCCGTCAGACTCGGAGCACAGGTCCTCGCTGGTGCGGGCACCGTGGACCCAGGTCACGCGCATTCCAAGCGCCCCTGCCTCTTTCGCGGCCAGGGGCATCGGCGCAACTCCGAGCCCTCCGCTGACGAGCACAGCATTGCGCGGCCCGGCTTCCAGGTCGAAGCCGTTTCCCAAAGGACCGAGACAGCTCAGGACGTCGCCAGGTCGCATCGCGAGCAGCTGCGCCGTGCCAGCACCGACGGCTTTCAGCACGACTTCGATGCGCTCGGCATCTGCCCTGTACACGGAGAAAGGCCGCCGGAGGAAGGTTCCGGGCACCCCGAGATTGACGAATTGGCCGGCGCGCACCGTGGCGGCAATCTCTGGCGCCTCCATGGAGATCACGCTCATCCCTCGCGCCACGTGGCGCGTCGACGTGATCCGTGCGCTAAGCAGGAACACCTTCACGCCACTCCACGATGGTTCTCACCTCAAAGTCGTGCGGCCCACCTGCCTCACCGTCTTGCACGCTGCCGAGCTCGACCGCCTGCGACTCGAGCAGCGCCGCTGCGGTGTCGAGCGAGGTCAGACAGGGGATGCGGCGCTCCACAGCGGCGCGCCGAATCTCGAAGCCATCTTTGAAAACCGGGCCGCCTGCCTCGGCCGAGTCCGTGTAGATGTTCGACATGGTGTTTATGACCAGGTCGACTTCGCCGTTCGTGATGACGTCGAGCACCGTCGGGCCCTTCTCCCCGATCTTGGCCACGACTCGGGGCGAGAAACCCGCCTGCTGGAGCGCCCTGGCAGTACCTTCCGTAGCCACCAACCGGCACCCCATCTCAACCAAGCGAGACACGATGGGAAAGATCTCGGGCTTGTCGACATCGGCGATCGTCAGAAGTACCGCACCTCCACGCTTCACGTGAACTCCGGACGCTGCGAAGGCCTTGCGGAGCGCAGCGGCGAGCGTGCGATCGATCCCAATCGCCTCACCTGTCGACTTCATCTCCGGCCCGAGGTATGAGTCAACCGCCGGCAGCTTGTTCATCGAGAAAACAGGCGCCTTGACCGCAACCAGGTCGCGCGCCGGCAGGAGGCCGGTTTTCCAGCCCATGTCGGAAAGCTTCTGACCAAGCATCACCCTGGTCGCCATGTCGACCATCGGCACCCCCGTGACCTTTGATAAGAACGGCACGGTGCGTGAAGCGCGCGGGTTCACCTCGAGCACATGCACCTTCCCGCGGTGGACGACGTACTGCACGTTGACCAGGCCTCGCAGCCGCAGGTGACGCGAGATGCGGATCGTGTAATCGATGACATCGGCGAGCTGAGACGGTTCCAGGCCTGGCGCTGGGTAGACGGCGTACGAGTCGCCCGAGTGCACACCGGCTCTCTCGACATGCTGCATGACGCCGGGGATCACCACTGTCTCGCCGTCGGTGACGGCGTCGACCTCGACCTCGTCGCCCTGCAAGTATTTGTCGACCAGGACCGTGCCGCGCGGCATCGCGCTCACGGCCCACACCATGTAGCGCTGCAGCTCGCGGCGGTCGTGGACGATCTCCATCGCCCGGCCACCGAGCACGTACGAAGGCCGCACGAGCACGGGGTAGCCGGCGCGTTCCGCAATTTCGACCGCTTCTTCCACAGACGTGGTCGTGCCGCCCACTGGCTGGGGAACGCCGATCGCATCCAGAGCCGCAGCGAACGCCCTGCGATCTTCGGCGAGGTCGATTGCCTCCACTGCAGATCCGAAGATCGCGACTCCCCGCTCTTCAAGAGGGAGAGCCAGGTTGATCGCGGTCTGACCCCCGAACTGGACCAGCGCTCCGTCGACGTTTTCCGCCTCGGCCACCTGTGCGGCGCCGTCGAGGTCCAGGGGTTCGAAGTACAGGCGGTCGGAGGTGTCGAAGTCAGTCGAGACGGTCTCGGGGTTTGAGTTAGCAAGCACCGCCCGCACGCCCACCTTACGAAGCGACCAGGCGGCGTGAACGGAGCAGTAGTCGAACTCGATTCCCTGGCCGATGCGTATAGGGCCGGATCCGATGACCAGGGCGGTGCGCGCGTCGACAGCCGAGCTCTCGTTCTCCTCCTCCCAGCATGAGTAGTAGTAGGGCGTGGCCGCCTCGAACTCGGCGGCGCACGTGTCGACGAGCTTGTAGGTCGGCGTGGACCCCTTGACTGCTTCGCCGCGGAGGGCGCTTACCATCGCGTCCGAAAAACCGGCCCGGCGCAGCTCGCGCAAGTCGCCTTCCTTCTCCAGTCTTACGATCGTCGCCAATCGATCGAGGAACCACCGATCGATGCCGCTGCGCTCGGCGAGGGTGATCGGATCGGCGCCTCCCCGAAGCGCGTGCAGGAGCGCAAACAGACGCCGGTCGTTGGGCTGCTCGATGAGGTCTGTACGATCGAGCTCGTCGGCAGACGGCGGCTTCTGCTCGAGCGACCGGATCGCCTTCATCATCGCGGCTTCGAAGGTTCGCTCGATCGCCATCACCTCTCCGGTCGATGCCATCTGAGTGCCCAGCCGGCGATCCCCGGCCGGAAACTTGTCAAACGGCCAGCGCGGGATCTTGACCACGCAATAGTCGAGGGCCGGCTCGAATGCGGCGAAGGTCCGGCCGGTCACCTCGTTGCGGATCTCCTCGAGGCGTCTGCCCACCGCGACTTTTGCGGCAACCCGCGCAATGGGGTATCCGGTGGCCTTGGAGGCGAGGGCGGAGGAGCGGCTGACCCGGGGGTTGACCTCGATCACGAAATAGGTCGAGCTCTTCGGATCAAGGGCGAACTGCACGTTGCAACCGCCCTCGATGCCAAGCTCGCGGATGATCCGGATTGCAGACGAGCGCAGCATCTGGTGGTCGCGGTCGGAGAGGGTCTGGGCAGGGGCCACGACAATCGAGTCGCCCGTATGAACGCCCATCGGGTCGAGGTTCTCCATATTGCAGACGGTGATGCAGGTGTCCGCCGCATCGCGCATCACCTCGTACTCGATCTCCTTCCAACCCCAAAGGGAGCGCTCGACCAGCACCTGGTGGATGGGCGATGCGTCAAGTCCGCGCTGCGCGATCACTTTCAGGTCAACTGGAGTCGTGACGAAGCCGCCGCCGGTGCCGCCGAGCGTATACGCAGGCCGTATGACCAGAGGGAGGCCGGCCTGTGCGGCGAATTCTTCGACTTCGTCGAGAGACTCGCAAACCTTCGACGTGGGGACGGGCTCGCCGATGTCCTCCAGCATCTTCTTGAAGGCCTGGCGATCTTCCGCCTTCCTGATGGTGTCGATTCCGGCGCCGAGAATCCGCACGTTGTAGCGCTCCAGCACTCCCCTGTTGGCGAGCTCGGTTGCGAGATTCAGGCCCGTCTGGCCACCAAGTGTCGGAAGCAGTGCGTCGGGGCGCTCGCGCGCGATCACCCGCTCCACCGCCTCGACCGTCAGGGGCTCGAGATAGACACGGTCCGCAACGGTCTCGTCGGTCATGATCGTGGCCGGGTTGGAGTTGACGAGGACAGTGGTGATGCCCTCTTCGCGGAGCGCCTTGCAGGCCTGCGTGCCGGCATAGTCGAACTCGGCCGCCTGGCCGATGACGATCGGACCGGAGCCCAGAATCAATACCTTGGTCGGCTTCGCAGGCTGGGCCGCCCCCCCGACAGCACGCAAAATGGGGCGGCGTTCGCGGACCATCTCCAGGAAACGGTCGTAAAGGTGCTGGTTGTCCTGCGGGCCGGGACAGCCCTCCGGGTGGTACTGAACGCTGAAGGCCGGCACCGTCCGATGGCCAAGACCCTCGACGGAGCCGTCGTTCAGGTTGCGCTGGGTCACGAACACGTCGCCGGGCGGTAATGAGTCGGCGTCGACCTGGAATTCGTGGTTCTGGCTTGTGATGTGGACGAGGCCGGTCTCCAGGTCTTTGACAGGATGATTGGCGCCGTGGTGGCCGAACGGCAGGCGCGAGGTCGTGGCACCCGCGGCGCGACCCAGGATCTGGTGACCGAGGCAGATTCCGAAGAGCGGGATGCGGCCCAGGGCCGCACGGGCGAGCTCCACCGGGCCGTCCAGAACCGCCGGATCGCCCGGACCGTTGGAAAGGACCAGGCCATGCGCCCCACTCGCTTCGATATCCGACCAGGCGGCGTTGTGCGGCAGCACGACAACGCGGCATCCCCGCTCCCGCAGCGAGCGCAGGATGTTGCTCTTGACGCCGTAGTCGACGACCGCAATCGTCAGGCCCGACCCATCAGCCCGGCGCCGGACGCGCAGCTCGACCGGCAGAGGGTCGAGCCATTCCACCTGCGAGGTGCGCGAAGTTTCGGCGACGAGGTCTTGATCCGCCAAACACGTAACGTTTCGCGCAGTGCCAGCGAGCTCTGCCAGCCGCGCCTGGCCAGGGGGCTTCGACTCGTGAGACAGCACCGCGCGCAGGGCCCCGTGAGTGCGCAGATGCCGGGTCAGCGCCCGCGTGTCGATCTCCGCAATGCCGGGCACGCCCCAGCGGCTCAGGTACTCGCCCAGCGAAGCATCGCTCGAATGGTGGCTCGGCCGAGGACAGGCCCAGCGGACAATCATCGCCCGTGCCCACGGCCGCGCCGACTCGGCGTCAGCGTCGCGTACGCCGTAGTTGCCCTGGAGCGGGTAGGTCATACACACCATCTGGCCGGCGTATGAGGGATCGGTCAGGACCTCCTGGTAGCCCGTCATCGCGGTGTTGAAGACGACCTCGCCCTGGCCGAGAACGTCCGCGCCCAGAGCCGCTCCGACGAAGGCGCGCCCGTCCTCCAGCACGAGGGCGGCGTGTGTTTTGACAGCGCCGTTCGTGCGCCCGGCCTTAGCTGACAATGATCACCGCCTGGTCGATTCCGTCCTCTTCCTGGACCAGGACCTCGATGCGCTCCGAGTCTGAGGTCGGCACATTCTTGCCCACGTAGTCCGGGCGGATGGGTAGCTCCCTGTGCCCGCGGTCGACGAGGACCGCGAGCTGGATGGCGCGCGGCCGCCCGAAATCCATCAGCGCGTCCATCGCCGCCCGCGCCGTGCGGCCGTGATGGATGACGTCGTCGACGAGGATGACCACCTTCCCGTCGATGTCTGGGACGTGCGAGGTGGCTCGATGGGAGGGTTCGCGCAGATGCCGGTCGTCGCGATGGTTGCTCGTGTCCAGCACGCCGACCGCCACCGGCGCGCCCTCCAGCCCCGCCAGCTTGGCCGCAAGACGGCGGGCGAGGTGGTCGCCCTTGGAGAAGACGCCGACCAGCACGAGATCATCGACACCGCGGTTGCGTTCCGCGATCTCGTGAGCAATGCGCGACAGCGAGCGCCTGATCTGGTCCGCGTCCATGACCGTCGCCTTGAGACGGCGCTGGGTGACGCTCAACCTAACAAGCGGTCCAGGAGGGCCATCCGGACGTGGAGACCGTTGTGCGCCTGGCGGAAATAGGCGGCACGGGGGTCAGCGTCCACCTCTGGCGCGATCTCGTCGACACGCGGCAGCGGGTGCATCACTATCGCGTACTTGCGCATCAGCCCAAGCGAGCGCTTGTCGATCCGATAGATACCCTTCAGCGCCTGGTAGGCCTTTGGATTTGTGAATCGCTCTTTCTGGATCCTGGTCTGGTAGACCACGTCAACTTCCGGGAGCACGGAGTCGAGGTCTTCGGTTTCGACCCAAGGGACTTTGTTCTCTGTGAGGTGAGCCTTGAGGTCATCGCGCATCGCCACCTGAGGCGGTGCCACGAACCAGATCTTGATGTCCTTGAACTTACTCAGCAGGTAGGTCAGGGAGCGGACCGTCCGGCCATTCGCCAGATCTCCCACCATCGCCACGCTGATTCCGTCGATGCGATTGAGCTCATCCCTGATCGTATAGAGGTCGAGAAGTGCCTGGGTCGGATGCTGGCCAGGCCCGTCGCCCGCATTGATGATCGGCACCGAGCTGACCGCGGCCGCCCTCCTGGCTGCCCCTTCCTCGCTGTGCCGCAGCACGATCACATCCGCGTAACCGCTGACGATGCGAATCGTGTCTTCGAGGGTCTCACCCTTGGCGGCGGAAGAGAACTCGCGCGCGTTGTCAGTACCCATCGTCCACCCGCCGAGCCGCATCATCGCAGCCTCGAATGAGAGGCGGGTGCGTGTCGAAGGCTCATAGAAAAGAGCTGCCATCACCTGGCCGTAGAGGCGCGCCGAGAATCGATGCGGCTCGCGCTTCATCTCGTCCGAGCGCACAAACAGCTCTTCGAGGCTGGACCGAGAGAACTGCTGGCTCTCGATCACGTGCGTCAGGCGAGAACCGATGGCCATCAAAAATCCTCCTTCCCGACCTCTCATGGACCGGACTTAAAGGAAACTCGACGCGACTGCGCCGCCGGAAGCATTTTACTGGCCACGAGGCCACCGCGCGAGACCCGGTTGCTCGGATTGGATACCTTAGCCATGTGAATAAGCGCCCCGGGCAGATCAAGGTCGTCACCGAGACCGGCTTCTGCTCCTTCTGCGATCGAACCCGAAACCTTCGCCGCGAGGAGAGGCAGCTGGGCGCCCTGGTCCGCACGGTGATCGCGTGCGAAAGCTGCCACAGGATCCTGTCCAGCACGATCGGCGTCGCCGAAGCGGAGCGGTCGTCGACCGAGGCGGCCACTGCGACTGAACGCGCCGCGGCTCCCGTTGAATCGGGACCCGAGCCGGAAGCCTCCAAGCCGGCGGCAGCACCGAGCCGGCGCAAGACGCCGGCTGCAAAGGCTCGGGGCACGACTACCGCCGGCGCGGACGCCAAACCCGCCGACTCGAAATCCAGGGCGCCGGCAAGACGAAACCGACCCACGAAGTGAGCCAGGCGGCGGTCGCCGTCGAGCGCCTTGAAAAGACGCTCGGAACCAACAAGGTACTTCGCGGCATCTCCTTCGAGGCCAGGGCCGGAGAGATTTTCGGGTTGCTCGGGCCGAATGGCGCAGGTAAGACGACCACCCTCCGCATCATCTGCACGTTGCTCTCTCCTGACGCCGGTTCGGTCGACGTGCTGGGCTTCAGCACGCGAATCGCACCGGAGGAGGTGAGGCGCCGGATTGGCGTGGTCACCGCCGACATCGGCGTGTACCCACGGCTGTCCGCGCGCGAAAACGTGGAGTACTTCGCCAGGCTTTGCGGCCTTTCCGACGACGAGCTGGCACGCAAGGTCGATGGCGTGATCGAGCGTCTGGACATGGGCTCGTTCGCCAGGCAGCGAGCCGAGAGCCTGTCGTCAGGACAGAAGCAAAAGGTTTGCATCGCGAGGGCGATCGTCCACGACCCTGAAGTGTTGATGTTCGACGAGCCGACGTCCAACCTCGATGTACTCGCGTCCAAAGAGGTTCGTGACTTCATGGTCGAGGCCAAAGGCCGCGCCAAGTGCGTGATCTTCTCTACGCACGTCATGCACGACGCTGAGCGCCTCAGCGACCGCGTGACGATCATCCATCAGGGCCGGGTAGTCGCCAGCGGTTCCACAGCCGAGGTGCGCGGCAGCCAGCGCGATCTCGAGACAGCGTTTCTGGCGCTCGTCGAGGAGAACCGATGAGCACAACCTGGATCGTCTTTCGAAAAGAGCTGCTGGAGGTCCTCCGCGATCGCCGCACCCTGATGGCCATCGGACTGGCTGCGTTGGCCACCCCGATCGTCCTGTTCGTGATCTCGCAGGTCTCGACCAAAACTGCGACGCAGACATACACGGTCGGGTATTCCGGCACGATCCCCACCGGTCTCGACATCCTCCTGAAGGCAACCAGCTTGAAGCTCGTGCCAGTGGCGGACCCGGCTGCGGCAGCCAAGCAAGGGGCCGACATCGGCGTGGCATTCCTCCCCGGGGAGATCGACGAGTACTACGACCCCAACCGTCAGGGGGCGCAGATCGCGGACATCCGGCTGCAGACTGTGCTCGGCCAATACGACGCGGCCCAGGCGGCGGCGGCGCTCCAAAGTCGAGGCATAGATCCGGGCATCCTGACTCCGCTGAAGCTCGTCGCGCACCCGCTGAGCTCGCCGGTGCAGGCGGCCTCGAACGCATTTCTGAGCTTCTTTCTGCCGTACATCCTGATCACGATGATCCTCACCGGCGGGTTCTCCGCCGCGCTCGACAGCTCGGCCGGCGAGCGCGAGCGCCGGACTTTGGAGGGCCTGCTGCTGACTCCGGCGTCGAGGAGCCGGGTGCTCCTCGGCAAGATTGCCGCGATCACGACGGTCAGCCTGGCCGCGGCTGTGGCAGCCATCGGCTCGATGTTCGTGGCGCTGTCCTTGATCACGCTGCCCGGCTCCGGGGGCTCGTCCGGCCACATAACGCTGAGTACTTCCGTGGTGCCGGTGATGGTGTGGCTGGCGCTCCTCATCGCTATCAGCTTCAGCGCGGTAACCCTGGCCCTGGGCACTCTCGCCAAGAGCTTCCGGCAAGGTCAGGCCTACGTCACCCCGCTGTACTTCGTCACCATCCTCCCCGCCTCCCTCATCCTCTTCATCCCCGACTTCAACCCATCCCTCGGCTACTACCTGATACCAATCCTGAACGCCGTCCTGGTCCTGCGAGACGCCATAGTTCACAACTCGGTTGCCTGGTCCGCGCTGGCTGTGACGACTGTCAGCCTCGTGGCGACGGGTGCGCTCGCGTTGTTCGTGGCCCTACGGCTCTTCACCCGTGAGTCGCTCCTTACCAAGTCGTAATTGACAGCCGGATCCAAAGTGCCAGACTGGACGTGGAAGCGCGTCAGGATGAGGACACAGCTCGGCGAACGCGACATGCGCAGCCTCGACAGGCGGCGCATGTACCAGATCTTCGCCCCACTTGATTCTGACGAGCGCCTCCCACGCGAGCTTCTCCTCGAAGGGCGCAGGTTCCGTTCGGTGGGACGCAGGGAGCTGGCCGGATTGCTCTGGCTGCCGGCCCTTCTCGTGTCTCTCACAGCGGTCGGACGCTTGGGCGGAGGCGCCCCGGTCGCGATCGGTACGGCAGCCGTCCTGCTCGGGTCCTTGGGCCTGCTGGCGAAATCTGGGGCGAAATCCGACAAAGGGTAGTCGCGATCTGCGCCCATAATTCGAATATGAACAGTGCTGTGATCGTTGCCTGCGGTCGCTCCGCGATCGGCAGGGCTCGAAAGGGATCTCTCGTCGATGTCCGACCCGACGACCTTGCGGCATACGTGGTGACCAAGGTCCTCGAGAAGGTGCCGCAGCTCGATCGCTCGGAGATCGAGGACCTGATATGCGGTACCGGCCTCCCGGGAGGCGAGCAAGGCCACAACCTCGGCCGCGTGGTCTCCATCCTCGCGCGCCTCGATACGCCCGGCGTCACCGTCAACCGGTACTGCTCCTCATCGCTGATGACCACCCGGATGGCCGCGCACGCGATCGAAGCGGGAGAAGGCGAAGTGTTCGTCTCGGTCGGAGTCGAATGCGTGTCGCGGTATGGCGGCGGCTATCCCGACGCCCCCGACACCTACAACCCGCGGCTGGTGCGGGGAAACGCGGAGGAATATCCCGACATTTACATCGCAATGGGCGAGACCGCCGAGAACGTGGCCGAGCGTGAGAAGATCAGCCGCGACGAGCAGGACCGCTACGCGGTCAAGAGCCAGTCGGCCGCGGTCAAGGCTCGCGAGAACGGCTTCTTCGACCGCGAGATCATCCCGGTGCCACTGCCAAACGGCGAGATGTTGACCAAGGACGACAGCCCGCGGCCTGGGACGACGGTCGAGGTTCTCGCAAACCTCAAGCCCGCCTTCCGTGAGAACGGCACCGTCACCGCCGGCAATGCGTGCCCGCTCAACGACGGAGCCGCCGCCGTGGTGGTGATGTCCGAGCGGAGGGCCAAGGAGCTCGGCATCAAGCCAATCGCGCGAATCCTGTCGACCGGCCTCACCGCCCTGGAGCCGGAGTTCATGGGACTGGGGCCGATCGAGGCCTCCAGGCAGGCGCTGGAGCGAGCCAAGATGGGCATCGACGACATCGACATCGTCGAGATCAACGAAGCGTTCGCCGCGCAGGTGATCCCGTCAGCGCGCGGGATCGGTGTGGACCCTTTCAGCGACAAGCTCAACCCGCACGGCGGAGCGATCGCGCTCGGCCATCCCTTCGGTATGACGGGTGCTCGCATCCTGTGCACCCTTCTCAACGGTCTGCGCGAGAAGGACAAGACCTACGGGCTGGAGACCATGTGCGTCGGCGGCGGCCAGGGGATGGCGATGATCCTGGAGCGCCTCAACTAGCCGGACCTGGGTTCGGCGGGCACCCGAAGCAGGCCGTCCAGCACTCGGCTCAGGAGTTGCCGGAGGGTCGCTCGCTCTTCTTGGCTGAGGTCGCCAAGCAGCTCGTCCTCGATACCCTCTTGCGCCTTCTCGGAGCGGTCGATCGCGTGCCGGCCGGCGGCCGTGATCTCCACGAGATGGCGCCGGCGGTCGCCCGGGTCACGCCGGCGAACTGAGAACCCCGCGGCCTCGAGCTCGTTGAGCAGCAGGACGACTGTGTTGTCGTCCATGAGCATTGCGTCTCCAAGCTCCTGCTGAGTCGCCCCCTCGTGCTTCAGCAGGTAGCCCAGCGCCTGGGACTGCCGCCACTTCATCCCCAGCACCGACTCGGGCGTGCGCTTGTGCAGGGCCTTCGAAACCCTCGTCAGCAGCGAAATCAGCCCCGTACCGGAACCGTTTCCCATCTCTTTCTCACCAGATCCTAGCACTAGATGAGAATCATTCCCACTTTCCAGATAATCCATGCAATAAGGATGAGTATCGTCATGTTATAGTGATCGTCCTAGTAGGCGGTTCGTCCATGGAGACAGTATGAACACAAATCTCTTGACCATCGGGGCTCCCTCGAGCGATCGGCAACGCTGGCTCGCCCTCGTCGTGATCTGCTTCGGCCAGTTCATGGTCGTGGTCGACGGGACGATCGTGAACGTCGCGCTGCCGGCGATACAGCGCGATCTGCGCTTCAGCCAGGCTGACCTCACCTGGGTCGTCAACGCATACCTCATCACGTTCGGGAGCTTGTTGCTCCTGGCCGGCCGCGCCGGCGATCTCATCGGTCGCAGGAAGGTTTTTCTGGCGGGGCTCGTCCTTTTCACAGCCGCCTCGGTGCTGTGCGGATTCGCGCAGAGTCCCGCCACCCTTGTCGCCGCCCGCTTCCTGCAGGGCGCGGGTGGAGCGCTTTCCACAGGTGTGATCCTCGCTCTGATCGTCACCGGCTTTCCCAAGCCGGCGGAGCGCGCCAAGGCGATGAGCGTCTTCACGTTTGTGATCGCGGGTGGGGGCTCGATCGGCCTCCTGGCCGGCGGGCTGCTCACCGAGTGGGTGAACTGGCATTGGATCTTCTTCATAAACCTCCCGATTGGTATCGCGACCCTCGTCATGGGAGCTCTCCTGATCGACGAGACCGAGGGCATCGGCCTGCGCCAGGGCGTCGACATCGCCGGCTCCGTGCTGGTCACGACGGCGATGGTGCTCGGTGTCTACTCGATAGTGACTGCCGCCGACTACGGGTGGGGATCCGTCCACACCCTTGGCTTCGGCGCAGCCTCTCTCGTCCTCCTTGGGTCGTTTCTCGTGCTGGAAGCGCGCCTCGTGAATCCGATCATGCCGTTGCGAATACTCCGCATTCGAACCTTGATCGGCGCCAGCGTCGCTCGGTCGATGCTCGCCACCGGCATGTTCGCCACCTTCTTCCTCGGCACCCTCTACCTGCAGCAGGTCCGTGGCTACAGCGCCTTTGGTACCGGCCTTGCATTCCTGCCATGGAGCGTGGCTCTCGGCATCCTCTCGCTGGGGATCACGGCAAACCTGATGCGCCGATTCGGACCTCGACGGATCCTCATTCCAGGAATGGCGGCAATCATCCTTGCGCTCGCGATGATGGCCAACGCGGGCGACAACGCGAGCTACTTCCCCTGGCTGTTCGGCGCCTATGTGCTGTTCGGGATCGGTGCGGGCACATCCTTCATGCCACTTATCACCATCGCGATGTCCGAGGTTCCGCCACAGGACGCGGGTCTGGCTTCTGGTATCGCCAATGTGACCATGCAGATCTCCGCTGCGATTGGATTGGCGGCCCTCGGGACGATTTCGACTGACCACACCCGGGCTCTGGCCGCGCAGGGCTTCTCGCTGCCCGTGGCTCTGACCGGCGGATACCAATTTGCGTTCGGGATTGCGGCAGCGTGTGTTGCAGTCGGCCTGCTCGTCGCACTCGTCGTCCTACGATCGCGCGGCGGCCGGCAGGACGCCACTATCAGCCGACGCGTGCTGTCCGAGGGTGCGGCGGAAGCGGCCTGACAGCCTAAGCAGCTCTGCTAGGTCCGTGCGCTCTCGACGCAATACGAAATAAGAACTGCGTGTGCACAGGTTGGATGCGTGAGTACACATCTACTTTCACGCAAGGAGCAATGAGAATGCGCGCTTTCGCCCTGGATGCCTTCGGCCAACCCGGTTCGATTCGCGAGCTGCCCGACCCGGAGCCCGCAGAAGGCCAGGTGCGCGTGCGTGTTGCCGCGGCGTCGCTCAACCCTTTCGATACCGCCGTCGTGCAGGGTTACGTGAAAGACCACATGGAGCACCGTTTCCCTCTCATCCCAGCGGGCGACCTCGCAGGCACCGTCGACGCTGTCGGACCGAATGCATCCGGGTTCTCGGTCGGTGACGATGTGTTCGGCGTCACGGGCAAGATGTACCTGGGCGAAGGCACACTGGCGGAGCTCACAACCGCGTCGACGGATACCATCGCCAGGCGGCCGGCGTCGCTCGGTGAGGTCGAAGCTGCAGCCCTGCCACTGGCCGGTGTATCCGCACTCCAGTCGGTGGAGGCGGTAGCCCCTAAGCCCAAAGATGTGGTCGTGGTCGTGGGTGCCTCCGGAGGTATCGGCGGCTACGCGGTGCAGCTTGCGACAATCGATGGCGCGTACGTGATCGGCGTGACGAGCAAGAGCAACATCGATTACGTGAAGAGGCTGGGAGCGGCCGAGGTGATCGATCGGGAAGCCGGCGATGTGCTGCAAGCTCTGAAGTCCAAACACGCCGATGGCGTTGCTGCGATCATCGATACCGGCAGCGATGCCCCTTCGCTCGCACATTTGAGCGATGCCGTGCGCAAGGGCGGGACTGTTACCTCTATGAAGGGCGCGGCCGGGGTCGAGGAGCTCGACAAGCGTGGCATCACAGGCGTGAACATCTCAACCAGGGTCACCGCGGAGCGCCTCGACACATTGGCGGAGCTGTCAGCGAGCGGGAAGTTGAAGGCTCCTCGCATCCGAACATTCCCTCTCGACCAGGCGAACGAGGCGATCAAGCTGCTTGGGCAGACCGGTGGCAAGCTGGTGGTGAAGATCTGACAAGGGTCCTGAGCCGGCGCAGCTAACCCAACAGGTGCCGCTCGAGGAACTCGATTGTCTTCTCAACCATGATGGCCTCACTGTCGAGGTGGGCGAAGCCGTGACCTTCCTCCCCGAACGTGATGTACTCGACGGGGCGCCCCAGAGCATGCATGCGCTCGACCATCTGATCAGATTCCTCGCGCGGAACACGCGGATCGTTGTCGCCCTGGAAGATCAGCAACGGGCAGCGCACGTTTTCGACGTAATTGATCGGTGAGCGCTCGATGAGCTTCTCCCGATCAGTCTCGAGGTCGCCGATCCACAGCTGATTCCATCGCCGCCAACTCGGCGGGTCGTTCTCGAGCATCGTCACCAGGTTGGATGGACCGAAGAGATCGACAGCGCACCGCCAGTACTCCGGCAGACGTGTGACACAGGTGAGCGTGGCGAACCCGCCGTACGAACCTCCCCAAACACCCAGCCGCCCCGGATCGAAGTCTGGTTGAGCGCGCATCCAATCCGCGACAGAACGAAGGTCGGCCAGGTCGATCCCGCCCCAGTCGCGGTGGATTCGGGTCTGCCATGACTTGCCATACCCGGTGCTGCCGTGGATGTTGGGCACCACGATGGCCACCCCCCGGTCGAGCATGTAAAGGAGCTCCGGGTGGGGCAGGATGGGTCGAGATTGACCCTCGGGGCCGCCGTGGATGACAAGCAGCGCAGGCCGCCGACCTGCTTTCCCTTCCGTCCGCCAAACGTACGCGGGGATTGCACCTTCGCTGCCGGGAATCCTGATCGATTCCGGGCGCGGCGGGTACTTGGGAAACGGTTCCCCCTTGAGCAGGACCCTGTCCTCTCCTGACGCAAGGTCCAGGATCCGGATCTCCTGCGGGCCGTCCACCGGATACAACGTGTAGGCGGCGTGGGCCCCGTCGTGGGCGACCACCATGTCGCCGACGATTCCCCCAGTGTCACGCTCGCCGATCGAACCACCGTCGATCCGCCAGCGCAGTCGGGAGTAGCCATCCTCGTTCACGCTCCACGCCACACCCCGCCCGTCGGCTGACGTGGCTGCGAGCTCGACGTCCCAATCAGGCTTGTCGACAACCTCCCGCTCACCGCTGTGGACGTCGATCGCCTCGAGGTGCAGGAACTCGCTGCCGTGATCACTGATCGCGAGGACGCGCCCGTCGGCAAGCCATCCCGCCGGAACATTTTGCATCTCACCTTGGTGGGTGGTCAGGTCGGTGACCTCACCGGAGTCCAGCTCAACGGCGAACAGATCCTGGTCGGTGTTCTGCGTCACGCGCAAGACGGAGAGCCATCGACTGTCCGGCGACCAACCGCCGGCGACGTGCCACGCAGGCTCAGCGATCATCAGTCGTTGTCGCTTGCTCTGTACGTCCACGACCGCGATGTCGACGTCGGTTGGCTGTCGGGCGTTGGTGCCGATTGCGACCGACGTGCCGTCTGGGGAAACCGCGCTCCGCGACAAGTGGTGCTGCACACCTTCGCCATCGCTGACCGCGAAGCTCTCGACCCAGCCATCTCCATGGCGCACGTACACCTGCCAGCGCTCCGTTCCTCCACGGTCTGCAGTGCAGTAGAGATCGCCTGATGGAGACCACGCAAGCCCGTGCGCAGCGGCTCCATCGATCGCGATCGCGATCGTTGGCTTTCCTCCCGCCGCTGGGACCTCCCAAACGACGGCCGGACCGTCCTTCGGCGATACGAAGGCGAGCATGGCTCCGTCAGGCGAAAACGCCAAGGGTGCAGGGCCGGAGTAACGTCGCGCGGTGTGAAAGTGGGTCGTGACGAGCGGTCGCGGCATCGAGACCTGCGTTCGTTTTGATTTTGCTTTGTTCACGTGGCGAGCTCCTTCTTCCGGTAGAAGCGGCAAGGCGGAGACTCCTCGGTCGTGTGGAAGTTCCAATGCCGGCACCACGCGGCCCCGTCGAACATCCTGCAGGTGCCGCAGGTCACTCGCGGATTCTCCACGCGCGTCTTCTTCATGTGGTGCTCCGGCCGCTCGCCGGCAAAGCCCTCCGTCACCTAAGTCCAGGCCCTGACCTCTCTGCCCTCAAGGGGGAGAGCCTGAGAGAGGGGCGTTGGTGAGCTGATGCGGTGTCAAAGTTGCGAACGCACCGCCCACAGGTCGGGGTAGAAACGTTTGCCCAAGGTCGAGCGCAGGTACTGCGCGCCACTGCTGCCGCCGGTGCCGGTTTTGGTCCCTATCTGCCGCTCGACCATCAGGACGTGACGCGCGCGCCAGTGCGCGAAAGCCTCGTCGTGGTCGACCAGGGCCTCGCACAGGTCGAACAGGTCGCCGTGGCGGTGGCGATCTCGGAAGATCTCCAGCAGCGCGGGCGATCCGCGGCGGCCGACCAGCTCGTGGAATGCGTCCTTCAGGGAGCGCTCCTCGAGGCGCCGCTGCAGCCGGCCCATCTCTGCGGGGCTCCCGTCGATGCGCGCCAGGTACTGGGGCTCTTTCAGGCCGGACAAGAACTCGATCTCGCGAAACTGGACCGATTGGAAACCGCTGGCCGGCGCCAGCTGCGCCCGAAAGGCGAGAAAGTCCTGCGGCGACATCGTTTCGAGGACCTCTATCTGCTCCACCAGCAAACGCTCGATGACGTGAACGCGTCGGAGATGGTGGCGGGCAAAGAAGACGTCGTCCGAGTCGATCCGGCTTCGCGTGGCCTCGAGCTCGTCGAGCACGACCTTGAACCACAGCTCGTAGACCTGGTGGGCCACGATGAACAGGAGCTCGTCATGCGCGGTGCTGAGGCCTTCCTGCAGGCTGAGGAGCTCAGGGATCTTCAGGTAGGAGCCATAAGAGAGCTTTCGGCCCTCTTCCCCGAATCGAGATCCCATCGCCGATCAGTGCTTGAAGTGTCGCTGGCCGGTCATCACCATCGCAATTCCTGCGTCATCCGCCGCCGCGACCACGTCGGAGTCCTTCATCGATCCACCGGGCTGGATGGCTGCGGTCACGCCGGCGCGTATGCCCTCTTCGAGGCCGTCCGGAAAAGGAAAGAACGCGTCTGACGCCATGACCGATCCCCGCGCACGCTCACCCGCCCGTCGCACGGCGATCTGTACCGCTTCGACGCGCGACATCTGACCGGCGCCGACTCCGACCGCCGCGCAGTCCTTGAACAGCACGATGGCGTTGGACTTCACGTGCTTGACGGCAATCCAGGCAAGCCGGAGCTGCTCCCATTCCGCCTCGCTGGGAGCGCACCTAGTCGCGACGGCGCAAGCGGCCCGGTCAAAACCGGCGCGATCCCACTCCTGGACCAGGAATCCCCCCGGGACCGAGCGCACGTCGTAATCAAAGAGTCCCGGCCGAGGCGGTTGAGCCGCCATGACGACCATGGCCTTGCGGCGCGCCAGCACCTCGATGGACTCATCAAGGACCTGCGGGGCGATGACCACATGCGTGACGATCTGGACGATCTGTTCGGCGGTCGAGCGATCGAGTGGCCGGTTCACGGCGACGACGCCGCCAAACGCCGACGTGGGATCGCATTCGTAGGCGCGCATGTAGGCGACCGCCAGGTCGTCCGCAATCGCAAGACCGCATGGATTCGTGTGCTTCACGATCGCCGCCGCGGGACGATCGAAGTCGCTGACGAGCTGGAAAGCAGCCGCTGCATCCTGGATGTTGTTGAATCCGAGCTCTTTGCCCTGAAGCTGGTGTGCATCCGCGAGGCCGCCGGAGTCAGGCCCATACCTGTAAAACGCAGCGCGCTGGTGCTCATTTTCGCCGTACTTCAGCGGCTGCGCGAGCCGTCCGGCGAATGCGATCTCGTGCGGAAAGCCGGCCTCCGCACCGCCCCGCATATAGGCAGCGATCCACGCGTCATACGCGGAGGTGTGTGCGTAAGCAGCCGCCGCCAGCCGCCGGCGCATGTCCTTGTCCGGACCCCCTGCTTGCAGGGTACTGAGGATCTCGGCGTAACTCTCCGGTCTGACGACGACAACCACCGACTCGAAGTTTTTGGCCGCGGCTCGAATCATTGCGGGGCCGCCGACGTCAATCTGCTCCACCGCCTCCTCGAAAGTCACCCCGGGTCGCGTCACCGTCTCCACGAACGGATAGAGGTTGCAGCACAGGAGGTCGATCTCTTTGAGCTCGTGCCGGCGCAGCGCCTCCATGTGCTCGGGCTTCTCCCGCCGCGCCAGGAGACCCGCATGCACACCAGGGTGAAGCGTCTTGATCCGCCCGTCCATCATCTCCGGGAATCCGGTCAGGTCGGTCACCGGCCGCGCGTCGATGGCCGCGTCGACGATGGCGTTGAGCGTGCTGCCGGTCGCATACAGGTCATAACCCAGCCGCTGCAAGCCCCGCGCGAAGCCGCTCAGCCCGGTCTTGTCGCTAACCGACAGCAGGGCTCTTGGCAAGTCGTGCCTCCATCAAACGAATCGCCTGGGGAAGGATGCGGTACTCGGCCTCGTGGATGCGCCGGTGCAGCGTTTCCACGGTGTCCGCCTCCAGCACCGGCACCGACTCCTGTATGAGAATCGGGCCCGCGTCCAGATCATCGGTGACCACGTGCACCGTCGCACCGGTCATCTTCGCTCCTGAATGCAGAGCCTGCGCGACGGCGTCCATGCCACCCGCGAAATCGGGAAGCAGTGACGGATGGACGTTGATGATCCGGCCGCTGAACGCTGCCAGGAAAGTCCGTGAGTGGATGCGGTCGTAACCGGCGTCGACAACCAGCTCCACACCGTGGGCTTTGAAGAAGTCCCGCATGGCGACGTCGCGATCCTCGGATGAGGCGAAGCCTTTCTGCGAGAGCTCACCCAGCGGGATTCTCCGCTCGCGGGCAAACGCCGCTCCCTCGCACGCGGGTCGGTTGGTGGCCACGGCGACGACCTCAAAGCCATGCTCGACGAGATTGCGGAGGTTGGATCCCTTGCCGGAGACCGCCACCCCGAGCTTCAGCGGATCACCACCCGGTCGGGCCCGCTGTGATTGACGACCTCACCAACCACCTCGGCGTCCGGTGGGACGTCGTTGGCATCCACTACCAGGATCATGCCAAGCCCCATGTTGAAAGTGCCCAGCATCTCGTCGTCTGAAATCCTTCCAAGCTTGCGGATGAGGCCAAAAATCGCAGGCTCCTTCCACGCTTTCCGATCGAGGCGTGCACCCAGACCGTCGGGGAGGCATCGAGGAAGATTGCCGAGGATACCGCCGCCCGTAATGTGCGCGGCCCCCTTCCACCTGACGGTCCGAAGGGGCGCCAGGTACGAGCGATGCGGCTCGAGCAGCTCTTCCCCAAGCGGCCGGCCCAGCTCTGGATAGACCTTCGTGAGCGGCACATCCTCAAACACCTTCCGCACCAGCGCATAGCCGTTGGTGTGCAGGCCGCTCGAGGGCATGCCGACGATCACATCTCCGGCGCGGATGCTCGTCGGATCCGGGCGCCGTTCCGGCTCGACCAGCCCGACGATGAAGCCGGCCAGGTCGTAGTCGCCCAGCGCGTATACACCGGGCATCTCTGCCGTCTCGCCTCCGAGCAACGCGCACCCCGCCTCCCGGCAGGCCTCCGTCATGCCCTCGATGAGCTGGGCGAAGACGTCGGGGTCGAGCCGCCCGGTGGCGAAATAGTCGAGGAAGAACAGGGGCCTGGCTCTGGCCGTGGCGATGTCGTTGACGCAGTGATTGACGATGTCGACACCGATGCCCAGATGCCGGCCGGCGCCGATCGCGACTTTGATCTTGGTGCCCACACCATCAGCGCTCGCGGCGAGATGTCCGCCGCCCGGGAGCGCATACAGGCCCGCGAAGGGTCCCGCCCCGACTGCGACCTCCTTGCCGTGGGTCGCGGCGATCAAAGGTTTGACACGCTCGAGAACACGCTCATAAGCCTCGATATCGACGCCGGCAGCGGCGTACGACAGCCCTTCAGCGCCCATTGGGCCTCAGACCTTCGGCTTGGCCAGCTCGAGGGGAGGTGGACCGGGAACATGGCGTCCCGCCGGCGCAGCGGCGCCAAGCTCGCGGCCAGAGCCCTCGAACTGCATCTTGTCCATCTCGAGCTGCTGCGGCACGGGCACGGGGTACGAGCCGTCAAAGCAGGCGCGGCAGAACTCTTGTGAGGTGCCGCGACCGATGGCACGCATGAGTCCTGGGATGGAGAGGTACTGGAGGCTGTCCGCCCCGAGGTGCTCGCGCACCTGCTCGACAGTTCGGCCGGAGGCGATCAGCTCCTTGGTGGAGCCGATGTCGACGCCCATGAAGCACGGGAATCGCATCGGCGGGCTGGAGATCCGCATGTGGATCTCCTTGGCGCCGGCGGCGCGCAGCCTTTCGATGATGCGGCGGGAGGTCGTGCCGCGGACTATCGAGTCGTCCACCGCGATCAGGCGCTTGCCACGAATCGAGCGAGGGAGCGCGTTCAACTTCAGCATCACGCCGGCCTCGCGCAACGACTGGTCGGGTTGGATGAACGTGCGGTTGATGTACCGGCTCTTCATCAGCGCCTCACGGAACGGGATGCCGGCCGCTTCCGCGTAACCGATGGCGGCAGGAGTGCCCGAGTCTGGAAACGCGATCACCATGTCGGCGTCTACGGGCGCTTCGTTGGCGAGCTCATGGCCCATGCGGATGCGGGCCTCCTCGAGCTCGCAGTTCATGAGGATGGAGTCGGGTCGCGCGAAGTAGATGAACTCGAACACGCACATCGCGTGCTTGTTAGACGTCTGGAAGGTGACGCTGTGGACGCCATGCTCGTCCATGACCACCATCTCTCCGGGCTGTACCTCCCGAACGAAGGTGGCGTGGACGGTGTCAAGGGCGCATGTCTCCGACGCGACCACGTGTGCCGGCTGTCCTGCCAGGGGTATGTAGCCGATGCAAAGAGGTCTGAAGCCATAGGGGTCGCGCAGCGCGATCAGCTGCGTCGGCGTGATGATCCCGCAGGAGTACGCGCCGACGACCCGGGCGAAGGTACGGCGGATCACCTCCTCCCATGTGCGGCCGTGCGTGTGCTCGATCAGGCGCGCCATCACCTCGGTGTCGAGAGAGGAGTTGAACTCCGCCCCCGCCTCCTCCAGCTGACGGCGCAGCGCGTCCGCGTTCAGGAGGTTCCCGTTGTGTGCGATGGCGCCCGGGCCCAGCTGTGGGTGGTGGAAGGGCAACGGATGCGCGTTCTCCGCGCGACTCGAGCCTGTGGTCGAGTACCTCGTGTGTCCCAGGGCAAGGATGGATCCCTGGCCCATCTCCTGGATGGTCGCCGGTGAAAACACCTGCGCCACCAGGCCCATGTCGCGATGGACGCGGACCGCCGTACCGTCGGAGACGGCCATCCCTGCAGACTCCTGTCCGCGGTGCTGCAGGGAGAAGAGCCCGAAGTACGTGAGGTTGGCGACGTCGACCCCCCGCGATGCGCAGATCCCAAAAACCCCGCACATGGTTAAAACACGCCTCCTTCCCAAGCTTGACGCATCTCGGCGAGCGACACCTTGAACTGGCCCTCGAACTCGATGGAGTCGCCGCCGGCCAGACCGAGCAGCGAGATCTCCACGTGGTGGCGCCGGGCGAGCGTTTGCATCTCCGGCATCGCGCGAGATGGCACGCTGACGATGAACCGGCTGGGAGATTCGCCGAAGAACGCCGCGTCCATCCGGACCGGAGGCTCGGGCTTCACAGGAGGGCAGCGGACGCCGATGCCACCCAGCAAGCAGCTTTCGGCGAGAGCGACGAGCATACCGCCGTCGGAACAGTCGTGGGCGGACCGCAGCAGGTCGGCGCCCGCGGCGGCCAGCATCAGCTTGTGGACCGCCCGCTCCCTGGCGAGGTCGAGCGCCGGCGGCCGGCCCGCGATGCGACCATGCTCGACCTTCAAGTACTCGCTGCCACCGAGATCGTTGTGGCTGGAGCCGACCAGGAGCACGAAGTCGCCTTCGCCGCGCAACCCGGCTTCGAGCCGCCGGCCGTAGTCCTCCAGCACGCCGACCATGCCGATCACGGGCGTCGGGTAGATTGCAGATTCACCGGAGAGGCCATCCTGCTGTCCGTCTCGCCGGTGCCCTCCCGCGCCCGTCGAATTGGCCCCAGCGGCAGCGACGAACGTTTCGTTGTAGAGGCTGACGTTGCCGCTCACGATCGGGAGCTCGAGAACCCGACACGCCTGAGCCAGCCCGGCGATGGTCTCCTCCAGCTCCCAATAGACCTCGGGCCGGTCCGGGTTTGCGAGGTTGAGGCAGTCGGTGACGGCAAGAGGCCTGGCGCCCGTGGCCACTATGTTGCGTGCGGCCTCCGCGACCGCGAGCTGCGCACCAAGGTTCGGGTCCAGGTGGGAGTACCGGCTGTTGCAGTCGGTGGTCATGGCAAGCCCAAGTCGCATCCCCTTGATTCGCAGCACCGCCGCATCTCCGCCCGGCGCCACCACCGTGGAGTCGCCGACCATGTGGTCGTACCGGCGGAAGATGCCCCGCCGACTGATCAGGTTCGGGCTCGCGAGCATGCGCAGCAGCGCAGCGCCAGGGTCGACCAGCGGCGGGATCTCGTCCACGTTCAGCTCCGGCCGAGGAGCGGGCGCGATCCCGGTGAGGCGGCGTAGGGGGACCCCTTCAGTCAGGAGGGCGATCGGCAGCCGTGCGACCTCGACCTTTCCATCGACGACGGTCAAGCAACCATCGTCGGTAACCTCACCGATCACGACCGATGTCAGGTCCCAGGTGGTGAATATCTTTTCGACCTCTGCCTCGCGTCCGCGCTGAACAACGACGAGCATTCGCTCCTGGGACTCCGAGAGCATCACGTGGTACGGCGTCATCCCCTTCTCACGCCGAGGCACCAGTGCGACGTCGATGCGGGCGCCGGCTCCCGGCACCCGGCCCGCACACTCTGCAACCGAGGACGTGAGGCCCGCGGCCCCGAGGTCTTGAATCGCGACGACCGCATCGGTGTGGGCCAGGTCCATGCAAGCCTCGAGGAGGCACTTCTCGAGGAAGGGATTGCCGACCTGGACAGCCGGTCTGCGCTCCGCACTGTTTTCGTCGAGCTCGACAGACGCGAACGACGCGCCGTGGATGCCGTCACGACCGGTGTCGGCGCCAACCAGGAGCAGGCTGTTGCCAGTCCCTTCGGCGCGCGCGCGCATCAGCCGGCGCACGGGCACCAGCCCCACGCACATCGCGTTGACGACAGGGTTCTGCGCGTAGCAGTCTTCGAAGTAGACCTCGCCCGCGACGGTGGGGATTCCCATGCAGTTGCCGTAACCGCCGATGCCGGCGACCACGCCGTCGAAGTGGCGCTGCGAAGCTGGGAGCGGACCGAATCGGAGCGAGTCGAGCAGCGCGATCGGTCGCGCGCCCATCGCGATGACGTCTCGGATGATCCCTCCGACCCCGGTGGCAGCACCCTGGTATGGCTCGATCGCGGAGGGGTGGTTGTGCGATTCGATCTTGAACACGACCGCCCAGCCCATGCCGATGTCGACAGCGCCGGCGTTCTCACCCGGGCCCTGCAGGACCGCAGCGCCGCTGGATGGGAGCCTGCGGAGCAGCGACTTCGAGGTCTTGTAGGAGCAATGCTCGGACCAGAGCACCCCCAGCATGCCCAGCTCCACGTCGTTGGGCTGTCGCTTCAGCTGCTCGACGATGACGGCGTACTCCTCCGGCGTGAGGGCGACCTCCCGAAGCCGCCGCTCGTTCATTTCCTTGACGGTCAAGACGCGAGGACCCGGGCCGCGGACTCGACTACCGATCGGAACAGCTTGAGACCATCGGTGCCGCCCAGCTCCCGCTCTGAGCAGCGCTCGGGATGGGGCATCATCCCCAGCACGTTGCCGCGCTTGTTGGTGATGCCGGCGATGCCGTGCAGCGACCCATTCGGGTTGGCGCCGGGAACGACCCGACCTTCGGGATCGCAATATCGGAAGGCCACCTGCCCGTTTTGCTCGAGGCGTGAAAGCGTGGCGGGGTCGGCAAAATAGCTGCCCTCCCCATGTGAGATTGGAACGCGAATCACTTCGCGCTCCGAGCACTGCGACGTGTAGGGCAGGTCATTCCGCTCCACCATCAGGTTGGTCCACTGGCAGCGAAACTCAAGAGAGGTGTTGCGGATCAGCGCGCCGGGCAGCAGCCCGGCTTCGCACAGGATCTGGAAACCGTTGCAGATGCCCCACACGAGCCCGCCGCGGTCGGCAAACTCACCCACCTTTTCCATCACCGGCGCAAACCGTGCGATCGCACCGGTGCGCAGGTAGTCGCCATACGCAAAGCCGCCTGGCAGGATGATGCAGTCGCATCCCTTGAGGTCCGCGTCCTTGTGCCACAGGTACTGAAGCTGTTCGCCAAGGACCTGGTCGATCACCCAGCCGCAGTCTCGGTCGGACCACGTGCCGGGGAACACCAGGACACCAAATTTCATCTCTTGCGGTGCCCACCGGCATCTATCTCGAAGCGAAAGTCTTCGATGACGTGGTTGGCGAGGAGTTGCCGGCACATCGCCTCCACGCGCTGCCTGGCCTCGTTCTCGTCGGCCGCATCTAGGCTCACCTCTATGTATTTGCCGATGCGCACGTCCGTCACATCGGTGAAGCCGAGGGTGGCCAGGCCCTGCTTGACTGTCGTGCCCTGGGGGTCGTTGACGACGGGTTTAGGGGTCACGATCACGCGCGCGGTCAGCGTCATTCGTTGCGGGCCCTCGGCGGGAAAAGCGGTTTGCCGACCAGGCGGTGGTAGGCGGTGAGGTAGCGCTCGCGCGTTTGTGCGACGACGTCGTCGGGCAGCGCGGGCGGCTCCGACTCCTTGTCCCAACCCGAGCGAGTGAGCCAGTCACGAACGAACTGCTTGTCGTACGACTCCGGCGAGGTGCCGGCGAGGTATGTCGACGGCTCCCAGAAACGCGAGCTGTCCGGCGTCAGCGCCTCGTCGATCAAGATCAGCTGGTCGTTGAGGGTGCCGAATTCGAATTTCGTGTCTGCCAGGATGAGCCCGCGCCGCGCCGACAGCTCCGACGCGAACTTGTACAGCTCGAGGCTTGCATCCCGGATCTTGGTCGCGAGGTCGTCCCCAAGCTCCTTTTGAAGCTGCGCGAACGTGATGTTCTCGTCGTGACCGGTCTCGGCCTTGGTCGCGGGCGAGAAGATCGGCACCGTCAACCTTTCGCTCTGCCGAAGTCCCGGCGGCATCTTCTCTCCTGCGACAGTCTGAGATTCCTGGTACTCCTTCCACGCGCTCCCGGCGAGGTAGCCCCGTACCACGCATTCGAAGTCGATGCGCTTGGCCTTGCGCACGATCATGAAGCGGCCTGAGAGCTCATTGCGGCGGTCTCGCAGCACCGCCGGCAGGTCGGGCACCTGGCCCGAGACAAGGTGATTTTCCTGGAAGTAGTCGGTCTGGGAGAACCAGAAGATAGACAGCTGGGTGAGGACCTTGCCTCTGTCGGGTATGCCGTTGGGGAGGATGTGGTCGAAGGCGGAGATTCGGTCGGTGGCCACCATCAGCAGCCTGTTGTCATCGAGCTCATAGGTATCCCTGACCTTGCCGCGTGCGAAGAGCTTCAGGGGAAGATCCGTGGTCACGACCGCGGGCCCCGCGATCACTTGGCGGTCGTTCCCAATTCCAGGCGGTCGTACGCAAGGTCGGTGTGCTCGAGTCCGGCCCATGGGTTGAAGATCTCTTCCATCCGAGACCCGATCCGGCTCATGACGTCGTTGTCCTCCTCCAACAAAACGCGGAATCCAGGCCCGTCCTCGGCCATCGCACTCATCGCAGCCTTCTGCACCAAAATATAGGCATCCTCCCGGGCCATTCCGCTGTCGACCAGCGCGAGCAGCGCACGCTGTGAGAACACGACGCCGCCCGCGAACTGCAGGTTACGCAGCATTCGTTCCGGACGCACCTCCAGGCCGCGCAGCACCTTCGCCATCTCCAGCGCCATGTAGTCGACCGCGGCGCACGCGTCGGGAAAGATGATCCTCTCCGCCGACGAGTGGCTGATGTCGCGTTCGTGCCACAGCGCGGTGTTCTCGAACGCGGTCACAAGCTGCCCACGCACGACGCGGGCAAGCCCGCAGACGCGCTCGGTGAGGACGGGATTGCGCTTGTGTGGCATCGCGGAGCTGCCCTTCTGCTCCTTTCCAAACGGTTCGAACGCCTCGCCCACCTCGCTCCGTTGAAGATGGCGGATCTCCGTCGCGATCCGCTCTAGCGTGCCGGCCGCGGAAGCAAGCGCGGCCATGAAGCTGGCATGACGGTCCCTGGCGATGACCTGGGTCGACACGGTGTCCGGCGCCAGCCCAAGCTCTTTGCAGACATATTCCTCGACCGCGGGATCGATGGTGGCGTGGGTGCCGACGGCGCCGCTGACGCGCCCGACCGCGACCTCTTGGGCCGCCTGGCCGAGGCGTGCCTGCGCCCGATCGAGCTCCGCCACCCAGCCGGCAACCTTGAAGCCGAAGGTCGTAGGTTCGGCGACGACGCCATGCGTGCGACCGGCCATGAGGGTCCGCCGATGGCGGATAGCGAGCTCAGCGGCGGCCTCTCGTACCGTGGCGAGATCAGAACCTATGAGTGTTGCCGACTCGCCGAGCTGAACGGCCATGGCGGTGTCGTTGAGGTCCTGGCTCGTCATGCCCAGATGCACGTAACGTGCCTCAGGTTGCCCGATCGATTCGTTGACGACGGTCAGGAACGCGATCACGTCGTGGCCGACCCTTTCCTCGACCTCGCCGATCCTGGTCGCGTCGAAGGTGGCGTTCCGGATCTTGGGAAGAGCGGACGCAGGGATGCGGCCGAGGGTCGCCCAGGCTTCACACGCCAGAATCTCTATGCGAAGCCACAGTTCGAACCGGTGCTGGTCGGACCATACCGCCCGAATCGCAGGCGGAGAGTATCGCTCGATCAAATAG
>JALZAL010000368.1 GCA_030948325.1 Candidatus Dormiibacterota bacterium
AGCGACTGCGCGACGTCGGACCCAAGCTGCGACTGGGCATCGGAGTCATCGACATCAAGACGACTGTCGTCGAGTCTCCGTCCGACGTGGCGGCTCGGATCGAGGCTGCGGCAAGGATGCTCGGCGGGCCCGAGCGCATCGCTTACGTACATCCAGACTGCGGCTTCTGGATGTTGGCCCGCTCGATAGCCGATGCGAAGATCCGTGCTCTTGTCGCAGGCCGCGATCTTTATGAGGGCCGGACGGCGGCGGATGCGCGATCGGGAGTGTTGACCGTATGAACATCGATTTCAAAGGCCTGTTTCCAGCCACCGTGCTGCCGATGACCGAGGACGCGCGCATCGACGAGACCAGCCTGCGGAGCTACATGAGGCACATCGCCAAGACGACGATCCATGGAGTGGCGGTCAACGTCGACACCGGAGAGGCCTCCCACCTCACGCACGAGGAGCGGATTCGGGTGATCGAGATCGTCGTGGACGAGATCGGTGCGCGGCTCCCCATCATCGCCGGCCTTCCAGCCCAATTCACCGAGCAAGCTGTTGCGTACGGGCGAGACTATCGCGCCGCGGGCGCTTCCGCTCTGCTCGTGTTTCCAATCTCCGCTTATCAGGGCTCCCCGCTCGACGCCGAGATCGTCGTTCGCTACCACGCCGCGATCGGCGATGAGGTGGACCTACCGCTGGTGCTCTTCAATCTCCTGCCATCACTTGGAGGTGTGCTGCTGTCACCCGACATCATCGAAAAGCTCTGCAGCGTGGCGCAGGTGGTGGCCATCAAGGATGCGTCGTTCGATGCGCGGGTGTTTGTCGAGGTGGTTGCGGCGGTTCGCGAGCAGCGACGCCCGGTCGCCGTCCTCACCGGGGACGACCCGTTCATCTACGAATCGTTCGTGCTTGGCGCCGACGGCGCGCTGCTGGGATTCGGGGCCTTGCCGACGAGGCAGCTCGCTGAGATGGTCGACCTCGCAGTGGGAGGTCGTTTGGAGGAGTCTCGGCAGATCATGAAGCGTTTGGCCCCGCTGGAGTGTGCCCTGTTCGCACCCCCGGTTCGCAACTATCGCGCACGCGCCAAAGAAGCCCTGGTCATGCAGGGGATCCTTCCGCGCGCCACCGTACGCGAGCCGCTGCTGCCGATCTCCCCAGCCGAGCGAGAGGCCGTCCGGCAAGCGATGATCGAGGCGGGTGAGCTGACGCACAAACTCGCCGTTTGATGAAGTTCGCACTCTGGCTACCCTCCTACGTTTATCGCGACGCTTCGCAGGACCACCGCTCGCGGCTGCGCGACTGCATAACTGCCGCCGACGAGGCCGGACTCGACATCTGGGTCATCGACCACCTGCTGACGGCGCCGGGGCTGTACGGGGTCACGTGGCTGGAGCCGATTCAGGTCCTGACCTTTGCGGCGGCGCTCACCAAGAAGGTGAGACTGGCCACCGGCATCCTGATCCTGCCTGTACGCCACCCGGTGATCCTGGCCAAGGAGATCGCGACGCTCGACTACCTGTCCAATGGCCGCTACATGTTCGGCATCGGCACAGGCTGGTATGGGCCGGAGTACGACGCGACGGGTGGCCGAATTCAGGAGCGCGGAGCTCGCACGGATGAGATGCTCGCAGCGGTCCGCCGCCTTCTCACCGAGGACTCGGTGACGTTCGAGGGCCGGTTCTACAACTTCCGCGAGGTCACCATCGAACCAAGGCCGGCTGCAATGCCCCCGGTCTGGGTATCCGGCGGGGCACGTGTTGCCGACTCAGAGTCTCCGGATACGGAGGCGATGGCTCCACGAGTGCTGGATCGAATCGTGCAGGGAGACGGCTGGCTCTCGCGAAGCGCCGCGGACCTGGATCTGATCAAGCGCGACTGGGCGACTGTCAGCACAGAGGTCATCCGGAGGCGCGGCTCGCTTTCGGGATTCACATTCGGGCACTGCAACTTCATCCACGTGGTCGACACAGCTGACGCGAGCGAAGCCCTTCGGTTGCAGCGTCCGCCGTTCATGGAGGTGATGGGCACCCACCGGCCCTTTGAGCAACTGCAGCGCAGCTACCTGCTCGGTACGCCTGCACAACAGGTGGCGAGGCTCATCGCACTGCAGGAGGCCGGATGCGAGTACGTCGTCCTCGGTCCAACGACCGATGACCCGCACCAGATCGAGCTGCTTGTGCGCCTGATCGTCGAACCGGTCGCCAGAATCGCGCTGCCTTCGTAGCAGCTCCACATCGAACGATTACTCAGGAGGATTGGATGAAGCTTGATCCTGGCGGCGTGAACCGGGCGACGGTTTCGGCATGAAGCTCGGCGTTTTCGTTCCCTCGTATCTGCTTCCCGGCCAGGACGCGAAGCACGGCGACCAGATCCGCCGCTTTGCGGTGAAGGCGGAGGACCTCGGCTTCGACTCCCTGTTCATCACGGACCACCTCCTGACAGCGGCGAGGTTCTACCGCGTCAGCTGGACAGAACCGATGATGACGCTGTCGCATGTCGCCGCCGTCACCAGTCGGGTCAAGCTCGGGACTTCGGTGCTTGTGCTACCGACCAGGCAGCCGGTGGTGCTTGCGAAGGAGATCGCCACGCTGCAGCACCTCAGCGGTGGCCGTTTTGTGTACGGAATCGGAACCGGATGGTACCCGCCTGAGTTTGAGTCCACCGGCAGCACGCGGCAGCAGCGCGGCGCACGCACCGACGAGGTCCTCGAAGCTTCAATGCGGCTGCTGAAAGGAGCCCATGTCAGCTTTGAAGGCAAGCACTACCGGATGAACGACATCACAGTCGAGCCGCTGAGCCATGTCCCGCCTGTGTGGGTGGCAGGCGGCCAGCAGTATGCGCACGAGGCCTCTCCGGACAAGGCCGAGATGTCGCCCAACGTGCTGTCGAGGATCTGCCGATGGGATGGATGGATCGCCCGGCCGACCTCCCATCCGACGCAGATCGTGGAAGACCTCGCCGAGATCGATGCCGAGCTGAGCCGGATGGGGACATCTCGAGCCGAGAAGAAATTCACTGTCGCCCACGAGAACTTCTGCTGGCTCAGCGAGAAAACATCCAGGGACGCGGCCGTCGATGAGCAGAAGCGGTACATGCTGGGGGTCGTATCGGATGAGCGCCCCTGGGACTACATCGAGGCCGTTTATCTGACAGGGACGATCGACGACATTCAGCGCCGGATCCAGGAGCGCATCGACGC
Organism: Candidatus Dormiibacterota bacterium; assembly: GCA_030948325.1. Next base: position 3,187 of record JALZAL010000368.1, read on the forward strand.
CGGTGTGGAGGAGATCTTCCTGCACACGATGACTGCAGATCTTAGCCAGCTCGAGCTCTTCGCCAAACACATTCTGGAACCGCTCGCACAGGTCGAGGCCACGGCGAGATCGTGAGCCTCGAGGGCCGTACCGCGCTCGTGACCGGAGGCACGCGAGGAATCGGCCTTGCAATCACGCGCGCCTTGCGTCGAGAGGGGGCACGGGTGATCGCGGTCGGCAAAGCCAAGGACCAGATCGAGGCCTTTCAGAAGGAGTTCAACGACGATCCGCTGGCCAGCGTCGAGTATGCGGATGTGCGTGACCGCGCGGCGCTCGAAGACCTGCGTGACCGGCTCGGCGTTCTCGACATCCTGGTTCCGAACGCAGGCGTGAACACGCGGGTTAGAGCGCTCGAGCTGCAGGACGAGCATTTGCGCGATATGTTCGACACGAACCTTTACGGCGTGTTTGTCACCTGCCAGGTCTTCGGCCCGCTCCTCATCGAGAAACCTGGCGGTCGCGTCGTAGTGACGAGCTCGCTGTCCGCCACCCACGGCATGGATCTGCGGGCGGCTTACGGAGCCACCAAAGCCGGCGTCTCAGGCCTGGTTCGCAGCCTTGCTGTCGAATGGGGCCCGAGCGGTGCGACTGTCAATGCCGTTGGCCCGGGCATCATCAAGACACCCCTGACTCTCGCTTATATGGAACAGTTTCCAGATCGGGTCAAGGCGACGATCGAACACACGCCACTCAGGCGGCTCGGCGAGCCGGAAGACGTCGCCGACGTGGTCGCCTTCCTGGCCTCGGATCGGGCGCGCTTCATCACCGGCCAGACGATTTACGTGGATGGCGGAATCAGCGCAGGCATCTCATGGTGGTGAGGGGAGGTAACGACCGGTGACCGGCCAGAGCATCGATGACATCGCGGTTGGGCTGCGGACCCGCGTTTCCAAGACGGTGAGCGAGTCCGATGTCTACCTCTTCGCGGGAATCACCGGCGACTTCGATCCGAACCATGTCGACGAGGAGTACTGCCGCAAGACCAGCCTCGGCCATCGCGTCGCCCACGGGGCACTCATCGTTGGTTATACATCGGCGGCGTCCACCCGCATCCTCGAGGATTTCGGCCGACCGATGGTGTCGGTCGGCTATGACCGGATCCGCTTCCTGAAACCGGTCTACTTCGGCGACACCCTGACCATCGACTACGAGATCGTGGGCGTCGAGCGCGAGCGCGAGCGAACGACAGCGAAGGTCGAGGTCAAGAACCAGCGAGACGAGCTGGTTGCGGTTGCCACCCACATCATGCAACTCGTGAAGTGAGCGCGCCGGACGGTCTCCAGCTCCTGGCGGGCGTGCGCATCATCGCCTTCACACAATTCCTGCTCGGGCCGGCCGCCTGCCAGTACCTCGCCGACATGGGAGCGGACGTGATCAAGATCGAACCGCCCGGCCGAGGGGCATGGGAGCGCAGCTGGTCCGGAGCCGACACGTTTATCGGGGATGTCAGCGCCTTCTTCATGATGGCGAATCGGAACCTCCGGAGCGTCACCCTGAACCTCAAGAGTCCGCGGGGCGTCGCCGCTGCGCATCGGCTGGTGAAGACCGCCGACGTGATGATTGAAAACTACCGCCCTGGCGTCATGGATCGCCTCGGTCTGGGGTACGAAGAAGTGCGCAAGAACAATCCAGGGATCATCTACGCAGCCGGCTCCGGGTACGGCAGCGACGGCCCTTACAGCCATCTTCCGGGCCAGGACCTCCTCATCCAGGCAATCTCCGGACTTGGAGCCAACACCGGGACGGAGTCCCAGGGACCGACGCCATCGGCCGCAGCGGTCGTCGACCAGCACAGCGCGAGCCTGCTGGCGATGGGAATCCTTGCCGCCCTGGTCCATCGCGCCCGGTCCGGCGAGGGCCAGCGTGTCGAGCTGATCATGATGCAGGCTGCGCTGGACCTGCAGTCCGAGCCTGTCGTCTACCACCTGAACGGGGCACAGCTGAAGCGCCCCAAGACCCCGATCGCGGACACGTTCCATGCAGTTCCCTACGGCTTTTATGCCACCGCGGACGGCCACCTGGCGATCTCTATGGCGCCGATCAAGGCCGTCAGCGAGGTGCTCGGCAACCCACCTGAGCTCACGCCCTATGAGGATCCTGCGATCGCATACACCAAGCGCGATGAGATCCGCGCTGCCCTCGACCCTTACTTCCGCGGCCGCACGACCGCTGAGTGGGTCGAGCTCCTGCGCGGGCACGACATCTGGTGCGCGCCCGTCAACAACCTGACCGAGACTTTTCAGGACGTCGCGGTGAAGCACATCGCGCCGGTCCTCGAGTTTGATCATCCGCGCGCGGGCCGAGTGCGAGTCCTCAAGCATCCGCTGCGATACAGCTCGGGCGAGGCGACTCTGCGGCGGCCGCCACCAGATCTTGGTGAGCACACGGATGAGGTTCTCTTCGAGATGGGGTACTCGGCCGACCAGATCGCAGAGATGCGGGCCGACAAGGACGTCTGAGGTGGGCGAGAAGGTTCGTCTGCCCGGCCACGGGGGCGGTGTGTACGACTATGCCGTCGAGGGTAAGTTTCGTTACGCCGAGAGCGGCATTCCTCCCCGAACGCGAATTCCTTACGCCGCCGTCCACGTGGTCGCCGACCCGCTGGCCGACGTGAGCCCTGTGTCCCCCGCCGTGATCGACTGGGAGAGCACCCTCGCCTTCCGCCGCCATATCTGGAGCTATGGGCTGGGGGTCGCCGAGGCCATGGACACGGCGCAGCGTGGGATGGGCCTGGACTGGGACGCTGCCAAGGAGCTGATCCGCCGCTCGGTGGCCGAGGCCAGGGCGGTTGGCGGCCGGATAGTCTGCGGCGCTCAGACCGACCACCTCGCGCCGGGCTCCGCCCGCACCCTTCGCGATGTCGAAGCGGCCTACGAGGAGCAGTGCGAATTTGTCGAGGCCCAGGGCGGACAGGTCGTGATCATGGCGAGCCGCGAGCTGGCGAGGATCGCACGCGGTCCAGACGATTACGCGCGCGTCTACGGTCGGGTCCTCTCTCAGCTCAAGCAGCCGGCGTTGATCCACTGGCTCGGAGAGGCCTTCGACCCCGCGCTTGAGGGTTATTGGGGTCACGCCGACCTAGACGGAGCGATGGAGGAGTGCCTCGAGATCATCGTCAACAACCGAGGCAAGGTCGAGGGCCTGAAGCTCTCGCTTCTCGACCAGGAACGTGAGACCTCGATGCGGAGCCGGCTGCCTGACGGCGTGCACATGTTCACAGGCGACGACTTCGATTACCCCAGGACGATCGCCGGCGACGGCGAGCGTTACAGCGACGCTCTGTTGGGCGCATTCGACATCATCGCGCCCGCGGCCTCATCCGCCCTCCTCGCTCTCGACGCGGGGGACGTGCAGAGCTTCGACGCCATCCTGAAATCGACGCTGCCGGTGTGCCGGCACGCCTTCGTCGCGCCAACCTTCTACTACAAGACCGGAATCGTCTTCATCGCCTACCTGAACGGCTACCAGGACCACTTCCGGATGGTCGGCGGCCTCGAGAGCGGACGCTCGGCGGTCCACCTGGCAGACCTCTTTGTGCTGGCCGACAAGGCCGGCCTGCTTCGAGACACGGAGCTCGCGGTCGACCGGGTCCGTCTTGTGATGGCGCTTGCCGGCGTCAGTGGGAGCTGATGGGGCGAGCCGGCGTTCCTACCACCTAATGACGCGGTGGCCACAAAGGGTCGCCATTGCCGCAGCCGGAACGCCGGCGCGAGGATGACGCCCAGGGCGCTTGAATAGAGCGGCCCTTTAGGGGGAAAGATGATTGGGAGATGAGTGACCCCAGGGTCACGGTCTGCCCGACCTGTGGCCAGAAGAACAACGTTCGCGCCGACGCCAAAGGGGTGCCCCACTGCGGCAAGTGCGGCAAGCCTCTCCCTTGGCTGGCTGAAGCCGGGGCGTCGGACTTCGAAGCGGTCGTCGAAAAAGCACCCGTCCCGGTCCTGATCGACTTCTGGGCCCCGTGGTGCGGACCGTGTCGAATTGTCGCGCCCGCCGTCGAGCGCCTTTCCGAGGAGCTTGCCGGGAGGCTCAAGGTGGCCAAGCTCAACACCGACGACGAGCCTGCGCTCGGTGAACGTTTCCACGTGCAGGCGATCCCGACCCTCGTGCTCATGGAGGGCGGACGGGAACGCGATCGGGTGACCGGGGCCTTGAACCTGAACGCCCTGCGAAGCTGGGTCGAGGCGCGACTACCCTCACCGGCCGCGAAGCCGAAGCCCTGATCGTGGACGCACTTGCCTGCCCTGTCGCCGCTCTCGCTCAGGCTGCGCGCATCGCAACGGGTACGCGCGCTCGACCTTCACACGGGGCTGGGAGCTGGGTGACCTGCCGTTCGACAGACTGATGAGCCCGGGGTGAATTCCCCGGGCCCGCTTTCAAAAGACGCCGGCAGGTTGCTTAGTTGATGCCTTCCTGCTGCGTGTTGGCCTGAACGTTGTCCGCGTCGGCAAATCCGCCGCCGGGCAGCGCCGGCTCATTGGCGGGTTCCGTTGCCGACTCCGCCGGCTCGGTTGCCGACGGCGCCGCTGCTCCAGGCGCTGCTGACGGAGCTGCCATGGCGACCACCGACCCGTATGAAACGGCGCCGAGCGCCAGAACTGCGGGGACGGCGAGAATCGCCAACTTGCGTTGAAACTTGAACATGTGGCTGCACCTCCTTCCCGGCTTCTTGCCGGCAGATTTCGGCGTAGCTCACGGCGCCGATGTGCCCAGATTGAGGGCGGCCTGTGAACCAGTGCTAAAGCAGACCTGAGGATCGGCTGAGAGAGGTGGATAGCTGTTTACCGAACGTTCAGGATTCGCGCCCCGCGTTAATCGCGCACGATGCTCACTCCGCGGGCGCGCAGCTGCGCAAACATCGACTCCGGGCTGAACGCAGCTTCGGGACCAAGCACGCCGGTGCGCGCGACCTCGCCCCGCGCCATTGCCTGCAACGCGATCGACATCGGCACCCCGGTCATCCGAGCGGTGCCGGCAGATCCCCAATCAGTCGGATGGGCCGAGCGGTATGAGATTGCCACGGGATGGTGATCGCGTTTGCCGATGACGTCGACTCGAAGAAAGAATGCGACCGGCGAATCGAGCGCAGGCGACCGGTTCAGCAGATGCGCACGCAGGAAGGTCCGCGGGCTCAAAGCAGTTCCGTCGACACGGAAAGGCTCCTCAGATGTCAGGCCGTAGTCGAGGAACACGTGGGGTCTGCAGAGCGGCTTGTGGCCGAGCTGAAGAACCCGCGCCTCAGTGCGGTCAATGTTGACGTCTTTATCGGCGACCACGATCTCATCGAAGTCGCTGGTCAGGGACAGGTCCCTAACCGCCTCGCGCCCCATGGCGCCGGCGCCGCCCAGGACCAGTGCGCGCCAACCATCAGTACGACGGAGGCGTCATGACCCACAGCACTTCCGCTCTTCCCGGGCCTGGATTGCGGTTCTTGTGCGGGATCCGGCTCTCGAAAGTGAGCGCATCCCCCGCCTGCAGCCGGGTGTGCTCATCGCCCACCCAGAAATCGAGCTTGCCGCGGATCACGACGACGCATTCCTCGTCGGAATCGTGGGCGTAGGGCTCATCACCCGAGCCACCGCCCGCTTCGATCACCGACCAGATCACCTGCAGCCGGCCGTTGACGCTTGGAGTCAGCATCGAATCACTCCACTTGCGCGTCGGATGGACCAGGACGGCCCGGTCCTCCTTTCGGACCAGCCGCCCGTTTGGCGAGCCGCCTGCGAAGAATGTCGCGACCGAGGTGCCCAGCGCCTCGGCGATCTTTCTCAGCGAAGCGACAGACGGAGATGTGAGCTCCCTTTCAACCTGCGACAGGAAGCTCTGTGTCAACCCGGTGGCCAGCGCCAGCTGCTTGAGAGACTGCCCGCGCTTCTCGCGCATCGACCGGATCCGCTCACCCAGGGAGTCGTTCATGTCGCCCTGCGCTCAGCTGCCGACCGCGCGGCGGCCAGGAGAAGGCCGGACTCGCCACCACCACGCCCGTGCCTGCGGACGACGAGCGATGCAGTGAAGATGCAGGTCAGCGTCACCAGCAGCATCACCGTCGCGACGGCGTTGACAACCGGGGAAATGCCGAAGCGCAGCATGGAGAAGATCTTCAGCGGCAGCGTGGTCGAGCTCGCACCCGAGACGAAGAATGTGAGCACGAAGTCGTCGAACGAGAAGGTGAACGCGAGCAGGCCACCCGCCAGGATGGCCGGGTACAGCAGCGGGATCGTGATCCGGCGCAGGGTCTGGAGCGGCGTCGCTCCCAGGTCGGCGGCCGCCTCGTCCAACCTGCGGTCCATGCCGACAAGCCGGGCTCTGACTATGAGCGCGACGATGCTGGTGTTGTACACGACGTGGCTGATGACGATCGTCGGGATTCCAAGATCGACGTTGATCGTCACGAAGAAGAGCAGAGATGCGATTGCGATCACGATCTCCGGCGTGACGATGGTCCCGTAGACCAGCACCTCGAAGGTCGTTCGGGTGCGGCGGCCCACACGCTGCATGCCGATCGCGGCCAGTGTTCCGAACACTGTCGCAAGCACCGCATTGATGACGGCGACAGTCACGCTGACCCGCAGCGCGTCGAGGATGGCCGGGTCGGTCCACGCCGTCCCGTACCACTTGAGTGAGAAACCTGCCCAGACATCGACCAGTCGCGAGGCGTTGAACGAGAAGAAGACGACGATTGCGATCGGCAGGAACAGGAACACGTAGATGAGCGCGGTCCAGGTCCTAAGCGCGGGCTCGACGAGCGCGGCGACCCGGTGTGGCCCCGCCCTGACCCGGTTGACTGCGAGCGGCCTGACGATAGTGGCCACGGCTACAGGCTCATGTCCGCCGCGGCTCCGCGTCGAGCCAGGCGCATATAGATCGTGATCAACCCGAGCAGGAGAACGATCACCGCCATCCCCAGAGCCGAGCCGAAGGCCCAATCGTGGGCGCTGACGAACTCGTCGCCGATGAGGTTGCCGATCATGTAGCTCTTCGCACCGCCGAGGATCGCCGGGATCACATACTCACCCGTGAGCGGTATGAACACGAGGAGGCATCCGGTCAGGATGCCGGGCATCGTCAGCGGCACGGTGATACGCCTGAACGCCTGTAGCTTCCCGGCGCCGAGGTCTTTCGCCGCTTCCAGCAACCGTTTGTCGAGGCGCTCGAGCGAGACATAGAGGGGAAAGACCATCAGAGGCAGGTAGTTGTATGCGATGCCAAGCAGAACGGCCTTGTACGTGTAAAGGAAGCCCAGGTCTCCGTGCAGGAGATTCGCCTGCCGCATCACGTGCGCGAGCGGACCGTTATCACTCAGGAGGATCAGCCAGGCGTACGTCCGAGTAAGGAAGCTCGTCCAGAAGGGGACGATCAGCATCACTAGAAACAGACTCTTCCAGCGACCGGCCCGTGTGGCCAGGAAATACGCGAGCGGAAATCCCATCAGAAGGCAGATGAGAGTGCCGGCTGCCGCCATGGCCATCGTGTTGAGGAAGATGCGCAGATAGATGGGACTCTGGAGCAGCTGCGGGTAGTTGCTCAGGTTGAATCGGTACTCGATTCCCCCGTAGTCCGCGGACGTCAGAAAGCTGAAGACGAGGATGAACCCGAGCGGTAGCACGAAGAAAAAGACGTACCAAAGAGCCGCCGGCGCCAGCAGGACGCTGCCGGCGCCGGCGTTTGCTCGTGCCAGTCGGCGGACCAACTTTTTTAGGCCGCCTTGAACTCCGCGAAGATCTGGTCGCGCGCACGCTGGCCGGCGGGGGTCGCCTTGCGGGTCTCCAGGGGGGTCAGCTCAGAGGAGGGTGGATAGATGATCGGGTCGGCTTTGATCGCGGCCGGGGTGTTGGCGAGCGCGTCTGTTTCCGCCTGTGCGTAGTACGTGTACTGGATCTCCTGGGCTTCGATCGCCGGGTCGAGCAGGAAGTTGATGAAGGTGTGTGCCGCCACGGGGTGTGGCGCGCTCTTCAGGATGGCCCAGGTGTCGATCCACAGCTCTGAACCTTCCGTTGGTACGACGTAATGAATAGGCGGCGCCGATGGCTGTCCCTTGATCGCCTCGAAGTCGCCGTTCCAACCCATGGAGACCCAGATGTTGGCATTGGTCAGGTCGGCTTTATAGCTCGAGGTGACCTTGCCGACGTTGGGCTTGAACTTGAGAAGCAGATCGCGGGCCTTCGACAGCTCGGAATCCTTGTCGGAGTTGTAGGAGTACCCGTGGTACTTGAGGGCCATGCCCACGGTCTCGGTGGCGCCGTCCAGGACGCTGACCTTACCCTTGAACTCGGAACCCCGGTCGAAGAAATCCTTCCAGCTGGTCATCGGGGTAGAGATCTTGTCGGTGCGATAGCCGAAACCGGTGGTGCCCCAGTCCTTGGGCACGCTGTGCTTGCTGCTCGGGTCGTAACCCGGGTTGCGGAAGATCGCGTCGACGTGGCTGAAGTTGGTGAGCTGCCTGTAGTCAAGGGGCAGGAGCAGGCCTTTCCGGATCATGATCTCGACCATGTAGCCGGTGGGCACGACGATGTCGTACCCCTTGGCCCCGGCCTCGATCTTGGCGAGCATGTCCTCGTTGCTCGCGTACGTCGCTGTGTCGACGGTGAGGCCCGGGTACTTGGCTTTGAACTGCTTGAGCGTGTCCGGGCTCAGGTATCCATCCCAGTTGAAGATGCTCAGGGCCGACTCCATGGGGCCGACCGGCGCAAGCGAGGCGCTCGAGCTGCTGGGGCCTGTCGGGGCCCCGCATGCGGCAAGGACCAAGCCCCCTGTCGCCAAGGCCGAGAACGCGAGAAACTCGCGCCGGCTCAGCTCGTGGGTGGTCAATCGATTCATGCGTGCGTTCTCCTTTATCTATGTGGCGTTCGAACGAGGAAGTACGAGGCTCACGTCCGGAGCCCAGGTCACGTAGAGAAACGAGCCAGGCGCAGCGGCGGGCGCGCTGCCGTTGACGCGAAGGTTCTGGCGTCTTACCACCACTTCGGGGCCGCCGTCCAGGCGTACCAGGTACTCGGTCTGCTCGCCCAGAAAGACGCCACTCAGCACTTGGCCGCGCCAGCAGTTCAACGCGGCGCTCGGAGGCTGATCGGACATCTCGATCTTCTCCGGGCGGACGGCGACCGTGACGGCGCTGCCCGGCGCCGTCGCGCCCTCGCCTTCACACCAGACAGTGAGCGCTTCGCGGGTCTTGACCAGCACGTGGTTGTCCTTCAGCTCGACCACCTCCCCATCAAGAAAATTGGTCAGTCCGATGAAGTCGGCAACGAATCGCGTCGCGGGATGCTCGTAGATCTCCCGTGGCGCCCCCTCCTGCACCACGCGACCGTCGTGCATCACCGCGATCCGATCGGACATCGTGAGCGCCTCTTCCTGGTCGTGGGTGACGTACACGAACGTGATCCCGACCTGCTGCTGCAGCTCCTTGAGCTCGACCTGCATCTCCTTTCGCAGCTTCAGATCCAGGGCGCCCAGGGGTTCGTCGAGCAGCAGCACCGTCGGGCGGTTCACCAGAGCCCGCGCAAGGGCCACGCGCTGCTGCTGGCCGCCACTCAGCTCTGCCGGCCGGCGCTGCTCGAGGTGGCCGAGCCGCACCATCTCGAGCGCCTCGACAACCCGGCCTCCGATCTGCTCGGTCGGCACCTTCCGCTGCTGCAGGCCGAACGCCACGTTCTCAGCGACGGTCATGTGCGGAAAGAGGGCGTAGTGCTGGAAGACGGTGTTCACGTCTCGCCTGTAAGGCGGGCTCGCTGCCATGTCGCGACCGCCGATGAGCACCTGGCCCTCGTCAGGGTGCTCGAACCCCGCGATCAGCCGAAGGGTCGTGGTCTTGCCGCAGCCGCTGGGTCCGAGCAGGGAGTAGAACTTGCCCTGCCCGACGCGAAGGTCGACCCGATCGACCGCCTGGGCGCGACCATACCGTTTCGAGACGCCTCGGAGCTCTACGTCGTATTCGGGCGTGGTCAAATGCGGCCCTCTACGGACTTAAGCAGGACTGTACAGAAGCTAAATACTGCTTAAGGGCCGACTTGTCAATCCGGGTGGTCTCGCTCTTCGGGCCTTCGGAGCCCGATCAGTCCGGCCCGACCTTCCGCTGCCTACAGGTTGTCGGGCCCGGTGATGCGTGGGGAGAACTGGTCGGCGAAGATGACGTAGCGCTGGGTGGCGAATGCGCCGGCCCACAGTGGCCAGCAGGTCGTCAAGACGAGGTGGTATCCGGGTGCGTCCGGCACCAGCACAGTCCGGTCGTCTGGGTTGACGATCTTGCTCCCAGTCACCCGATAGCGGTAGGTTCCGTAGCGCGTTTCCAGGTCGATCTCATCGCGGATCGCGAGCTGGGGAAAGTTGATCCAGTAAACGTTGTGCGCCGCCACCCCAACCGTACCCGGATCGCCCGGCCACACGGTACCCGGATAGCGACCCGGTCCCGAGTAAAGGATCGTCGAGGTGGTTCCCTCCCTGACAGCGGCGAAATACTTCAACCTGGGGACGCGAATCGCAAAGTCGATGCCTTTGACCGGCCGCTGGAGAGAGCGATCCAGGGGGGTCGCAGGAGGAGCGGTGACCGGCGTTCCCATTTGCTGCTGCCACTGCTGGTTGAGCGACTGCTGCTGCGAGTATCCGTGCCACATCCCGTAGGCGAAGGTGACGATAAGGAGCAGCCCGATGAGCAAGCAGGCCAGCGACACGCCTCGGAGGAGCCGAAATGCGAGTACGTGGCGCCGCCCGGAGGCAGGCGGCAGCGCCTGGCTGATGGCCATTCCACATATTTAACGCGCCGGGCACCTCTCCTACCGGATCAGAGCACGAAGTAGAACGTCGCTCCCTCACCCAGGACGCCCTCGGCCCAAACCCTGCCGCCATGCCGGTTCACGATCCGGCGGACGGTGGCGAGCCCAATGCCCACCCCAGGGAACTCGCTCTGGCTGTGCAGCCGCTGGAACGCTCCGAAGAGCTTGTGCGCGTAGAGCATGTCGAAGCCTGCGCCGTTGTCCCGCACGAAATGCCGGCTCTCGCCGTCGACCAGCTCACGGCCGACCTCGATGGCTGCGTCGAGCTTCTTGCTGGTGAATTTCCACGCATTGTTGAGGAGCGTGCCGAGCATGATCCGCGCCAGGCGGGCGTCCGCCGAGATTGTCAGCTGATCGGCGACATCGACTTTCACGTTGCGGTCGGGACTCGAAGCGCGCAGCTCCTCGACGATCTCGGCAGCCAGCGCGCTAAGGTCCACGCTTTCGCGGCGGATCTCTCCGCTGGTCACCCGGAACAAGGACTGAAGGCCGTTGAACACCGCCCCCATACGCTGGCTGGCACGTCGCATCCTCTGGAGATAGTCCTTGCCCCGCTCGTCGAGGCGATCGCCATAGTCGTCGAGCAGCGCCTGGCTGAGACCGTCGAAGGCCAGCAAGGGTGCGCGCAGGTCGTGCGAGACAGAGTAGCTGAAGGCCTCGAGCTCGCGGTTGATCGCCGTGAGCGCGGTGGTCCTTTCCTCGACGAGCTCTTCGAGCTGGTTGCGGTAGCGTCGCAGCTCCTGCTGGGCGCGGTAGAGCTCCACAAAGACGCTCACCTTGGCTCTCATGATCGCCGGCACGACCGGCGCGAAAACGAAGTCCACGGCGCCAAGGTCATACCCCCGCCCCATGTCCGTGTCGGCCTGGTCGAGGGCGGTGACGAAGATGATGGGTGTGAGCTCCGACCGTGGGCGCTGACGGATGAGCTGCGCGGTCTCGAAACCGTCCATGATCGGCATGCGGACGTCAAGCAGAACCACTGCAAACTCCTGACGCAACAGCTGGCGCAGCGCGTCGGCTCCTGACGCCGCCTCGATCACGTTTTCGTGCAGCGGGGCCAGGATCGTCTTGAGCGCGAAGCGCTTTGCCGGATCGTCGTCCACAAGCAGGATGCTGACGGCGGATTCTGGCGCGCCAATCTTCTTCTTCATCGCGCGCTAGCGGTTCTCACGCCACCTTGTGGAATAGGTTGACCCCATCCCGAACCTGCTGGTACCGGCTGCTTTCAGGAGAGAAGATCAGAGACTCACGCTGGCCGAGGCCGAGATAGCCCGACCTGACAAGGCTGTTGTAGAACAGGCGGTGGGCGCGCTCCTGCAGGGAGGGTTTGAAATAGATCAGGACGTTCGCGCAGAGAATCATGTGGAACTCGTTGAACGATCCGTCAGTGACGAGGTTGTGGCGTGCCCATGTGACGTTGCGCTGCAGGGCACGCTGGAACCGTGCGCTGTGCCCGGCGGCGGTGTAGAAGTCGGAGATCCGAACGCGGCCGCCTGACTGGACGTACGCCGGCTCAGCCGCGCGAACTCGCTCGAGCGGATACGCACCTGTCCGAGCTATCGCGAGACTCGCTTCGTTCAGATCGGTCGCATAGATGCGCGACCGGTCGTACAGGCCCTCCTCGGCCAGGATAATCGCAACGGAGTAAGCGTCTTCGCCGGTGGCACAGCCCGCAATCCAGATCCGGATTGAGGGATAGGTGCGGAGCCGAGCCACGACCTCTTCCCTGAAGCACCGAAGTACGTCCGCCTCCCGGAACATGCTGGTGACGTTCACGCCGACGCCGCCCAGGAACCGCTGCATGCACGACTCGTCGTGCAGCAGGCGCTCGAGGTAGGCCGAGATGGTGGGCACGCCCTCGCCGGCCATTCCCGCGGCGATGCTGCGTCGCAGCGTACCTGTGGCGTACTCGCGGAAGTCGTACCCGTATCGGAGGTGGACACCCTCGAGCAGGAGCTTTATCTCGATCTCCTCGATACCGGAATTCGTCGCGGTGTCGGGCTGCGCTGCCATTGGTCTGCGCTGCGTCAGATGCTCAGCCACGATCTGAGCATTGAAAGAAGGTGTGAATTGTTGACAGGCTTGGCGATGTAATCGGATGCGCCCGCCTCGATGCACTTCTCCCGGTCTCCCTTCATCGCCTTCGCGGTCAGGCCGATGATGGGGCGATCCTTGAACGTGGGCAGCTCGCGCATCCTGGCCATGGTCTCGTAGCCATCCATCTCCGGCATCATCACGTCAACCAGTGCGACGTCGATGTCGGGGTTGCTTTGCAACGTCTCGATGGCATCCCTGCCTGAGTCGACCGAGAGAACCTCCATCTGCTGGCGTTCCAGCAATGCGGTCACGGCAAAGATGTTGCGAATGTCGTCATCGACAACCAGCACCTTCTTGTTGGCAAGGGCCGCTTCGAGGCCCGCCTCATCCGACGCCGCCTGCCCCCTGGAGCCGGCATCGTCGTCAGTCTCGCCGAGGATTGCGACGACTTCTTCTCGAAGCCGCTCGGGTGACCTGACCTCTTTGATGACGATGCTCTTGGTCGACCTGCCCAGCTTCAACTCCTCTTTGCGGGTCAGGTCTTTGGCCGTGTAGACCAGCAGGGGCGTCGAGTGGAGCTCCTTGGTCGCTCGGACGTGGTCGATCACCTGCCAACCGCTCACCCCGGGCAGACCCAGGTCCACGACCACGCAGTCAAACCTCTGGTCCTGAAGGATGGCGAGAGCCTCCTCTCCGGTTGACGCCGCCATGATCGTTGCGTCGACAGATTTCATCAGGTTGACGATGTGCTGACGCTGGATGGGGTCGTCCTCCACCACCAGCACGCTCTTCGGTGGACCGGGCACTTGGGCGCCGGCCGAGTGTCGGGGAGATCGCGCTCCGACCTGCCATGATCCCGCCGGCGCGAGGTCCTGCGCGACGCCATCAGATGAACCCGTAGCCCTCCCGTTGGATGCTCCGCCACCGGCATGAGGCGGGGAAGCCGGAACGGACATCGGGAGATAGACGGTGAAGATGCTGCCTCGTCCGGGTTCGCTCTCGAGCCTGATCTCCCCGCCAAGCAACCGCGTGAGCTCCCGGCAGATCGACAGACCGAGTCCCGTACCGCCGTATTTGCGGCTGGTGGTTCCGTCGCCCTGGGCGAATGCCTCGAACACGGATTGCTGCTTCTCGAGAGGGATGCCGATTCCAGTGTCCGAAACCCTCAATGCGATGACGTCGCCGGATCGACCCAGGGTTTCGTTGTCATGGCCCCATCCAGAGGCGGCGGGCTCGGCAGTGAATGCGACAGTACCTTTCTCGGTGAACTTGAAGGCGTTGCTGAGCAAGTTGTTGAGGACCTGCTGCAAGCGCTGCGGGTCGGTCGGTATGGACTCAGGAAGGCCAGGTCGAATGTCGATTGTGAAATCCAGCCTGGTGGCCTCCGCAACGTGCCGGAAGGTGCGCTCGAGCAGCGGCGCCAATTCCGCCAGCGGCCAATCCATGACCTCCAGAGCAACTGTCCCCGACTCGATCTTCGACAGGTCGAGGATGTCGTTGATCAGCTTCAAGAGGTCCGTGCCGGATGAACGGATGATCGTCGCGTACTCCACCTGCTTCGGCATGAGGTTGCGGTCCGGGTTGTCGGCCAGCTCCTGGGCCAGGATCAGCAGGCTGTTGAGTGGCGTGCGGAGCTCGTGCGACATGTTGGCGAGGAACTCCGACTTGTAGCGAGAGGTGATCGCCAGCTGCTCTGCTTTCTCCTCGACGAGGTCCTTCGCCATCTCGACCTCTTCTCTTCGCCGATCGATCTCGGTGTTCTGCTGCGCCAGCTGTCGGGCTTTCTCCCCGAGCTCGAGGTTCGTGCGCTGCAGCTGGTCTTGCTGGCTCTGCAGCTCGTTGGCGAGCGATTGCGACTGCTTGAGGAGCTCCTCGGTGCGACTGTTGGCTTCGATCATGTTGAGGACGATGCCGATGCTCTCTGTGAGCTGGTCGAGGAAATCCTGGTGTGTGGAGCTGAACTTCTGGAACGACGCGAGTTCGATCACCGCCCTGATATCGCCCTCGAACAGGACGGGCAGGATGATGATGTTCAGAGGCTTGGCCTCGCCGAGCCCGGAATTGATACGGACGTAATTAGCGGGGACGTCTTTGACGACGATTCGGCGCTTTTCCAGAGCGCACTGGCCGACAAGGCCCTCGCCAAGGCGGAACTCCAGTGGTACATCCTTGCGCGGCTTGTACGCATAACCTGCCTGGAACGCGAGGCGCGCATCCTTGCCGTTGGGGGGAACCATGCCGTAGAAGACCCCATGTTCGGCGTTGACCAGAGGAGCGAGCTCCGAAAGGATCATCTTGGACACGGTCATCGGGTCGCGCTGCCCCTGGAGCATCCGCGTGAATCGGGCCAGGTTGGTCTTGAGCCAGTCCTGCTCCTGGTTTTTCTCGGTCGTCTCCTTGAGGTTGCCGATCATCTCGTTGATGTTGTCCTTGAGGACCGCGACCTCTCCGCTGGCCTCGACGCCGATGGATCGCGTGAGGTCTCCCTTGGTCACCGCCGTCGCCACCTCGGCGATGGCGCGCACCTGGGTGGTGAGCGTGGCTGACAGCTGGTTCACGTTGTCGGTCAGGTCGCGCCACGTCCCGGCTGCACCAGGCACTCTTGCCTGACCACCGAGCCTGCCTTCGACACCCACCTCACGCGCCACGCTAGTGACCTGGTCTGCGAAAACGGCCAGCGTGTCGGTCATCCCGTTGATGGTTGCCGCGAGCTCGGCGATCTCGCCTTTGGCCTCCACAGTCAGCTTGCCGCTCAAATTGCCGTTGGCCACCGCCGTGACGACGCGCGCGATGCCGCGGACCTGGTCGGTCAGGTTGCTGGCCATCGTGTTCACGTTGTCGGTGAGGTCTTTCCAGACACCACCCACACCCTTGACGTGGGCTTGGCCACCGAGCTTTCCGTCGGTACCGACCTCTCGAGCGACGCGCGTCACTTCGTTGGCGAAGGCGTTGAGCTGATCGACCATCACGTTGACAGTGTTCTTGAGCTCGAGGATCTCCCCCTCGACCTCGACTGTGATCTTCTTGGAGAGGTCCCCATTGGCGACGGCGGTCGTCACCTCGGCGATGTTTCGCACCTGGCCGGTCAGGTTTCCGGCCATCGAGTTGACGTTGTCGGTCAGATCTTTCCAGACACCACCCACACCCTTGACGTGGGCCTGGCCGCCGAGCTTTCCTTCGGTGCCAACCTCACGGGCGACACGCGTCACCTCGTTGGCGAATGCGTTGAGCTGGTCGACCATCAGGTTGATGGTGTTCTTCAGCTCCAGGATCTCTCCGCGGACGTCGACAGTGATCTTCTTCGAGAGGTCGCCGTTGGCGACTGCTGTCGTCACCTCCGCGATGTTGCGCACCTGGCCGGTCAGGTTTCCGGCCATCGAGTTGACGTTCTCGGTGAGGTCTTTCCACACCCCGCCCACGCCCTTGACCTCGGCCTGGCCGCCGAGCTTGCCCTCGGTGCCGACCTCGCGCGCCACGCGTGTCACCTCACCGGCAAACGCGTTCAGCTGGTCGACCATCGTGTTGATGGTCTTCTTCAGCTCAAGAATCTCGCCCTCGACCTCGACAGTGATCTTCTTCGAGAGGTCGCCCTGCTGCACCGCTGTTGTGACCTCGGCGATGTTGCGTACCTGGCCGGTCAGGTTTCCCGCCATCGAGTTGACGTTGTCCGTGAGGTCCTTCCAGACGCCACCCACGCCCTTGACCTGAGCCTGGCCGCCGAGCTTCCCCTCTGTCCCGACCTCGCGCGCCACGCGCGTCACCTCAGCTGCAAAGGCGTTGAGCTGGTCGACCATCGTGTTGACAGTGCTCTTGAGCTCGAGGATTTCTCCCTGGGCGTCGACAGTGATCTTCTTGGAGAGGTCACCGTTGGCAACGGCGGTGGTGACCTCGGCGATGTTTCGTACCTGGCCGGTCAGGTTGCCCGCCATGGAGTTGACGTTGTCGGTGAGGTCTTGCCACACACCGCCCACGCCTTGCACCTCGGCCTGGCCTCCGAGCTTGCCCTCGGTGCCGACCTCGCGAGCAACGCGCGTCACCTCACTGGCCAAGGCATTCAGCTGGTCGACCATCACGTTGACGGTGTTCTTGAGCTCGAGTATCTCCCCCTTGACCTCGACCGTGATCTTTTTGGACAGGTCGCCGTTGGCGACGGCGGTCGTCACCTCGGCGATGTTGCGGACCTGGCCGGTCAGGTTGCTGGCCATGAAGTTGACGTTGTCGGTGAGGTCCTTCCATACGCCGCCTACGCCGCGCACACGTGCCTGGCCGCCGAGCTTGCCCTCGGTGCCGACCTCACGCGCCACGCGTGTCACCTCAGAGCTGAAGGAACGCAGCTGATTCACCATCGTGTTGACAGTCCTGGCGGTCTCCAGGAACTGGCCCTGCAACCGACGGCCTTCGATCTCCATGGGCATCGTTTGCGACAGATCTCCGTTAGCGACGGCGCTGATCACCCGAGCCATTTCGCTGTTGGGCCGAACCAGGTCTTCGATCAGCTCGTTGACCGATTCCAGGGTGGAGGCCCAGGCACCCCCGCCGTCCGCGAAGGAGGCGAGCTTGGACTGACCCTCTTTGCCGACATGCTTGCGAAGCTTCCGCAGCTCCTTCTGCAGTCGCTCGTTGGATTCGATGATGTCGTTCAAGGTGGTCGCCACCTTGCCTGCAGGGCCTGTCCAGGTGGCGGGCAGGCGTGCCGAAAAGTCCCCGCGCTTGACAGCCGTCAGCACGCCGATCATGACCTGGGGATCGACCACGCTGTTTGCGGCGACTCTGCTTGTCATGTGCTTGGACTCCTCTCGTCCATTAGTCCGACCTCTCGCATCGCTGATTCCGGGCGCCTTCAAACGCTGAGGGGAACCCAGAACTCCACCCGCGTCCCCGAGCCTGGTTCGCTGTCGATGAAACAGCTGCCACCTACCAGCTGGGCTCGTTCACGGATCGCCAGCAAGCCAAGGTGGCCCGGCGCGCCCATCGACTCCGCGACGACAAAGCCCGTTCCGTCGTCAGCCACAACCACGCGGATCCCACCATCATCAGGGCGGGCCGACACACGGATGCGCGTGGCGTGTGCGTGCTTCTCCACGTTGGCGACAGCCTCGAGCACGCTGTTGAGGACGACCGACCCGACCGCTTCAGGAACGTGCTTCGGAAGCCGCAGGTCGACGTCGGGCTCGATTCCTGTACGGCTCCGCAGCGCCTCGAGGCGGGCGTGGATTGAATCGTCGAGCGGCATGGGTGGATCCACTGCCGCTGGACTCACATTGATGAGCAGCCGACGCAAAGAATCCTCGACCTTTGCTAGGGTCGCTTCCAGCTGGTCGAGGTGCTCAGCGTGTTTTGAGTCGCCGCCTGCAGCCCGAACGCGCTCGAGCTGCAGCTGCGCTGCGGTCACGAGCTGAAGCGAGTCATCGTGGAGGGCGCTTGCGAATCGGCGCCGCGCCTCATCTCCGCCGGCTGCGACGTTGCCGAGCAGCCGACGCCTGGCGGCCGCGGCCTGCTCAAGGCGCTTGACCGTCACGTCAAGCTCGTGCTCGGCCTCCCTGTACTGCCACATGAGACCCGTCGCCATCGCAGCGACGCGCAGCACCCACGCGTCATCGTTTGTGAAACCGCGCCGCGCGTCATATGCGACCAGGGCGCCGATTCGCCTGTCGCCCGCGCGCCACGACACTGCGATCGAGTTGCGAAGGCCCACCAGCCCGTTATCCCGCCAGAACTCGTCCAGGGCCCCGGATGTCCCAGTGTCGAGGTCGAACTCGTCGCGAAAGATGATCCTGTCGACGATGCTCTCGCCGCCCGCGGGAAGCCGGATGCGAAGGTCGTGAATGGGGGACTCTGCGCTGAACCCGAAGGGCTGAGCCTGAACCGCCAAGGTCCTGTCGCGGTCGAGGCGCCAGAACGCGACTCGCTTGGCGCCGACGAGCCCGGCAACGGTCTCGCTTAGCCGGCCGAAGAAAACTGGAAGCTCCACGTCCCCTGCCGAATATGACGAGACGGCACGCAGCGCCACGAATGCCGCTGCCTGGACTTGTTCCAGCCGCTGTTTCGCGCGCGTCCCCGGACGTGGGCGCACCTCACCGGCGTCTGCCTGACTCCCGTGATCACTCGGCGCCGACGTCGCTTTAGGCCGGCGGTTAGCCGGCAGCGCGACAACCTCCACGAGCCCCTCCAGCAAGTTGTTAGGGCTACATCAAATCGCTGTTACCCACCATTCGTCGCCGTACAAGTGAAGTAGTTGCTCGAATACGAGCTCGAACGCCCTGTATCGGTGAACGGTCTGTCAGTTCCGCCTCGAACGTGAGTTCGCGCCGCTGCCATTCCTGACCCGGCGGACCTCACTCAACAAGGCCATGAATGGGCCCCCTGTGAACGGATGGGGTTCTCAGAAATAAAGGCCTGCCCGCCCTGTGGCCCGGCTCTTTTTACAACGTTTTACGCCAAAAAGCACCGGGTTCCGGACTGGTCGCCGTCAGACTCTGCGACTCATGAAAATTCTCTCCTGGCTTTCTGCTGTGGTGGTGTTCCTCGCAGTTGCTGCGACTACCGCATCCGTGCTTCGCATACACCCTGCGAGCTCTCCGTCGGTTGCTGTCGCGGCGGCCCCATCCATCTATGGAGTCGGCCCGGAGCGCGGCCATCCCAACCCAAGCCCGGCGGCACCCGCAGCCGCGGCGCCAGCACCAGCTGCGACGGCAGCCGCCGCGCCTGCGCCCGTCAAGGCCGCAGCCCCCGTTTGGCACCCGGCGCCTCCGGCCGCCATCGCAGTGCGGTCGACACAGCAAGGGCTCATCAACAGGGACCGCGCCGGTTACGGTCTGCGCGGGCTAGCATGGAGCTCCTGCCTCGCGTCAATCGCGTACAGCAACGCCGTGCGAATGGCAACGCAGGGTCATATCTCGCACACAGACGGTCCGACCCGCGACCTCGGCTGCGGCCTCGGTTCCAGGGCGGGTGAGAATGTTGGCTTCTGGTCGCTCGGCGTGAACGACTCGCAAATGAACGCCATGTTCATGGGCAGCACCGATCACAGGGCCAACATCCTCGGGCCGTACCGCTACGTGGGCACAGCCTGGGTGACAGCGTCCAACGGATACGCATACATTGCGGTGGAGTTCGGCTAGCAGCCCTCCGAGTACCGGTCTCGGACCGAGCGTTGTTTCCTTGCGTAGCGCTCGAATGCTGAGATTGCAGCTCAGCCGGGCTTACAGGGGCGCGGGGAGGAGGATCGGGAAGGGTGAGTCAGAGCCCGGCCGCGGGTAGTCAGCCTCAGCCTGCAGGCGGGCTCCGCAAGTTATCGAGATGGCTCTGGTCGATGCGTGGCTGGTTTGCCGCACTCATCGCCATCGTCTTCGCGATCGCCACGGCCTACGTCGTCTGGGCCGTGCAGGATCTTCCGAACCCCAGCCAGGACGTGCTCGCGGCCGGCGATGTGGTCATCCTCGACCGCCACGGACGCTTGATCGAGGACTGGAATCCGGCGGGTCATTACCACATCAACCTCAGGCTCGACCAGATGGGCAAATTCGCCCCTGCTGCAACACTGGCGGCTGAGGACCGAAACTTTTATCACCACGGCGGCGTCGACCTCGGCTCGACGATGCGCGCGCTGTGGGTCGACCTGACCAGCGGCGGCCTGAAGGAAGGTGGTAGCACCATCACCCAACAGCTGGTGAAGATCCAGCTGCTGACGCCGCAGAAGTCTGTCGAGCGAAAGGTCCACGAGATGGTGCTCGCCGTAGCGCTCGAACAGCGCTTCTCCAAAGACCAGGTCCTGACCATGTACATGAACCGCGTGTACTACGGCCACGGTGCCTACGGCATCGGGGCCGCGGCTCGCACCTACTTCAGCAAGGATGTGAAAGACCTCACGCCGGCCGAGGCCGCGCTCCTTGCGGGCCTCATCCAGGCACCGACCGCGTATGACCCCATCACGCATTACGACCTCGCGCACGAGCGGGAGCTTTATGTGGTGCGTGGCATGGCGTCCACCAACGCGCTCACAGCCGCCGAGGCGGACCAGGCAGTGGCGGAGGACGTCAAGGCGGAGTTCAAGATCCAGGCCACGGCTCGCCAGAGCGCCGCGCCTCATTTCGTCGATTACGTCCTGACGACGATGGAGGCGACCTTCGGCTCCGCGGCGATACAGCAGGCCGGCCTGGTCGTTCACACGACACTGGACATCGACCTCCAGCACCTGGCCGCGCTTGCCGTCAAGAACGGCGTCAAGGACCTCGCTTGGGCGAACATCAACAACTCCGCGCTCCTGGCGGCCGATCCGAAGACGGGCGAGGTACTGGCATGGGTCGGTTCAGCCGATTACGGCAACGACAGGATCGCCGGTCAGTTCGACGTCGTCGTCGCCCCGAGGCAGCCGGGCTCGTCCTTCAAGCCATACGTTTACGAGGCCGCGCTGAGGGATCACAAGATCACGCTGGCTTCGATACTCGACGACACGCCCACCAACTTCAACGGTTACATACCCAACGACTTCGACAACGGCGGCATGGGCAAGATGACGGTGCGCCGTGCGCTCATCATGTCGCGCAACATTCCCGCCGTTCAGGTCGGCCAGATGGAGGGGATGGGCAATGTCATCGCACTCGCCCACCAGATGGGTATCAAAAGCCATCTGGATCCCGGGCTCTCGACGGCGATCGGCGGGAGCGACGTGACCCTCTTCGAGCATGTTCAGGGATACCAGGTCTTCGCCGACCAGGGCCGGCGCGTGAACTTGAGCGTGATCAACGAGGTCGACGACACCACCGGTCGGAAGCTCTTCGCCAACAGCCACGAGAGCTCGGCGATCCTGAGCGCAGCCGAAACCTACCTGATAACCGACGTCCTGAAGAATTACCAGAATCAGTGGGGCTTCGGTTGGAACCGCCAGATGGCGAGCAAAACCGGTACCAGCGACAACGGAAAAGGCGGAATACCGGACTCGTGGATCATGGCTTACAACCCCGGCGTCGTCGTCGGAGTCTGGGTCGGAAATACCGCGCCGAATGGAAAGGGCGGGCTGATCCACGCATTCGGCGAAAGCGTCGCCTCAACGATCATGGCCCGTTTCGTGAACGCCCTTCCGCAGGCAATGCAGGATTGGTACAGGCAGCCGCCCGGCATCGTGCACGGGTGTGATGCGCAGGCGCAAGAGATCTTCCTGACCGGAACGCAGGGATGCACGCCCGGGACGCCGACGGCGTCCCCAACCGCATCGCCGACGGCCTCGCCCAGCGGAACTCCAAGCGCATCGCCATCCGCATCGCCATCCACGGCTCCGTCGCCTTCGCCATCACCCTCGCCGTCACCCCTTCCCTCGCCGTCCGTGTCCCCGCCGGCGAGCCCATCGCCATAGGTGAGTGGAGAAATGGTGAGCGACAGCCCGTTCATGAGAAGCGTCGAAAGGCGTCGGCCAGGGTCATCGATGCGCGCATATGTGACGCGCACCCTGCCCAACAATTCCGTGATCGTGGTGAGCAACCGCGCGCCGCACGAGCCGAAGCCCGACGGCGGCTTTGCCCGCGGCGCCGGCGGCGTGGTGACGGCTTTGCTGACGCTGGCCGAGGTGATGGCGGCGGACTGGGTGGCCTGTGCACGAACTAAGGCCGAGCGAGCCCTGGTGGCTGAGCATGGGCCCAGCGGAATGGCGCCGCTGATCAGCGCGCAGACGCGGCTTCACTACGTGAACCCGACCCCAGAGCAGTACGAGATGTACTACTCGGTGATCTCGAACCCGGTGCTCTGGTTCATATAGCACTACCTCTGGGACTTAGCCAACCAGCCCCTCATCAACGGACGCATCCACAACGCCTGGCGGGAGGGGTACGTGCAAGTCAACCAGCAGGTTGCGCAAAAGGTGGTGGAGGTGGGGTGGCAGCTGCCGGACCGTCCGCTGGTGCTGATCCACGACTACCAGCTTTACCTGGTTCCGGAGCTCGTCCGGCGGCAGCTTCCAGGTGCGATCATCCAGCATTTCATCCACATTCCCTGGCCGACGCCGCAGTACTGGAAGGTGCTCCCCAAGGAGATGCGCGATGCGATTCTCCACGGCCTTCTAGGCTGCGACATAGTCGGCTTCCAATCGAGCCTGGACGTCCGCAACTTCCTCATGACGTGTGAGGAGAACGCGGGCCTGCAGGTCGACGTGAAGGAACGCGCCGTGCTTCTCGACGGCAGGATGGTGTACGCGCGCCACTACCCCATCTCCATCGAGGTTGCCTCGACCACCAGATTGGCCTTTTCGCACGGGGTCATGGTCGAGGAACGAAAGCTTCGCGAATGGCGTTCGAAGTACCTGATCGCGCGTGTCGATCGTACCGACCCCTCGAAGAACATCGTGCGTGGCTTCGTGGCTTACGAGAAATTGCTGAGTCATCACCCGGAGCTCAGAGGTGAAGTTCAATTCTGGGCGTTTCTACAGCCCTCGCGGCAGGATGTCACCGTCTACCGGAACTACCTGCGGCGCGTGAGGCAGGTGGCGCTTCGCATCAACAACCAATTTGGCAGGCAGGGATGGATGCCGATCCGGCTCGAGTTCGGTGAGAACGTTCGCAAAGCGATGGCGGCCTTGCGAAATTTCGACGTCCTTCTCGTCAATCCGGTTTATGACGGGCTGAACCTTGTGGTCAAAGAAGGCGCACTCGTCAACCGATCCGAGGGCGTGATCGTGCTCTCGGAGAACGCAGGGGCGCATGAAGAGCTCCAGCCGCACATTCTGTCATCAACCCATTCGACATCGAGGCCACCCCTGAGGCCATGCACGAGGGACTCATGATGGGGGCGGCTGAGCGGCGCCGGCGCCACGAGGCCGCGCGCGAGGTGGTGCGCACCAACGACATCGCACGCTGGATCCCGCGCCAGGTGCAGGACATCCGCGACCTGGCCTCGGTCCCGGGCCTTCGCGCGGGCTAGGCGATCAGATTTTCAACACCGACCAGATCAACGCCAACGAGGGTGGGACTAGTCGGAGTGGGGCGTCAGGTCCCGTGACCTTCGGTGTGCCACCACCTCTGAGCGGGAAAACGTGATCGCAATGATCTTGGCGATCACAACCGCGAGCAGTATGTACACCACGACGGCGATCAAGATCGACGGCTCGAATACCGACCTGCCATTGACAATCGCCGGCAGCAAGCCCCGAAAAGGCGCGAGCAGGAAGTCCGTCACCCCGTAAATAAAGCCGGCGAACGGGGCTTGTGCGCTTGACCCGAGTACCTTGAGCAGCAGCCGGATCAGCAAAAGGCCGGTGACGATACCGAAGACCAGGTACACGACCTCGTGTGCCCTCCTGCCGGGGGAAACCTTACGCACGATCTCAGTGGCGTCGGCTGCGATGGACGCGACCGGGCTGGTTCTGCTCACGTGCGACTCCTCGGTGACGACGCCGGTCGACTCGTCTCGCACCACGTTGGTTTCACGCCGTTCCATCGGGCACCTCCTGAAGATTGAACGGGCCACGCCCTCGTGCAGCCGCAGCCACTCAAGTTAAGACGCGCAGCGAGCGGTCATCACCCGCCGACGCACCAGAGAGTGCTCAGGCGCCTGCTTGGGGAAACCAAAGGGGCAGCTTCGAGAGGGCTTCATCGCTGTCGACATCGGGCGCCCCGCCACTCAGCATGTACTGCCAGGCGGCGACATTGGCTGCGCATCCTGGAGTCTGCGGAGCGTAGGCGGGGGAGTTGCCTTTGGTGAACCGGCCGGTAAGGGATGGCTCGAAGGTCCACAGGTACGAGCTCTGCGCGATGTCGGGACGATCTACGCCGGCGCGGCACCATGCCGACCCGAACTCGCTGCCGGCGGTCCCGTTGCCGTAATACAGGGGAACGTAGCCGGCGATCGTGATGCCGTCGTACCAGCCCTCTATGAAGCCCGCGTCCACGCTGGCCGCGCCCGGGCACTGGTCACCTGGCGGCTCGATGTCGATCGCGAGGACGCTGCCCGGCGGGATCCCAAGGACCGCCCCGGCCGCGACAGCCTCCGACGCGTAGCGCAGCCCCGTTTGATAGCCGGTGACGGCGGAGCAGTCGTAGTTGTTGTAGATCGGCAGGATGCCCATCTTCCGATATGCCGCGGCAGCTATCTCAGTCGTGCTGATACCGGGACAGTTGTCGGTATTGGTCAGATAGCGCCCCCAGAAGTCGGGGCTGCCGTACCAGCGCCCCACCTGCGCGTACAGGCCGCCTGCAGCGGTGGGATCCCCCGTCAGAGGCTTGCACGAGTCAACGCCCCAGAACAGCGTCGTCGGCTGCACTGGGATCGAGCGGGCCTGGATGTTGACCAGCGACGCGCGCGTCTGCACCGTGCGCACCAGCTGCAAGAGCGGGGCCGATTCGTCCAGGGGCTGCCGTGCGGCCCCGATAACGGCGGTGAAGAATGGGAGCGCCTCACCTGAGACGGGTTTCAGCTTCACTGTGGCGCTGCAGAATGCGCCGGACTTGCAGGCGTCGGCGACGAGGTCTCCCTGCTGGTCATAGATGCCGATGCTCCACGGGGTGGCGGTCACGTCGATGTTGGCTGTCGCCCGCATCACGACTGTGCCGTCAAGCTGGGGGACCATCCCGCCTGCGTCGAGGGTGACCCCCATCCAGGTTTCGGTGAGCGCCGCCGACTGCGCCTGGATCGCCGGTGGCGGTAGCGTTTCGGCCGGGCCCGCGACGTAGGCGACTATCGAGCGGGTGCCGGCCTGGGCTTTCGTCATCGTGGTGGTGCAGGTGGTGCCTCGGCTGCAGTAGGTGAGGCGCGAGCCGGAAACCTGGTCGTACAGCCCCAGCTGATATCCCATGCTGCCGACGTCCGCCGGGGCGGTGGCCGTGAACGTGACCGCCTTGCCCGGCCCCACGATGGAAGCGGCCGAGGCGGCGAGCGTCACGCTGAACCAGGCGACGGCCGCTGAGTTTGATGCGACTGCGTTGTTCGCCGGCTGCGTGACGCTAGGGGGTGTGATGTACGCCCCGAAAGTGTGAAGGCCAGACTGCGCTGCATAGGCCACCGCGCACTGGCTCGCCTGCATACAGGCGCCCACAAGGGTGCCGGTGGTCTGGTCGAAGATCTCGATCGCCGACCGGCTGCCCGTCATGCTCGCGCTTGCGGTCGCGGTGAGGATGGCGGCTTGGCCCGGCTGCAGCGAGCTCGTGTTTGAGGTGAGCAGCAACCGCTGTGGGATGACCGATGCCGACAGCGTCCAGCTCGGCACGCTGGGCGTCGCTCGCAGCTGCCGGGGGGCCCCGCTGGGCGACAGGGCTTCGGGCTGCTGAGGCGCCGGCAGCGCGGTGTCGGTGCACGAGCCCGGCGCGCTCAGCCTGCTGGAGCCAGGGCGTGAAGGGCATGGGGCCATTCCGGCCGGGACCGACGACACTCCCGCTGTCGTTGGTGCGGGCGAAGACTCCCCCGCGTTGCAGGCAGCGCCTGGACCTGAGTCCGGGCATGGCCGGCTGCCGGGCGGCAGGGAGAGGCGCAGAGGGTCGTCCGAGGTCGCAGCCTGGCTGGGGGTGCCGGCACAGCTCTGCGGCGGGGCGTATCCGTTGTCAGTTCGCTGGTTGCAGCCCGGCGGCCCCAAATTGTGGTGTGAAGGCAACGGGGTGAGGGGCGCTGCCGACGCGGCTGCGACATGGCCGGCCACCGCGACAAAGGCGACCATGACAAGCCCGTTCAGCCGCAGGCGCAAGACGCGAGAAAACCGGTGAGTGGAGTCCAAGACCCGCTTCCTTCCCCAGCCGCCCTGACGGGGCCGCGTGAGCGCGGCCGGAGCCGACGTGGCTCGAAGTTAGCTTTCGGATCCCGTCCAACCTCCCGCGATGCGGTTAATAAGGCTCAACTATTGTCAAATGGGCCGAATTAGGGCCAAGAGCAGCCATATGCAGGCGGTGCTCAGGCGAGCCTGACAGAGTTTCGGTCAGTAAATGAAAGAAGCAGCCCGGGGCAGGTGGGCTGCTTCTGTCTCTACAACGCACGATCCCGCCACCCTACCCGGCACTTCTACGGGTTAGCTGCTCCCAAGACGTTTCCATACGTAACGCCGAGTGCGAGGAGGCCGATCAATGACACCAGAACAATAGCCAGGGTTCGGGCGCACGTGTCGACCAGGCCGGTATCGACCAGCCCCGTGTCTTCCGCGGAGCCGGCTGCGCTCCAACGGCGTCCACAAACACCGGCCCTTGCCGCCAGCGCGAATGTGATGACCACAACTATCAGAAGTATTGCCATTTAGATTCCAAAGAGGCCTGGACGCCGAGCGGTGGCGTCCTTGCCTTCCACTACAACGCCTTGACAAGGGGTTCTGAACATCCGCCTGGCAGCCAATACTTGTGAACCCAAGCGCGTTGTGTAGGCGATGGGAGGGTCGCTTCTGCTTCAGTTCTCGATCGCTCTGTGCCTTGGCATGGTCGCGGCGACGTTCGCACCCTCCGTCCGGCGCTCGATGCCTCGGTGGTTCGAAGCCATGATCTGGGTCGCCTTGACGGCAGTTTGCTGGCTCGGGGTCGCGAGCATCAAAGACCCGCGTACTCGTGAGCTGACCGCTGCTGTCAACTGGGCCGGGGGCCAGATTTTCCACACGTTGCTGGGATTCCTTGGCGCGAGCATCACCGGCACGATCTCCTCTCACCGATTCGCCATCGCCACGGCAGTCGTCATCCTGTTCGGAGCAGATCTCCTGGCCCTTGCGGTGATCTCCTCTTACCGCCAGTCGCGGACGTGGCAACCGCTCGTCCGGTTGAGGGATTGGATGGAACTTCCGGCTGCTCCCGCCGCCCGCCCTCCGGCGCCCATGGCGCGCTCCGGGATCGATGAGCTGAACGAGAGATTGGCTGCCGCGACGGCGGTTGCCGGGGCGACGGCGGCGACCTTATCGGTCCAGTTTCTGATCTGGGCCCGCGACGTCGGCCTGCCGCGAGCCGAGCAAAGACTGGCGCTGGCGGTGGCGACGGGCCGCGTCGAGACCAAGGTGTGGCTCGATTCAGTTCGGGAAACGGCGCGCGAGGTCGAAGCTGGTGCTCGCAGCCGGTTCGCCGAGACCACGCCCGAGGTCAACAAGCTCGCCTTGAGGGTCGCCGCGATCTTGAATGGAGTAGCCGACGCCGAGCAGCGCATCACTCCGGGTACGCGAAGCCTTGGCCAGGTGATCGACATCCAGGCCCTTCGCATAGCCCAGTCGTTCGGCCCGATCGGGCAGGTTCCGCCGACCGGGGAGACGGACGACAAGCAGGATGACAGTGGCCCTGAGCAGCACGACCAGCTGGCCTCGTAGCCGTAACGGGCTTCGCCGGCGCTCGACGGCCCGTCGCGCGCAACGCAAAGGTCGGTTTCTGCGACCTGCCGGCTGGCTTTTCCGTCTGTTCCTGCTCTGTGTGATTGCGGTTCCCACGCTCATTTACACGTCCCCTGGCTATACCGCCTTCGCGAGCAAACTTCCCGATCCGGGCCAGGTGACGTTGTCGATGCCCGAGGACACGATCATCTACGCGTCGGATGGGAAAACGATCCTCGCCGACCTTCATCCCCCCGGTTACCAGCATTACTACGAGCCCCTGCAGGCGATGGGATCCCTGCTGCCGGCCGCCGTCTTGAGCATCGAGGACCGCAACTTCTACAGCGAGCCCGGTGTCGACCCTGCGGGAGTGGCGCGGGCCACGCTGGCCGACTGGCGCGCGCATGGCAATGTGCAGGGCGCCTCAACGATCACGCAGCAGCTCGTGAAGATGCGTTTGGTCGGCAACGAGCCGACGCTTGACCGGAAGTTACGCGAGGCCCTGCTCGCGTTCGAGATCGAACGCCGTTACACAAAGAGCGACATCCTCGACATGTACCTGAACAGCGCTTTCTTCGGCAACAGCGCATGGGGCAGCCAGGCAGCTGCATCGATTTACTTCCACAAATCGACCAAGAATCTCGACCTGGCGCAGGCGAGCATGCTCGCGGGCCTCATCCGTGGGCCGTCGGTCTACAACCCGCTGCTTGACTGGACTGCCGCCAAGAACCGGCAGCATGATGTTTTGCAGGCGATGGTCCGCGATCACAAGATCACCGCGCTCGAGGCAGCCAATGCTTTCGTCGAGGACCTGGCGCCCCCAACGCACATGTTCACGCCGGCGAATCAGATCCTTGCGCCTGCGTTCGTTCGTTACGTGACCAGCCAGCTCCTGACCCGGTACGGCTCTGATGCCACTTATACCGGAGGGCTGCGGGTAACGACCACGCTCAACTGGAGCCTTCAGAACCTCGCGCAGAAAACTGTCACGAGCACGATCAGGAGTGAGGCGTTTCGCCACGTCAGCCAGGGTGCCCTGGTCTCCCTGGATCCGCTGTCGGGGGCGATCATCGCAATGGTCGGCTCCGCGAACCCGAAGTCCGATGGCGGCCAGTACAACCTGGCAGTCTGGCCTCCGCGCAACCCGGGATCGTCCATGAAGATCTACACCTACACGGCTGCGATCGCCAGCGGCAAGTACACGATGACGACGCCCATCACAGACGCGCGATTCAGCTATCGCGCCCTGGGCTCGACCGAGGTCTACGCGCCGCGAAACTACGACGGCCGCTACCACGGCACGCTGCAGCTGCAGCAGTGCATGGCCAACTCGCTGAACATTCCCGCGGTCAAGGTCGAGCTGGGCATTGGCGTAACTGCCGTGGTCAACATGGCGCGGAGCATGGGCGCTCCGCCGTACCAGCTTCATTACGATGCCGCCGGCAACCCGGTTTACACCGCCAACGACGCCCTCGACACCTACGGCCCGTCCCTGACCCTCGGGGGTTACGGCGAGACTCCTTTGCAGATGGCGACGGGAGCGTCGGTCTTGGCGGCCGGCGGGGTTCTCCGCCCGCCCTACTCAATCGTGCAGATCGTTCATGACGGAAAGACCGTTTTCACACACAAGGCCGGCGATGGCGCTAAAAAGGTGCTCGATCCCCGGGTGGCATACATCATGGGGCGGATCATGTCTGACGACACCAACCGGAAGATGATCTTCGGGCTGGGCTCCTTGCTCACGATCGCCGGTCACCAGGTCGCGGTGAAAACGGGGACCACCGACCAGTTCGCGGACGCGTGGACGATTGGCTTCACCCCACACCTGGTGACCGCGGTCTGGGTCGGCAATCCCGACTGGCGCCAGAAGATGACGGAGGGTTCTGACAGCTTCTATACCGCCGCGCCGGTGTGGCACAACTTCTTTGCGGCAGCGCTGACCATGATGAACCTGCACAACGAGTGGTACGCGCAGCCCCCAGGCCTGGTGACCAGGACGGTGGCGGGAAAGCAGGCGTTCTTCCTTCCCGGAACGCACTAACCAACCCGGCCGGACCGTGCCGGTCGCGTGGCGCCGTTGCGCTAAGCGGCCTGCGGGCGTCCCGTGGTCAAGCTTCGCACCATCTGTGCCAGCCGCCGGCGGAGCGGGCCCCATGACCCTGCGCTGCGGATGTCACGCCGGCGGTCGTAGCGCGGTGCATTCGCTCTTGCGCACAGCTCGCATCCACACCCGTAGCCGGTGTCCGGCAGTTGCTTGCCGAACTTGTCGAACCTGGCCTGGATCACGCCAACGCTCCGTGCATTAGGGTGGACAGAACGGACGGCAACGATCGCTCCTTACTCGGCTGCCGCAAGCAGCCGTGGCTGGTCAGCCGCTTCGCCGTAAGTGCGCTTGAGCATAGCCCGCAGGCGCCCTTTGGCCACGGCAAGGCGTGAAGCGACAGTTCTCTCTGGAATACCCAGGGCTTCGGCGATCGCACGACTGGTGTAACCGTGATAGTGGCGAAGCACGATTGCCGCCGCCTGCTTGGGAGTCAGCTTCGCGAGCGCGTCAACAAGGTCACGCCTTTCGACCTGCTCCTGCGGATCGGGCGTGAGTCCCGGCCGGCCGATTCGTCGGATGACCTCGCCGACCTCACGCAATCGCATCTTGCGCTGGTAGGAGACGGCGACATTGATCGCTATGCGGTGCACCCAGGCCTCCGCGGGTGCGATCGGCAGCCACGTCGACCACTTTCGATATGCCTTCTCGAATGCGTCCTGGGCGCAATCCTCCGCAGCCGACCGATCGCCGAGCACGGATGTCAGGGTTCCCAGGATCTTGCCGTAAGACGCCTGGTACAGCCGCTCGAAATCCGCCTCGTCTCCCGGCGTGTAGGGAGACTCATATCTGCCGGGCGATGCCATCAAACTCGAGATCGTTTCTGCCATTCGCGTTGGCTCCCCTTTTGATCGCAGGACGCAAGATGCAGTTGCGAGGAAACGCCTCCACTGTCGACCAGGAGGCGCACCGGGGTCGCCGTACCGCTGTGCGGATTTTGTCTCGCACATTTGTAGTAGTCGAACTCAGTTCAAGTAGGGCGAAGGTCGGGGAACGTTGAACAAGAGAGATGAATCCAGGCGCTGGGTCGACTGCCGACTATCCAGGGGACGTGCTGAACGCCTTGGCCATCGGACTGGGCGCCGACACATCTGAGATCGCAAGGAGGGCGCTCGAGGTCGTCCGTGGCAGGTCGCCGGACCTACTACGCAAGGTCGAGCAGACGGGAGAGGACCTGCTGGCCACGGCGTCCAGCTTCATTGAGGCGCTCCTCCTGTCGTTGCGATCCGACCTCGATCCCGCGTGGGCACATTTCGAGCAGCGGGCGCGAGACCAGGGCCGCCTGCGGTCTGCGCAGGGCGTCCCGCTCCGGGGTTTGATCGATGTGTTGTCGATCTGCCGGAGGGCGACGATCGAGCTGATCGCAGCCCCCATTGAGGTTAGCCGCCGCCGCGAGGAGATTTTCACGATCGCCCAGCGCCGGCTCGAAGACGTGGTGCAGCGCCTGACGGCATGCATCGCCCAGGGCTACCTCGACCATATGGATGCTGAGCATCGCGCGAGGGAGAACGAGCTCCACGGCCTTGCCACGATCGTCACCGCCATGGTTCGTTCTCTCGACGTGGTCGAGAGTGCAGAGATTGCCCTCATCGAATCGCTCACCGCACTGAGGCTCAACGCCGGTGCGGTCTGGCTGCGCGAGCGTACCTCGTACAAGCTGATATACACCGCCGGGCTCGAGGCTGAGGAGGTGGAGGCGTTCAGAATCCAGGCTGGCCCGCGGGCCAAGGCCAACGTGTCGGCCAACGGGAGCTCGGAATCGCGCGTCGATGGGGTCGTCGGTCGCGAATGGACCGCTCTGCGCGCGCAGCTGCGGGTCAAAGGGCGAACGGTCGGCGTCATGTCAATCGGAACCCAGCTGCAGCGTGTATTCGGGCCTTCGGACTTCCTTTTCATGGCCGCGGTCGCCGACCAGGTCGCAATCGTGCTCGATCGCGCTCGTCAGTTCTCAAACGAGTCGCGCACCGATCATCTGACCGGCCTGGCGAACCGCCGAGAGTTCGAGCGGGTGATGGAGCGGGAGGTCTCCCTGGCCGAACGGCATGGGCGCCGTCTGACGATGATGATGATCGACCTCGACAACTTGAAGCGCATCAACGACCGTCAGGGTCACCAGGGCGGGGACGAAGCCCTGCGGCTGGTCGCCCAGCAGCTGCAAAGAGTCGTCCGCTCGTCTGACCTGTGCGCTCGCATCGGGGGAGACGAGTTCGCGGTCGCGATGCCCGAAACCGACCTCGCCCGCGGACGTGAGGTGGCAACGCGCCTTCGCTCGGCGATGGAGGAGATGAGCCTGGGCGCCAAGGGCTCCCAGCCGGTCGAGGTCAGCGTAGGCCTCTCCACGTGGAGTGCCGGCCAGGATTGGCAGGCCGTCTACCAGAGCGCAGACCTGGACCTCTACGAGGACAAGGACCGGCGAAAGCGTGCTCGTGGGGCCGCCCCGAGCGCGCGGTCGACTTTGCGACTGTTGGGGGCCGTACGGCCGGTCAGACGCAGGGTCGCAGGCTCTTAGCCTCCACTGGGCTGCGGCCCACGTCGGATGTCACTCGACCAGCGCAAGCTCCCTCGCCTTGACGATCGCCTGCAGCTTCGAATGCACGCCCAGCTTGGCGCCGAGGCTGCGGATGTGCGTCCTGACAGTCGTGTAGCTGATCCCCAGCTTGCTGGCGATCTCGCGACTCGACACCCCCTCGGCCATCAGGCGGAGGACCTCCTTCTCACGCGGCGTCAAGCTCTCCAGCTGGGCGTCCATGGAACGGCGCTTGTTGAGCAAAGACGCGATCGTCCGTGGGGTGATCAGCGTTCCGCCGCCTGCCACCATCCGGATGGCGTCAACGACCTCTGATGCCGCCCTTGACTTGTGTATGAAGGCGCTGGCCCCGGCCTCGAGGGCGGCAAAACGCGCTGCGTCGCTGTCCTCTCGGGTCAGAAAGATGAGCTTGGTCTCAGGTCGAATCTGCCTGATGCCGGCTCCGGCATCGGCACCTGTGCCGTCGGTCAGGCGAAAGTCAAGCAGCACCACGTCTGGGCTGAGCTCTGCGGTCAGGGCTATGGACTCACCGACCGAGCCGACCTTGCCGACCACTGTGATGTCCGGCTGGTCGCCCAAGAGAGCGCCGAGACCGTCTGCAACCACCTGGTGGTCTTCCACGATCAGGACTCGGATTTGCCTTTCGTTCATGCCGGGACTGGGAACCAGAACTCTACCCTGCAACCTTTGCCCGGTGCGCTCGAGATCTTGCACCAGCCACCCGTCAGCAGGGCGCGCTCGTTGAGTGCCAGCAAGCCGAGGTGTCCGGGCAGGTGGTCACGCTCCTCGACCACAAACCCGCGACCGTTGTCCAAAACGAGGCCCTGGATGCCGCCATCGACAACCTTGACCTTCACCTCGACCCTCGTCGCTGCTGCGTGCTTCTCGACATTCGTGACCGCTTCCGCAACCTGCCTGAACACCAGCGACTTGAGCTCGTAAGGCACCTCATCGTCGAGCTCGAGCTCGACATCGGCCTCGATCCCGGTCAGGGATCGAAGCATGAGCAGACGGTCGCGGATCGTTTCCTCGAAACCGCCAGGGAGCTCGAGGGCTGGTGGACGCACTTCGAACAGCAGCCTGCGGAGAGCCTCCTCGGCTTGCCTGAGGAGGTCTGTGGCGTTGGCGACCGGCTCGAGGCGTTGTGGGCTGACGCGCTGGAGGTGCAGCTCCGCCGCGGTGAGCTTCTGAAGGGCATCGTCGTGAAGCTCGGTGGCGAACCTGTGGCGGATCTTGTCGGCCGCGGCTGACACGTTCTTGAGCAGCAGCTGTCGGGCGTTGTCCACCTTCTGGAGACGCTCCACGGTTTTCTTCAGGTCTGTTTCAGCCTGCCTGAGCTGCCACACCAGCCCTGCCGCCAGAGCTGCTTTGTGCAATACCCAGGCGTCCTCTCTCGAGAAGCCGTCGGGCTGGTGCGAGTCGTACGCGGCGACGAGGCCGAGCCGGCGGTCGCCGGCGCGCCAGGGGACGCTCAGCGCAGTGGACACTCCCAGGACGTCAAGAATGCGAATCGAGTCAGGGTCGGCGTCTGCCCGCGACGCTCGGTAGATGTGGTCTTTGTAGACCACGCGGCTTGCCAGGTCATCTCCGTCCTCTGCGCAAGGCGTTGGGTTGAAGCGCGCCACGAATGCGTCATCGATTCCGTGCGCCCCCGGTATCGCCGTCAGCGTCCGGTTCTCATTCACCTGCCAGAAGAGCACCTTTTCAGCGCCGACCAGCTGCGCCATGGTGCTCGTCAAACGGCGGTAGAAATCGGTGAGGTCATGACCCAGGCGCGCGTGAACCGACACCGCGAGGAGTGCCTCCACTGCGAGCTCGTGGGCTTTCTCCAGCCGTTCGGCGCTCCGAGCGCGCTCCTCATTCAAAAGTCGCTGCGCCTCGCTCCGATCCAGCTCGGCTCGAAGGTTGACCAGGGCGTCGACCATCTCCTGGCGGCGCTGGTGGAGGCGCGAGATCTCGATCGCGGAAGCCAGCGGGTTGGCAAAAAGCGAAAAGGCCCGCCGCTGAACTGCTGTAAAGCCCGATCGTTTGACGATCCCGATCGTTCCCAGTATCGTCCCGCCGGCCTGCAGCGGCTGGCTGCAAAACGTGTTCAGGACGTTGATCGAGCGCAGGCTACGCCCGATCGAATCTTGCTCGACCATCCTGGCGATTTCGTCGCTTGACAGAGCGTCGGACGGGGTTGCCGCACGCGAGTACAGCTTGGGGCCGCCGGTGTCGTCAGCCAGGGCGATGAACGCAGCCGACGAACCTGTCAGCTCAAATGTCAGCTCAAGCGCCCGCTCGACCACCTGGTCGAGGTCGCTGAACCGCGCCAGGTCGGCCGAAACAGACTGGAAGGTCTCGAACTGCTCCCAGAAACCGGCTTCCACACGGCTAACCGTCTCCATCGACAGCAGTCCCCAAGCGATTGTAGCGAACAGTTGCACGATTGCAACAAGGCCTGCAAGCCCAATGCTCCGGGGCCCCGGTTACTCGCCTGGAGCCCGGCGTTTTCGTAAACGAGGGGCTCTTCGGTGGCTCCGTCGAAAGTATCGGGGAGAAGTATGAGCCAGGAGTACATCGAGCTAAACGGCTCATACGCCTTTGACCTTCAATGTGTCGATAAGGTGCTGTCGGCGCTTGCCCGGCCGACCACGGACGAGGACTGGATGAAGCCCTCGATCCGAGACGGTTTGCTTCGCCAGGGCATCTGCGTGGGCGGCCATGCGTCGCGCGCGGATCTCATCGCTCTCCTCTGGGGTCGCAAGCGCTCGCTGCTCCGGCGCATCAGCGCAACCGGTGACTGGGGACCGGCGCGACCCGTCGCGTGACGCGGCGCCGTCATCCTTGTCAACTACCGCGCTGCTCTCACAGCTCCTGTGCCCTTTGGCTCGTGTCTCTAGTACAAACGACACTGGCTGGGCGCGGCGTACTCGACGATCCAGCGGCGTTTTCTAGTCAATGATCGACGCGCGCCGCGCTCTTTTCAGGACGAATGACATGTTGAGCATGCGGCCGTTCGTCGTCTTCGCCGTCAAGGTGATGCCCCCCGGGCGCCGTCGTGTCGAAATGGTCAAGCTGGCGCACGAGCTGCACGACGCGAGGAGCGATGTGGGGAGGTTCCAGGAAATGCCCGTTGCGAGATTGCAAGTTGCGCTCGATCGGTTCCCGCAAGCCGTTCCGCCCAGCCGGCGCGCCGCATAGAGCTGGGAGGCGTCAAGCCCCCGGCCGCGTCCGGCCCCTGGCACTTTCCAGCTCGCAACTTAGCAGCCGGCGCCGCCTGATCACCCTTTCCGCAGGTGTCTCGCACGGGGATTCGAGTACTCCGTTTGAGGGAGGCGTTTCTCCCTCAGATGGACGACTTTGATCGGCTCCTGGAGTTCCAACTGAGACGCAAGCTGGACGCGGTGGCGGCGGCACCCGTGCCCGTCCGACGTGGGGCCGGGTCAGGCCGTGTTGACAAGGGCCGCCGCGAAGAGGTGGCGATCAAGAGGATGGGCGCCATTGTCCTCAAGCTGCGCCCGGCGATCAGCATCCTGGTCCAGCATTCCTGAAAGTCCCTTCCTTCCTCTCGTGAGGCCGGGCTCGAAAGGGTCCGGCCTCAAACTTTGTGTCAGGTAAGCTCGCGATGTGGCTTCTGCGGCCGCTCGGTATCTGAGTCGGGGTTCCGGTAAGGGAGGTCGGTAGATGGCCGGCAAGCGAGTCGTCATCATCGGGGGAGGCGGCGCGGGCGACGCGGCGGCGTTCGCACTACGCAAGAAGGGTTTCCCCGGCGAGGTCGTGATCCTCAGCGCGGACGGCAACCGCCCTTACGACCGCCCGTACCTGTCGAAAGAGTTCCTGCGTGGTGAGGTCGAGCTTTCCAAGGTGTTTCTTCACACCGAAGACGACTACTCGAAGGAGAAGATCGAGTTCCGCCTGAACCAGCGCGTGGTCGGGGGATCCCTGACCGAGCGCATCGTCGCCCTCGAAGGTGGTGGCGAGCTCAGCTTCGACGTCCTGGTCCTTGGTCTTGGCGGCACCCCGCGGTGGCTCCCGGGCGTTCCGCATTCGGACAACGTTCACACACTGCGATCGCTTGCCGACAGCCAGGCAATTCGCAAAGCGCTGAAGGAGAGCTCGCGCGTGCTTCTTATCGGAGCGGGCTTCATCGGGGCCGAGGTCGGCGCCTCGGCGCGTCAGCTGGGTAAGGAGGTCCTGATGGTGGAGGCCGGCCCGGTGCCGCTCTCAGGCGCTCTGGGCCAGGAGGTGGGGAAGATCTACGCATCGATTCACAGCTCGAAGGGGGTTGACGTTCGCACCGGAACAAAGGTCGAGAGGTGGCATACGAAAGGCGATCAGGTCGACGGGGTGACCCTCTCCGATGGTCGGCGCGAGGAGGCGGATATGGTCATCCTTGCCGTCGGCATCGATCCCAACCTGGACATTCCCAAAGCGCTCGGCTTACCGATAGAGGCTGGTGGCGTGAGCCTGGACGAGGGCCTACGAGCAGCCGAGGGCGTCTACTGCGGTGGCGACATCGCGCTCCACCCGCATCCGGTGCTCGGCCGTGGTATTCGAGTCGAACATTGGGAGGTCGCCAAGAACCAGGGTCGCGCCATCGGCGCAGCCATCGCGGGCGGTGATGCTCCGTACACAAAGCTCCCGTACTTCTGGTCGGACCAGTACGAGGTGAGCCTCGAGTACCGCGGCAATGCCTCCGGCGACGACCATGCGGTGTGGCGCGGTGACAGAGAATCGCTCAAGTTCTCCGTCTTTTACTTCCGAAATGGGCTCCTCGATGGCGTGCTCTCCATGAATGACAAGAGGACAAATGAGATCGGCGGCAAGCTGATCGAGGGCCGGCGGCCGATCGACGAAGCAGCGCTGGCGGACACCGGCGTCGACCTCTCGGACCTGGTCTCCGCCGCGGCCTCCTAGGCTCGCCTCAAATCAGCCGGCCTCCCGTCGGCGCCCTCAGGCGGGGGCCATCCAAGGAAGGGCTTCGGCCATCGGCCGCTTGAGGATCTCCGCCTGCTCCGGGCTGATGAGGTTGCCGGCCACCAACCCGAGCGCGGCTGCAAACGCCGCGCGTTCCGCTTTGTGGCCCACATCGCCGTGTTCAGCCTTCCAGGAGACGAGCGCATCCCCCGACTCGGTAAGCCCGAAGAGCGAGCTCCGAACCGCATCCCATGCGGGACCCCTGTCCGCCTGCTCAATGGCGTGGAGCGCTGCCTTCTCAGCATCGTGGAAAGCCTGCAGCCCCTTCTTGCCTACGTGGAGGTCCCATCCTTGCGCCACGCGCTCCACACCGGCTGGAGAAAGGACGCGGATGTCGTCGATCAAGCGAGCCAACGACTGTTGGTGCTCGGGGAACCCGTAACCGTCGGCGTCCAGGCCCATCGAGGTCTAGCGTAACTGCAATAGGCGGTTGCCGCCGCGACGTTCGGCCACCACCAGAAGGTGGTCCCCCAACCAGGCAAAAGGCCGGCGCGGCGCCAGGATCCCGTCTAGCCGGCTGACCGCCTCATAAATATGGGGGTGAGCGGCGAGGGCAGGCCACGCGTACGGTACGAGCAGGAGCGGCAACGCCTGCACCTTCAAAACGCGGAACGAAGGGTGGAGTACGCTCCTCAACCGGCGCCAGGACGGGTACCTGACCTCGGCAGAGCTCGAGCCGGCCGCCACATGGAGCGACGACCTGGCTCGCCGAAGGGACTGGTTGGGGCGGCCGCTGAGGGCCAGCAATGCCATCTCAGCGAGGCACCAGCGGTTCATCACGCTGAGCACGATCCTGCCCCCCGGCCGCACCAGGCGTGCAAGCGCTGCCAGCGGCGGTTCGAGGGCCGGTTCGACGTTGAGGGCGCCGAAGGAAGAGTACGCACCATCAAATGAACCTTCGCCCAGATCGTCGGCCAGCGTCATCAGGTCTCTCGCGCTCAGAAGTCGCGTTGAGACGCGGAGGCCGGCCGCCGCGGCACGGTGAGAGAGGACCTCCAGCATCTCAGGACTCGAGTCCACCCCGAACACGGTCCGGCCGCGCTCGGACAGCCAGCAAGCCTCCGTTCCAGTGCCGCACCCGACGTCAAGAAGCGTTGAGCCTGCCGGGAAGATGCTTTGCAGCACCGCAAGCGAGCGCGCGCGCATCAGCTGCATCACCGGGTTGTCAGCCTCGCGGCGGTCATAGTCCGCGGCCAGGGCGTCGAAGTAGATCACGTCCGAACCGCGTCCTCGTGGCGACTGTGTTGGCGATCGCGTTCGGCCAGGGGTGAGCGCGTTGAGCCGAGGTCTGCTTCCAGCTCCGGGTCCCGCGCCCGCGCGTGGCGACGGTAGGGTGCCAGGCCGCCAACGACGAAAATGGCCGCCAAGCCGTCTTTCGTGGCGACGTTGAACACCTCTTGCGCAATCGAAAACTGGCCGGGGTGGTCGAACAAGTTCGGATGAAAGCCGATCGCGATCCACGCGAGGAAGAGAGCGCTCCACGCGAGCAGCAAGCCGGGATGAGGCCGAATTCCCGCCACATATGCGGCCACCACCCATCCCGACATGCTGAAGGCCAGATAGAAAAGATGCATGGCGTCATGCCGGCCGTAGACGGTGCCGACCGCCTGGTACACGATCTCGAAAGCGCTCACCCAGCCCATCCCCGCGACGAATGCGAGAAGAGGCGTGCGCCGCAGCCAGGTCAGGATCGCCAGCGTGGCGATGAACGCAAGTACTGTGCTGAGCCTGATCGGCCCGACAAATGGGAAGACGACCCAGACGCCCCTCACCGCAGCGCTCGCAGGAGTGGATTGGTAGCGAGCTCGAAAGCTCGGGCCGCCGGCCGCAGGTGCATCCGGTTCAAACGGTGCTGGATCGCTCCCTTGAGAATCGCCGCTCGCAGCTTGTGCTCCGAGAAGTCGGTGTTGAAAAGCAGCCGGTTGTGACGCACTCTGTGCCACTCTCCGTGCTGGCGGCGCTCACGCACCCGATCGTAAAAGCCTGTGCCTGGCAGCGGGTACGCAATCGTGTAGCTCACGTAGTCGAGAGGCAGGCTGCTTGAGAAGTTGATGCTCCGGATCAACGAGTCAGTCGTTTCGCCCAGGTACCCGACCATGAAAAAGCCCGCCGCCTTGATGCCTGCGGCGACGCACGCCTCAACTGCTTTTCGAGCCTGGGCGGGCGTGATGCCCTTCTTCATCTGTTTGAGGACGGCCTCATCCCCCGACTCGATACCGAAGAAGATGCGTTTGCAACCTGCACGGCGCATCTGCTCGAACAGCGCCTGATCGACGTGCGTGACACGGCTGAGGCATTCCCAGGTCAAGGGAATGTGCGCCGCCTCGATGGCCTGCGTCAGCTCGAATGTGCGCTTGTAGTTGAGGGTGAAGAGGTCGTCCGACATCCATATGTGGTCGTAGCCGAGCTCCGCGATCTCGCGCATCTCGGCGACGACGGAGTCAACCGGCCGTGCGCTGAACAGATCGCCGAACACGGACTTGTGACAAAAGTCGCAGCGGAAGGGACAGCCGCGCGTCGCCATCAGGGGGGTCGTCGCGTCTTTCCAATGCTTGCGCCAGTAGTCGATGTATTGGGAGTTCGGGATATCGCCGCGGTACGGCAGCGGTAGGTCGTTCATATCCTTGGTGCGTGTTCGCGGGGTGGTACGCACGATCTCGTCGCCGCGCTTGAAGACCAGGCCGCCCACCTTGTCGAATCGCCTGTCGTCGAGGTGCTCCATGATCTGGACGATCGTCTCCTCGCCCTCGCCCACGGCCACAAGGTCGAATTGATCGACGAAAGTCTCGGGCTCACCGGATGGATATGGGCCGCCGACCACAGTCAGCGCCTTCCCGCGGACCTGGGCCGCGAGGGATAGAGCTTCGTCCTGCATCGTGATCATGCAGTAGATGCCTATGACCGAGGGCCGCAGCCGCGCGATCTCGGCCAGTACCTCGGTCCGATCCATGAACGTGTGGTCGATGTGTCGGACGCTGTAGCCGGCGCGGCGCAGGGAAGCGGAGAGATACATCAGCCCCAATGAAGGCATGATCCAGTGACGCCCCTTGGCAGGGGCTCGCTGAGGGTAGACGAGGACCACGTCTGCTCGATCCATCAATGTCTCCAATGTCATCGCGCAGCCTGCACGGTGACGTGATACGTGACAGCGGTAGGCGGAACGTCGAAGAGGTAGTCCAGGCCCGCCCAATCAAATTGGGGTGGAAACAGCTCGCGGCCGCCGTGAAGCTGAGCGCCCGAAAGCGCCGGCACCGACCATTCGACTCCGAGCACTCCCGAGCGCAGCCGCGCCCAGCTGCCGTCGACACGAACCCACCGACCGAATGCCGGGCCGACCAGCGTATGGCCGGCATCGGCGAAGTCGTTGAACGCAGCCGATTGCTCGTTGAGGATGCCGAGCTCCTTGTAGCCGGGCGCGAGGTCGAGCACGTGTACTTCGACCATCACTCCCGTCGGGTCGACCGTGTAAGTGACGTCGATGTGGCCACGCGATGCGATCGGCTGGTAGCCGTGCGCTGTGTCGACACCGATCTCATCGAGAGTGAATGTCCGCTTCCAGATCGTGCTGACCGCAGACGAGAGGTCGATCGTGCTGGCGGTGCGGGAGTACACCCATCCATCCGAGTACCGCACCATTGGCAGCCCGAATCCCATGCCTTCCCCGGTGAGGTCCGCGCCTGCGGCCATCAGGGTCAATCCCCTGGCGAGGATGGCGGTCTTGCCCTGGCCTGGCGTGGGCGAGATGACGGCAGTCACCCCGGGGTAGATCGATTGCATCGCGTGCGCAGCGCCCAGGCGATATGCATAGACCGCTTTGCCGCTCGGTACCTGGTAGCGTGCCTGGTCGCCCAGCGATTCGAATGGGGGGCTGGCGATGCCGGACGCAAGTCGGGGAAAGACCGTGGTCCCGCGGTAGTAGCTGATGTCCTCGAGCACCAAGACGGTCACCCCGCTCCCGCGCATCCAGGCGATCGCCTGCGTGCCGTCGGCCGGAAGGTTCCGCGAGCCGGCGATATCGGAGGCCGGCTTGCCGCTGTAATAGGCCACCACCGGGGAATCGGTGACCAGCACGCCGGGAATGCCGGCGGTAGCCTTGCCTGCCGCCACCAGGCCGGCGTTATCCGATGCGAAGCTCGCGAAAACCGGTAGGAAGGCGATCGCGAGCAGGGCACCGGTCGAAACCGCGACCAATCGAACCGCGACGGCGTGGCGATCAAGGGCCGCTGCAGCGAGAAGGGAGAGAGCGGGTAGAGCCGGGTAGAGGTAGCGATGACTGCCGGTGTAGGCGCCGACCGTCACCAGCCCAAACACTGCGGCGAGGTAGACAAGCGCGGGTACATGGAGGAAGCGGACAGTCGCCCGTTCCGCCGGGGCGCCGGCTCTCCCAAGCACCTTCAACAGTCCGACCAGGCCCAGCGCAAAGAGCGGCAGGGCTGCGAGCCCGGAGTTGCGAGCCAGGTCGAGGAGGCGCTGAATCGCCACAGCAGGAAGGCTGCCACGAGCGGTCGCGGAGACAACCTCGACCGAGCCACGCGCGACCGAGTGGCTGGCGGGCGCGAAGCCGAGTTGCAGGAAAACAAGGACCGCGATTGCCGGCACAGCCCACGCCACCGCGGGCACCGACCTGCGCTGGCGAAAGATGTGCGAACGCAAAACCTCGAGCAATGCGAAGCCTCCGATGGCGAAAATCCAGATCCAGGCTTTCGTGGCGGTGAGGCATGCGAGCACAGCCAGGACGGCGGCGACCTTCAGACGTCCACGCACAGCAGCCAATGCCGTACCGGTTAAAAGGGCAGTCAGCAGTGGCTCGACGACGGCGGAGCCTGATGTGAACAGGAAGATGGGGTTGAGCGCGAGCATGGCCACCGCGAGCCGGCCCTTACGCGCGTTGGGGGCCAGGGCGTACACGCAGGCCAGGGTGGCCAGGGCGATCAGCGCGCTAAGCGCCTTCAAAGCTCCCAGCGACCAGAGCCCGAACACCTTGAGCACCGCTCCCGCCAGCACGTGATAACCGGGAAGCCATGTGTCCTGCATCCCGAAAAGCGGGTCTTGCAGGTGGCCGTTCGAGGCAAGGTTTGCCGCGATCAGCCAGTGCGCATATCCGTCCTCGAACGGCTCCGGCATCTGCGCGGCCAGGAAAAGAAGAAGCCCGCACACAGCCAGCAGACCCAGAGCCGGGGCGGCCAGGCGCAGGCGCGCAAGCGTGCGGCGCCCCAGGCTGCGGAATGTCAAGACTTCGAGGAAGTCGACCAACGTGAGGGCCGCGATTGTGAAGAAACCCAGGGCGAAAAGACTCGAGTAGATTGCGACCAGGCCCTGCCCCCAGGCGATGGCGGCCGGCACGATCATCAGCGCGCCGACGCCCAGCAACGCCTCTACCAGGGCCCGCGGATCTCCCACGTGCACATAGGCCTGATCGCGCCACTCCTGTCCGCGGTGCACGATCCGGTGCTTCGGTGTGCGCACGAACTCACCACCGCTGTGCGTGGCGCGAGCCAGCGCGACGATCGCCGTGAACGACATCCCGGCGCCCACCACCTGGCACAGCACCGACGGCAGC
Organism: Candidatus Dormiibacterota bacterium; assembly: GCA_030948325.1. The sequence continues at coordinate 46,424 of JALZAL010000368.1, forward strand.
CCAGACCACCACGGCCGGCCGCGCCGCGTCTGCGCAACCATGAAGCCGACCCACGGCGATGCGCCGACGGCGATCGCCAACCCTGATGCGTAGGCGAGCTGCCACGGCAACCACCGGCTGTCGAACGTGAGCAGCAGCAGCGGGTAGCATGCGAGCTGCACGAGCATCAGCGGTCCGACTGCGTACGCCAGCAGGTGCACCGCCGCCTGGAGCTTCAACGCGGGCCGGTTGCGGCTCCGAAGGACGGGGACCAGCAACTTGAATGCGGATTGAAAGCTGCCGGTCGCCCATCGTGATTGCTGGCGGCGATACGCGTCGATCGACACCGGCAGCTCCTCAGGCACGACCAGATCCTCGAGGTAGGCCGCTCTCCAGCCGCGTAGCTGCGCACGGTAGCTGAGGTCGAGGTCTTCTGTCAGCGTGGCTGCGCTCCAGCCGCCGGCGTCTGCGATCGCGGCCCTCCTCCAGACCCCCGCAGTGCCTGTGAAGTTTGTGAAGTAGCCGCCCGCCGACCGCACGGCCTGCTCGACGAGAAAGTGATAGTCGATGGCGAGCGCCTGCAGTCGCGTAAACCACGAGTAGCCCTCGTCTAGGTGACCCCAACGCGCCTGGGCGAAGCCAACAGTGGGATCGTCGAACGCCATCAGCGTTCGGCGAAGGAAGTCGTCGGGGGGCACGAAGTCAGCGTCGAAGATGGCGATGAAAGGTGCGTCCGTGAGCGTCATTCCGTGGGCCAGCGCGCCGGCTTTGAATCCATCTCGCGAGCCACGCCTGACATGGGTCACCATGACTCCTTTGAGGCTCCAGTGTGCGGCTCGAGCCGCGACGATGGCTGGGGTCTCGTCGTCCGAGTCGTCGAGCACCTGGACCTCCAGCAGACCACGTGGCCAATCCATCTCGCACACGGCATCGAGGACTCGTTCCGCGACGTATCGCTCGTTGTAGATCGGCACCTGCACGCACACCCTCGGCTCGGCTCCGCTTGCGATCTCGCGGCTCTTTCGCGGACGCAGCCTCGTGGCGCGCCAGGTCAGGTAGAGGAGGTTCACGCCGAACGCGAACAACGCGACGCTGGTGAGGGCGAGGATGCCCACTGCGAACCAGAGGATGCCGGTGGTGATCGTGGGGAGCACTTTCAGCCGGGCCTGTCGAACAAGGCGTATGGGCGCATGGTCGAGCGCACGTAAGTCACCCTTGCGAGCGCTTCGGGGTGATGCCGACGCGTCCACTGCATGTATCGCCACGCAGCCTCGCCGATCCGGCGGGCGGCGCCGTCCAGAACGTTTGGAAACAGCCCTGCCGGCAGGCGCCATTTCGGGGGCTCGATCTCGAGGGGTGCGGGCTTGGCGGCCAGCTGAGGGAAATGGTCGACCAGCGCCGGGTTGGAGTCCACGACATGGCGGAGGGTTTCGACACCGAACAGGGGCTCGGCCACCAGCAGCTCGTAAGCCATGTCCTCGTCCTGGCGCGCGAGTGGATGGCACTGCGACCGCTCCAGGATCAGGTTCGCCGTCATCAGCCGCGGCGCCAGCGGGCGGCGGGTGAGATCGTCGACCGGCTTGCCACGATGTGCGAGCGCGTGGAGCATGCCAAGGACGTTGACCGCGACGTAGGCGAGATGGCGGTGCCCATCGTCCACGATCAGGTTCAGGTCCACGTCGTCGGAAGTGCGGAAGCCGCCACTGGCCAGGGACCCGGCCACCGAGACGCTGCGTATGAATGGCGCCGCCGCGACGAGCTTCCGCACAAACCGCGCCGTCATCGGAAGGTAGGGGGCGGCATCTGAATCGTGGGCGATGGCCCGCGAGCGGATCTCGCCCACCCTGGCCACGGCGTCGCGGTCGACCACCAGGCCGCCGGCCACGGTCAGCTGCGGCGCGGCGGCGACGGCCCAGCGGACCTCTGACTCCGACAGCGTCCCGCCCACGCATAGCGCGCCGAGCCGGGCCGGTGTCAGCGCATAGCCGCGCCTCTGAAGCAGTCCGACTGTTTGCCGGACCCGCTCGCTGTTGCTTCGCGGGCAAAAGCTCGACGATCGGCTCGGGGAGTAGCCAACAATCACCGCAGGCCTCCAAGAGTAGTGAGGTGGTCAAAGATGAGATACGGCTCGGGGTTACGTGAGGCTCCTCGGCAGCATGCCTGGGCTGGTTGCCCGCGCGTCGTTTCCGGCTTTGCGGCATGATCGGTGTTGGCGCCGGCAGGCCCTTTCACTTTCAGGAGCTGACATGACCGCGGACGGACACTTCAAAGTCCCAATTCCAGTCAACGAGCCAATCCGCGCCTACGCCCCAGGCGATCCCCAACGCAAGAGTCTCAAGTCGAGGCTCGCCGAGCTGACCGACGCGCGAACCGACGTACCGATGCAGATCGGCGGCCAGCGGCGCTGGGGCGCGTCCAAGAGCGACATCCGGTCGCCCCACCGAAAAGAGCTCTCCATCGCCCAGGTGGCGGTCGGATCTCGCAAGGACTTCACCGACGCCATCGAGGCGGCACTCGAAGCGAGGCGGTCGTGGGCGGCCACTTCCTACGAGGAGAGGGCGGCAGTCTTGCTGCGCGCGGCCTCGCTGCTGGCGGGACCATGGCGCGACACGATCAATGCCGCCACGATGTTGGGCCAGTCGAAGACAGTGCATCAATCGGAGATCGACGCCGCTTGCGAGACCATCGACTTCTGGCGGTACAACGCGTATTTCGCGGATCAGCTGTACGGGCAGCAGCCGGGCAATGACGGCACCGCTTGGAACCGCATGGAGTACCGCCCGCTAGAGGGCTTCGTCTTCGCAGTGAGCCCATTCAACTTCACGTCGATCGCCGCAAACCTGCCGATGGCCGCCGCCCTCATGGGCAACACCGTGGTCTTCAAGCCGGCGACTCAGACCCTGCTCGTCTGCCACTTCCTGATGGAGCTGCTCAACGAAGCAGGCCTGCCGCCGGGGGTGGTCAACATGGTGAGCGGCAGCGCCTCGGAGATCTCGGAGCAGGTCCTCGAACACAAGAGCCTGGCCGGTATCCACTTCACTGGATCCACCGACGTGTTCCAGGGTATGTGGCAAAAGGTCGGCCAGAACATCGACAGCTACCGCACCTACCCACGGCTGGTGGGCGAGACGGGCGGCAAAGACTTCATAGTTGCGCATCCCTCGGCCGACCACGACGCGCTTCGCACGGCGCTGATCCGTGGGGCCTTCGAATACCAGGGCCAGAAGTGCTCGGCCGCATCCCGCGCGTACATCCCCCAATCGATCTGGAAAACCCTTCGCTCGGAGCTTGCCGAGGAGGTTGAGGCGATCCCACAGGGGGACGTTGCCGACTTCCGCAACTTCATGGGAGCGGTCATCGACGGCAAGGCCTATGCCAAGCACATGGGCGCGATCCAGTTCGCCCAGAAGTCGGAGGACTCCAAGGTGATCGCCGGCGGCAAGGGCGACGACAAGATCGGTTGGTTCGTCCGTCCAACTGTCGTCGAGACGAAGAACCCCGACTTCAAGCTGCTTCGCGAGGAGCTCTTCGGCCCGATCCTCACGATCTACCCGTACGCCGACTCGAAGTACGAGGACACGCTCGAGCTCTGCGATCGAACCAGTCCGTACGGGCTAACCGGCGCCATCTTCGCCCGCGACAGATCCGCGATTCGCAAGGCTTCCGAGACCTTGGTCAACGCTGCGGGCAACTTCTATATCAACGACAAGCCGACCGGGGCTGTCGTCGGCCTGCAACCTTTCGGAGGAGCGCGGGCATCCGGTACCAATGACAAGGCGGGTTCGTTCCTGAACCTGACCCGCTGGGTCAGCGCGCGAACCATCAAGGAGACCTACGTGCCGCCGACCGATCACCGCTATCCCTACATGGACGCGGAGTGAATCCCTCCCGCTGAAGCCCGCGCAGAGCGGTGCGTCTTAACCGGGCTCGAGTTCGGCATCGTGATGCTGGGCATCGCTGTCGTGAGCTTCAAGCGGGGCGACCAGGAAGGTCATCAGGGCCAGCGCTGCCAGCTCGCCGGCGATCACCGGCAGCGGCCCCCAGATCGGAATGCCTTCCGCTGCGACGACGAGAGCGAGCAGGAAAACCCAGCTCCAGCGAGGCCTTCGAGACGTGCGGAGAAAGAGCCAGGCCGCAAGGCCGATCATCACGAGATCATCGAGATGGAGGTAGGGGCTTGCTGCGATGCCCCCGACCAGGGCCGGTATGAAGATCCACTCGTGACTCCGGCGGCGGAACCGATACACAAGGGCGAGCGCCCAAATGGCGATGGCAGCCTGAAGCACCCGGGCTGAGATCAGGTTGCCGGCGTACGGGGCGATCGTCAGCTCTCGGTTGACAGGTACGCCGGCGGCGAAGCTCAAGCGTTGCTCGTAGGCGGTGACACCTCCGGGGCCGACCAACAGCACCGCCGCCAGCACGAGCAGGCCGATCGCCAGGACGCTCCCCCCGAAGGCTCGATAACGCCCACCGACCAGGAGCGCCGCGGGCACGAGGAATGCGAGCTGCGGCTTGAGCACCAGCGCGCCGAGCGCTACGCCGGCCACGACCGGCCGGCCGGCCTGAAGCAGCGCGTAGCAACCGGCCACCCCGAGCGCGACGAAGAGCTCGGGCTGGCCGAGCTGCAATCCATAGATGACCGGCAGCCATGCCAGCGCCGCCGCGAGATGAATCAGCCGCACCCGGCCGCTCCCAGGCGCGGCGAGATACCAGGTCCAGGCGAGCGCGAGCAGCAGGAGCAAGCTCCACACGCCATATGCGAGCTGGAATGGAAGCAGTGTCATGGGAAGGGCGGCCCACGCCACCGGGGGCGGGCTTATGTAACGAGCGAGCTCTGCGATCTGGATTCTCGACCCCAACGCATCCAGTACAGCCTGTTGGAGGCGGAGATCGTAGATGTGCGCCCACCCGTATGTGACCCCGATCTTGGCCGCGGCGTAATAGAAGGTCAGGTCGTTGTGAAAGTTGTCGGAGGCGTACGCCACCGCCCACTGATACAGGTCAAAGCCCGCGAACATGACCGCCGTCACCGCGCCGGCGCCAATGCCGTGGTTGCGCCATCGCCGGCTGGTGTCCATGCACCGCCGATCCTAGTGTGCTATTCGCTTACCTTGTGCGTGTGTCGCAGACGCGCAGCTTCGAACCCCGTGTGCTCGAGCTGACCGACGGGATCAAGGTTCACGTCCGCCAGATCGTCCCGGATGACGAGCCGCTGCTCCATGAAGCGGTCGCTGCGATGTCCGAGCGCTCGGTCTACTTCAGGTTCTTCTCGCCGCTGAAAAGAATGCCGGACGCGCTCGCCCACCGGCTCGCGGTCGTCGACTACAACGACCGGTTTGCCCTGGTGGCGACCACCCGCAAGCCCGGGGCAAAGGAGCGAATCGTCGGGGTCGCGCGGTATGACCGCGTCCCAGGCACGGACGTCGCGGAAACCGCGGTCGCCGTCGTTGACGAGTTCCAGCGGCGAGGATTGGGAAGCGCGCTCCTGAGCATCCTCGGAAAGGTTGCCCACGAGCATGGGATCAAAACGTTCACGCTCATCGTCCTGCCCGAAAACCAGCAGATGCTGGGACTCCTGAGGAAGATGGGCTGGATCCACCGCGCCAAGCTGTCCGGTGGCGTGTACGACATAAGCTTCGATCTGCCCGCCGAGTAGGCGCCGCCGTTAAAGCCGATCGGCCGCCAGGCGGACACCAAACCCGAGGAGAACGACTCCTGTCACCCGTTCCATCCACTGCCGCACGCGCGACGCGGTGATGAATGCGCGGATTCGCGTCACCAGGAACCCGTACACGTTCATCCAGGTCCAGCCGATGACGGCGAAGATCAATCCCAGCAACAGAAGGCGGGCGAGGACGGCCTGGCCTGGCATCACGAACTGCGGAAGGAAGGTCACGAAGAAAACGCCGAGCTTCGGATTGGACAACGCTGAAAAGAGTCCCTGCCGGAAGATGAGGTGGGCCGGGGCCGGCGGCGGCGCACCGGCGAGCAGATCAGCAGGTCGCTGTCGGGACTCCAGGAGCGTGCGGACACCCAGGTAGGCGAGGTAGGCCGCACCGACCAGCTTCAGCACGAAGAGCAGCTCGCCCGAAGACCTCAATACCGCGGACAGCCCGACCGCGGTAGCGGTGGCCCAGATCAAAAGCGCGAAGCCGATCCCGGTGGTGGTCAGGATGACGCCTCGCCTGCCGTGCACCAGGGCGTTCTTGGTCACGACTGCCATGTCCGGACCGGGTGTCACGGCAAGCAATACGCAGACGCCGGCAAAAACGAGCAGGGTTGTATCCAACGCCACGATTCTGCTCTATCCCCAGCGAAACTCCTGGCACAGGTAGTCGAACTCCTGTCCTTCTGGGATGCCGTTCGGATATCCCTTGGTGTCGGCCGGGTCGACCGCGAACATGAGCACCGATACGCCATTTCGAGTAGCGGCGATCACGGCGAAGCGGACCTTGATCGCAGTCGCGCTTGAACCGACGAGGTTTGCCGCATATATCGCGCCCACGCCGTCCTGGTCGCCGATGTGCGCCCCTTTCAGGTCGGAGACCTTGGTCACGCCTTGCCACTTCGAAGACGGAAGGGCCGACACGGTGGAGTCGATCAGCTGGCCTAGTGATGGCACCGCCTTTGAACCCACCACGTCGAGGCGGCCGATATGCGTGCTGAGCGAGACTCCGTCGGCGTTTTCCGTCTGCACCTTCCAGGCCGAGTTGTAGTCGACTTCGAATTTGAAGGCGGAGCTCACATAGGTGGTGGGCTCTGACAACGGTGTGACGAACTTGGGGCTGCAGTTGGCCGTGCATGTGGAGTGTGTCCCGAACGCTCGGGAGACGGCGAAAGCGCTTACGGCCACGATCGCGATCGCCAGGATGAGCACGAGGCCGCCGATGACCATGAACTGGGGCACTTTGACGCGGCCGGCAGCGGGGAAAGCGCCCGGCTGCGCCAGCTGATAGCCGAATGCGGCCGGAGGGGCGGCTGGGGGGCCGGCTACAGCAGCCCACCCCGGCTGTGGCGCCGCCACAGCTGCGGCCAGCTGCGGCGCGCCGCACCGCCCGCAGAACGGCGCCCCTGGAGCAACCTGCGCGCCGCAACGCCCGCAAAAGCGCACCTGAGTCGCCATCACGCCCGCCCCGCGACTCCGGGTCGCGAATGCTTCGACGACGCCGACCGGTTCACGCCGCAGGACGGACAGAACAGCATCGTCGGCACCACACGGTGGCATTCGGGGCACGGTGCGTCCGGACCGATCTCGTGCACCAGGCCCTCCGCCATGAGCGCTTCGTGGATGACCACGCGCAGATAGAGGAGAAGCCCAATCGCAAACAGAGCGCGGATGACGACATGGACGATGAGGTCGGGAATGACAAAGACCAGCATGGAAAGGACGATCTGGGATCCAAGGGCGACCAGGATCGTCGTCAATATGCTGGCGTACCAGGCATGGCGCGCCTGAGCGCGTCCAACCGATCGCGCATAACGATGCAGCCAAACCGCAGCAGTGATGAGTCCCGTGGTGCTGGCGTTGATCAGCGAGACCAGGATCCCCGCCTGCAGCAATCGGAGCGCCCAATCGAGGGCCGGTCCGTTTCCAATCAGCGGCCCGGCGATGATGGGCCAGAAGATCGTCAGCGAGCTCGCGAGTGTGAATCCAAGCGCCGAGGCGGCGCCAAACGTGAGCCCGTCGAGGGGCTCCTGGAATCGAGCTCGGAACAGGTAAAGGAAAAGGGGTCCGGCCAGCATCAGGGCCTGCGCCACGATCGGAATCGCGATGCCGGCAAGCAGGAATGCGCTGCTGCTGTCACCGCCGAGGTCGATCTCGCCGATGGCACCGCCAACGTATGCGGTGAATGCGTAGCCGAGGATGGCCCCCGCCACCATGGTCACCCCGACCACGAGCCAGGGCTCGCTTTCGTATACCTCGACCTCGTAGAGGTACAGCAGGTACAGGGCCGGCAGCAGGAAGGTGGCGACCGCGGTCGCCGGCGCGAAGAGCTGAAGCGCCGCCAGCAGCACCACGGCGACACTTCCGCCAAGCAGCGCCCAGCGAAAAGCGCCGCCGCGCCGGTGGGCGAGGTGAGGAAACAGCGTGGAGACGATCGCCAGATGAGCGACTGATTGCGACGGGACAGCGGCGAAAGCATGCCGCCTTGTCGTGCTGGCCGAAGCGAGGTGGGCACCGCAGTGACCGCAGAAGGCGCCCTCGGGCACCGTCATTCCGCAGTGCGGGCAGAGCACCAGGGCCGGCCTGGCCTCGCCGTCGCCGGCGGCGTCGACGGCCGCCGCGCGCTCGCCCGGCAGGTCCATCACGCGCCTCCCCCCTTGACGTAGAGGATCCAGGCCTGGTCCAGAGCGGCGGCGTCCATGCTTCCCCAGCCGGTGGCGAAGTCCCAGCCGGGCACGGCATCGTAGGCCAGGTTGTTGCCGCTGACGACGTCGTGAAACGCCGGCGCGGGAAGGTTCGCCGCGTTCTGGCCCATCCAGTAGAGCGCCGGGTTCGCAAAGCCAACCTGCCGAAGGCCCCGTTTCTTGAGGTCCTGGTTGATCAGCGCAATCGTGGCCGCCCACAGCGGGGTCGCTGCCGAGGTGCCGCCAACCTGGCCGGCCTGTCCCTGGAAGATGATGTGGAACCCGGTGTTCGGGTCAGCAGCGGCGGCGACGTCGGGAACCTGCCGCATTCCGTGGCCGGCCGCCTGCGCGATGCTCTTCTGGTAGGTCGGGACCGGGTAGAACAGGCTTGGGCCGCCGCCGGTTCCGCTCTGGTCGATCGGAGCGCCCCAGGCGAGCTCTTTGAAATACGTACCCTGGACCGATTCGAAGACGCTCGTCCCACCCACGGCGGTAACGGTGGGGAGCGTCGAGGGGAAGCTGCCCGCCGGAGGATTGTTCTCGCCGCACGTGTATGCGCCGCTGTCGCCGGCGGCGACGAAATGAGACATCCCCTGGGCAACAGCGCGGTCCTCGATGCTCGCGTAGATGTCGCGATGTCCGCTCGGCACATCCCCCTCGCAAGCGCCGAGGCTTTCGGAGATGATCGAGCCGAGGTGGTCGGTAACCATCTGGTCAAAAGCCCGGTCACCATGCGAAAAGTCCGGGGCGGAGAGGTAAATCACGAGCTTTGCGTTGGGAGCGACCTCGTGGATGATCTCGAGGTCGAGCACAGTCTCGCCCTGTGGCTTCTGCGGGTTGCCCCAGCTGGGATCCCTCTTGATGGTCAGCAGGGGGTCGAACGGCGGCAACCCATATTTGGTGGCGAACAGGTTCAGGTCGTTGAGGTTGGGAAGGTTGTCGATCTCCGGCAGGACGATGGTCTGGCCCGACCCGTCGAGCCCGCGATCGCGCAGCGCTTTGATGTTGTAGAAGGCCAGGACGTCGGTCGCCGTCAGGCCACCTGGGCGCACCGCAAACGTTCGCGCCTTCCGGTAGCTGTCGAGCCCGGTGACCGTGATCACGACGGTCGCCAGCTGCGACGGAATGAGCGGCGTGTCGAGTGACGCATAGAAGGTTGTGCCGTCTGGAAGGCGATAGTTCTCGATGTCGACGCGGAGGAGCCTCGCCGCCGCCGGCGCCGGTCCGTCGGCTGCGATGAGGCTCGAGCCGGGTCGCCACGTGGCGTGAAAACCCTGCGCGACGAGCGATGCGACGGCGCTCTGGGCTGATGCCGGAGCGGGGCCGAAATCGGCTGCATACTCGGCCGCGCTCACGGTCTGCCCCGCGGCGAGGAGCGAAGCGAGCAGGTCGGGTTGGCGGACTCTGAGGCCGAGGTTCAGATATACCTCGGTTCCGGGTCCGGCAGGTCCGAGGCGCGTGGCCCTGTCGATCGCCACGGCAAGGGGGTCGGGTGGGGGGGCGATCTTGTTTCCGGCACGAGCCGGAGGGGTCGTTTGGACAGTTCCGCAGGCAATCGTCGCCACCAAGACCACCATCGCCGCCAGCACAGACCCAGTCCTCACTAAAAGGTAGCTTCCCAGACCTCGGTCTCAAATGCCACCTCGAAGCCCAGCTTGCTGTATGCATCGAAGGCGCGGCTTGGGTTCCAGCCGTCGACGTAGAGGGACGCGTGGCGAGCACCCAGCTGTTGAAGCCGGAGCAGTGACTCAGCCACCAGCCAGGCGGCCAATCCCCGTCGCCGGTGGTCGGGAAGCGTGCCGACGGAGCTGATGACACCGACCGGCTGTGGCCGGAGGTCCGGGTTGTACGACTCGACCTGGCACAGGGTCAGCGCCGCGGGCGATCCGCCGCTCGCGCCGGCCATCAGGCACAGCCCCGGCGGGCGGCCGGCCACCAGCTCGTCGGGTGTCCTCGGTGAAAAGCGCCAATGGTCGGCAAAGGCGAGGTTGTGGACCTCCGCCCACGTACCGGCCGGAATGGTTCTGGTGTTGATCAGCGCGTATCCCGCGACCGGCGGATATCCGGCCGGCAGGGTCTCAAGGCTTCGATCCATGCGCCACCAGGGCCGGACAAGCTTCATGCCCAACCCGTCGAGTCCGTCGGTGTGCCCGCGTCCGCGCCAAACCTGGGCGGCGACGGCGCCGGCGGCACGGGAGAGCCCCAGTCCCCAGCGTGTGAGCTCGTGCAGAACCTCCGCGCGGTCGGGAGGCGCCGACACCTCGAGGGCGGCGACCGTTCCCAGGGGCGTGGCTCGGTTGGAGACCAGAACCGCTCCGTCGAGTCTTCCTTCCGCCCCTTCAACGACTCGCGATCGTGCCTCCCAGTCGAAGCCGGCGATCATCCTGCGAAGGTGTGTCTCGGGGGGAACGCAATCGCGCTTGCCGGCATGCATCTCATCCCGCCACAGCTCCAGCACTCGCGGCATGTCCGCCGGACGGCCCGGCCTCAGGCGATCGCCCGTGCCACCACCTCATGCACCTCGGGCAGCGCGCGCCGGATCTGCTCCTCGAGCTCCGTTTCGACCTGGTGGGCGTGCTCCAGGCTGACCTGGCCGTCGAGCTCCGCCACCACGTGGGCGTAGATGCGGTGGTGGCGATCGCTCAGCTCGACGTCGACGCACCGTCGCACCTCCGGGTGAGCTTCGACCACCTCACGCATCCGTGCCGCCAGCTGGGCACGCCGGCTGGTCACGTCTTCGCCGCTGACGACGTGGGGCTCCATCGGCTCGAGATGTATATCGACCCGCGTCGCGTCCGGGAGCTCCAGTCGCAGGGCGCGTTCCAGCTCGGCGCTGGCGAGCGATGCCGCGGCAAGGGTCATATCCCCGGCCAGCTTGGCGTGCATCGTCAGATGGAGGGAGCCATCGCTCTCACGCTCGACTGTCACGTTGTGAAGGTCTCGAACGCCTCCGGTGCGGGCCGCGGCCGCGTGAACCCGCTCCACGAGATCGCTCGGCCGAGTCTGGCCTTCCACCACCACGGTCAGCTCGAGGGAAGGCAGGGCCGCCGTCGCCATGCGCTTGACCTCGTCGACCAGGCGTCCCGCAGCCTCGAGTGAAAGCATCCGGGCGGTGGCGATGCTCGCGTCGCCGAGCAGGTTGGGCCCGGACCGCCTCACGCGCACGGACCGCACCTCGCGCACCCCCGGGATGGCCTGGATCGCAGTTCGCAGCTGTTTCTCAGCCCCTGCGGGAGCGCGGTCCATGAGGATGTCGCCTGAGCGCCATGCGACCATCGCCGCGGCGCGCGCGATGATTCCGGCGACCAGCAGCGCGGCCACGGAGTCCGCCCAGGCGAAACCCAGCCGCACGCCGACCAGCCCGGCCAGGACGCCGATCGTGGCGAGGACGTCTGCGAGCCGGTTGGTGGCGTCCGCTTGCAGTGCCTCGCTGTCCGCCGCGCGGCCGACCCCGCGCAGGACCCCCGCGCGACCTGCCTCGATGATCAGCGTCGCGATCAGCAGCGCGAACGCGTAGCCGGCGGGGTTGACTGCACCCGCATTGTTTGACGTGAGGCGGTGCACCGCTTCGAAAGCGATGCCCGCGGCGGTGATCATGAGAAGCACTCCCTCCGCGAATGCGGCGACGTTCTCGGCTCGACCGTGGCCGTAGGGATGCTCGCTGTCGGCGGGCTTGCGCGCAGTGCGCACGGCCAGCAGCGCGAACACGCTTGCGATCACGTCCAGGATCGAGTGGGCGGCCTCGCTCAGGATGCCGAGGCTTCCGGTCAGCAAGCCGACGACGAGCTTGCCCACCACCAGGGCGACGCCGATGAAGACCGAGACCAGGGCAACGAGCTCCGGCCTGCGCCCAAGCGCTTTCATGCATGGAACTCTAAGACGCCAAGATTTCGCCCCCGGCGTCTACCGTGGCGGTGCTCGCCCGTCGCGGGTCCGCTTCGAACCTGACCTCGCCCCGGTGGCTGCGCTACCTGAGCATCGCGGCGGTGGCAACCAGCTGGGTCTCGGTACCGAGCGCGATCACCAGGTCGCCTTCTTCGAGACGGATGTCTCCTGCGGGATTTGGATGCAGCGTTCCATCTCGGCGCCGCAGCGCCAGCACCTTCGCGCCCGAGGGGTCGAGCAGCCCCGCCTCGTCGAGGGATTTGCCCAGCGCCGCAGTGGTCGGGCCGACGAGGATCTCCTCCACGCCGATCTCCGATCCTCCGTGGTGCAGCGTGTCGAGCACGTCGACCAGCGCGGGATGAACGGCCAGCTCGGCCATGCGATGGCCGGCCATCCGGTACGGAGAGATCACGCGGTTGGCACCCGCAAGCTCGAGTCGCCGCGAAGAATCCGGTCGCCCCGCACGGGAGATGATGAACAGAGAGGGGTTCAGCGCCCTGGCGGCGAGCGTGATGTAAACCGAGCGTTCGTCGGAGTCCACAGCTGAGATCAGTCCGCGCGCACGCTCAATCCCGGCCTGCTTGAGGATCTCCTCGCTCGCCGCGTCACCCTCGATGTGAAGGCGGTCCTCGTTGTGAAGGCGCTCTAATGCCTCGGGGTTTTGCTCGACCACCGCATAGGGGACCCTGTGCTCATCGAACTCGATGGCGATTTGCGTCCCGATGCGTCCGTAGCCGCAGATGATGAAGTGGTCGCGAAGGTGGTCGAGCCGGCGTTCCAACTGCCGCTGTCTCCTGTAGGTGCCGAAGTTGTTTTCGGTCAGGGCCTCCGCGAACACGCCAAAGCCAAAGAGCATCGTACCCACACCGACCACGATCAGCGCCGATGTGAAGAGCCGCCCGGCGGTGGACTGCGGATGCACCTCCGTGTAGCCGACCGTGCTGATCGTGATGATCGTCATGTAGAAAGAGTCGAGCAAGCTCCATCTTTCGATCAGCGCGTAGCCGGTGATCCCGCAAGCGATCACAGCGAGCAGCAACACGCCGGGCAGGCGAAACCGAAGCAGCGGATTCGGAACGTGGGCGGACCTCATCGCTTATCTCGGCGCCGCTTCTCCATCTTCTCGACCGCTTTCCAGTGAGCAGGGTTTGCCCATGTCCGGGCGAACGACTCGACGTTCACGTCGGCCAGCTCCGGGTTTCGGTGCGGGCGAACCGCGTTGACCGCGCTCTTGATACCTGCGACGGCGTCGGTCGGTGCGGCCGCGATGCCACGAGCCACCTCGTTTAGCCGTTGGTCGAACATCGCGCTCGGCACCACCAGGTCGATCAGGCCGAGCGCCTCCGCCTCCGCCGCTTGCATCGTGTGGCCGCCCAACAGCATGCTCAAGGCACGGCCGCGACCGACCAGCGAGGCGAGTCGCTCAGGCGAGCCCCAAGCCGGCATGAGTCCCAGCGTGATCTGAGTGAATCCGATGCGGGCGTGCGAGGCGGCGATTCGAAAATCGCAGGCGAGTGCGAGCTCTGCACCTCCGCCCAACGCGTCGCCGTTGAGCCCGGCGATGACCGGTATGGCCAGCTGGGGTATTCGGTCGAGCGTCGCCCGCATCTGGCGCGCCATGGCGGCCGCGTCCACCTCCGACCGCATCTGATCGAGCTCCTTGATGTCACCTCCCGCACAGAAGGCTTTGTCGCCGGCGCCTCGGATCACCAGAACCCGCGTACGCTCTCGCAGCACCGTATCGAGGGCGACATCGAGCTCGGCCATCGTTCGAAGTGCGAGAGCGTTGCGCGCGCCCGGCCGGTCGATGGACAGCGTCGCGACGCCACTTTTGACCTCGAGCTTGAGGTCGCTCACCATCCGTCCGCGCCTAACCGCCCCCGCCCGGGCCTTCGAGGCCCGGCTTGGTCATCTTCCCGAGGTCGAGGAGCTTATCGAGAGCGGCTTCGGGTATGCCCTTCGCGCGGGCCAGCTCCCGTATCGAGCGGCCGGTGCGCATCGACTCCTTCGCGATCTTGGCCGCCTCGTCGTAGCCGATGAGAGGGTTCAAAGCCGTCGCGAGCATCGGGCTGCGCTCCACCAGCTCGGGTCCGCGATCGGTGGCTTGCAGTCCGCCGATGCAACGTTGAGAGAGGTTGCTGGCCGAGGCTGCGAGCAACGTGATCGACTCCAGCGCGGCGACGCCTGCCACCGGCATCATGACGTTCAGCTCGAACAGGCTTCCCGACTGCCCGCACATGGCGACTGTGACGTCGTTCCCGAACACCCGGGCGATCACCATGGTCAGCGACTCGATGATCACGGGGTTGACCTTGCCAGGCATGATGCTCGAACCGGGCTGAGTTTCCGGCAGCCGCAGCTCGCCGAGCCCGGCGATCGGACCTGAGCCCATGAGCCTGATATCGGAGCCGATCTTCCAGAGGCTGGTGGCGATGGCACGCATCGCACCGTGCGCGGCGACCAGGACATCCAGGGTTGATTGCGCGTGGAAATGGTTTCGCGCCTCGCGTACGCGGACGCCGGTCATCGCGGCGAGGCGCGCACATGTCAGGCGGGAGTATTGCGGATGGGAGTTGAGGCCCGTGCCGACCGCAGTGCCGCCGAGCGGAACCTTACACAGCTCGTCCACAGCGGCCTGTGCCCGGCGAATCGATTCCTCCACCTGGCCCGCGTAGCCTTTGAACTCCTGCCCCATTCGGATCGGCGTGGCGTCCTGAAGGTGGGTGCGGCCGGTCTTGATCACCGGCCAGAGCTCCGCGCTCTTCGCCTCCAACGATTTTTGCAGCACGCGGAGCGACGGGATGAGCTCCGCGGCGATCGCCATCGCGCATGCGATCTGAATCGCCGTCGGTATGACGTCATTCGAGGATTGGCACAGGTTCACGTGGTCGTTGGGGTGAATGGTTTTGGAGCCGCGCGCGGCACCAAGGATCTCGATGGCACGGTTGGCGATCACCTCGTTGGCGTTGGTGTTGGTCGAGGTGCCTGAACCTGTCTGGTAGATGTCGATCGGGAACTGGTCGTCGAGCTTGCCGTCGATGACCTCCTGCGCGGCGGCTGTGATCGCCCGCGCGCGCCTTCTTGAAAGCAGACCGAGGTCCTGGTTGGTCTGGGCGGCGGCCTTCTTCACCATGCCCAGCGCCCGGATGAAGCGCCGCGGGAAGGGCTGGCCGGAGATGGGAAAGTTGAGAACGGCGCGCTGCGTGGAAGCGCCGTAGTAGGCGTCTGCGGGAAGCTCCACCTCACCCATGGAGTCGCGCTCCCTCCGTACCTTTTGCATGTCCGGCACTCACGGAGATTCTAGAGTGGCTGTGCGATGCGGTTGGCAGCGGTCGACATCGGCAGCAACACGGTCCATGTCCTTGTGGCGGATGTGGTTCGCGGCCGGCTCGAAGATGTGGCGCATTACGTCGAGATGCCGGAGCTGGGCGCCCACGTCGCTCGCACGGGCGCAATCGGGACTCGCGCCAAGCCTGCGATTCGAGCGCTCCAGGCCGTGGTCGACCAGGCCCGCACGCACAACTTCGAGCTGCTGATCGCCGGCGCGACGGAAGCTGTCCGGCAGGCCTCCGACCGAGAGGCCTTTGTTCGCGCGGCGGGAGAGGCGATCGGCGTGCCGGTGCGCATCATCGCGGCCGACCGAGAGGCTGAGCTGAGCTTCCTGGGCGTGGCTTCACATCATGCAGCCAGGCGGTACTGGGTGATGGTCGATCTCGGCGGAGGCTCCACCGAGGTGGCGATCGGTCACAACCGCAAGATGGTTCGTTTCGCGACGTTGCCCATTGGGTCCGGTGTCCTCGCCAGCACGTACCTCTCTGACCCGCCAAAGCCCGAGGAGCGTGCACGGATGCGAAAGGCGGCGCTGCGCGAGCTCACCCACGCGCCCGATGCCGATGTCGATCGACTCGTGGCCACCGGCGGGACCGCTGCCAACCTACCCCAGGTGCTCACCACGCGCAACCCGCCCACTGTGCTCACCACCGCCGACCTCCTCACGTGCGATAGCCGGCTCGACGCCGGTCGGGCGGTCGATGTGGCCGGGAGGCTCCAGCTGCCGGCCACACGGGTCAAGGCGATGCGGGCAGGCGTCGAGGTGCTCCTCCTGCTCCTGGACTGGTACGGCCTTGCAGTGCTCCACATCAGCCACCAGGGCCTGCGCCACGGCATGCTGCTGGCCTACCTGGAGCACGGCGGTGACTGGTGGAGGGCCGCGACGGTTGGCAGCGCCTGAGGGCGCCCCGGAGCGGGCAATTCGGATGTTCCCATGTGGTGGCAATTGCGCTTGTCCCAGATGGGTAAAGTGAGTCCATGGACCCCATGAGAGATCGCAGCTCCCCTCTGAAATGGGCGCTCGCGCTCACCTGCGTGATCCTGGCTGTGGAGGTCGCTGGCGGCCTGGCATCGCACTCGCTCGCCCTGCTTTCCGACGCCGGGCACGTGCTGACCGATGTATTCGCCCTCGGCCTTGCCTGGTTTGCGGTGGCCCAGGCCAGGCGGCCCGCCGACCAGCGCCGGAGCTACGGCTACCACCGGATGGGGATCCTCGCCGCACTCGCCAATGCGGTCACCCTGATCGTGATCGTCATCGCCATCGGGTTCGAGGCCGTCCGCCGGCTGGCGAACCCGGAACCGGTGGCGGGCGGAATCGTCATCGCCGCCGCTCTGGTCGGCGTGGCGATCAACTCTTTCATAGTGCTTGGGCTCCGGCGCGAGACCCACAACCTGAACCTGCGCGCGGCTCTTGTGCACGTGGTCGGCGACCTGGCCGCATCCGTGGGCGTGGTGCTGGCTGGCGCCGCCATCCTGCTGACCGGCTGGCTGCCAATCGACCCTCTGCTCTCCCTCGCCATCGCAATCCTCATCGCCTACGGCGCGTGGAGGATCGTGCGCGAGACGGTGAACCTTCTGCTCGAAGGCACGCCCCGCGAGATCAGCCTCGCCGCTGTGACGAGTGAGATCACCGGCACGAAGGCGATTAGCGGCATGCACGACCTTCACGTGTGGGCACTGTCATCCGATGAGATGGCGCTCAGCGTCCACGTGGTCATCGACGATTGCCCCCTCGGGGACGCCGAGCACGTGGTCCGCGACCTGGAGACCAGGCTGTGCAGCCGCTTCGCGATCGGCCACACGACGATTCAGATCGAGAGCTGCCACCCATGCGGCGAGATAAATCACGGCGCGGGCGAGCACAACCACCCCCACGACCAGGTCCTGGTCGTCAGCTCAGCAGCACGTCCTCCCGCTGAAGGATCCGCCTCGCGACCGCGATAGCCGACGCGTATGTCGAGTCCATGCCTCGGTAGCTGAGACCGCGCGCCCCCAGCGTCCTGGCCTGCGTGTACGGCGTGTCTGATGCGTAATGGACGATGCCAAGGTCGAAGTTGAGGCGGGCCATGTTAACGCTCTCGCCGATCGGATAACGCCCGGGCTGGGCGATCTCGTAGCAGGCGTCCAGGTACGGCCCGGCCTCCATCTCCACGATCGTGTAACGCCCCTGGTAGTAGAACTCGAGATAGTCGCGGTTCTGGAGAAAGGTGCCGCGCACGGCCACAGCACGCTGGTTGTCGAGCGCCGAGCCGTAGACGAGGTTCGGCTGCACGTCACCGGCGGCGAAGCAGTTGTCCAGCCAGTATGTGTTGTCCGAGTGCTCGTTATGGACGACGTTGGGGATCATCACGTCGCCGACGTCCGCGTTGAGGGTCGCCGCTTTACCGAGCACGTAGACCCCAGCCACCCACGCTGCTTGCTCGGCCACCTGCCGAAGGATGTGATACGCGGCCATGCCCAGGGGGTAGTCGACGTTGAGGATGCACGCTCCTGAGGCTTTGAGCTTCTTCTCGTCCACGCGTCCGACCCTGGCATCGATGGATGCCGGGTCGAGCTGCGAAAGCTTGAATACCTGCGCCGCCGAGTCGACTCCGGTTCCTCGTGCCGCGATGTGCCTGACGCCGTTGGCCGCCTCCATCTCGGCCCGCCGCTGGCGCTGGCGCTCCCGGTCCGGATGGAGATCGAACAGCTGGCGTGCGCTGTAGTAAAGCCAGTTGTCGGGTGATGCACGGCTGTGGCCCGCCTCGAGCTTGCGCCGCTCCTCGTCCAGCTCGGGATGGTTTCGATGAATGAAGTCGCGTATCTCGGTGTCGAACTGCCGTGCGACGCTCGTGAGCACGTTGATGAGGCTGTGCGCGTTGGACGAGACGAAGTAAATCGGTGCGTCGCGCACGCCCATCTCATCCATGGCCGCAGCGATTGGAAGCCACCACCTGCTCGCGTTTCGTGCGTAACCGAGATGGCTTCCGCCGACCAGACGGAGGACGATCCTGCACTCCTCGCGCTTGATTGCCGCAAGGGTCTCGTCGAAGCTCTTGCCCCATGCCTCGTGCAGCCGTCGCCAGTCGTCGTCGGTAGCGCCGGCAGCCGCCCGGGCCTGCTCGTCATCGAGCCCGACGTCCTGCAGCGAGTTGTGCAGCTTGTTCCACTCGATCTGATAAGCCACCAGCGTCGGCACCAGATCGTCGATATCGGACGTTGAGGCGATCAGCACGGCCAGGGTCGTCCCGTCCTGGTACCAGCGGCGCCGGCGCGCGGGAGCCTTGACAGCCTGCCAGCTGAGAATGTCAGCTCCGAGCACCGCCTTGAAGCCCTGGGGGCTCTGGCCCATGACGACGTGGCGGCATCGGCTGATGGCCTCGGGAAGCCTCCGGACGGCATACAGGAGCGCCCCCATGTCGGTTTGGGGCTCGGCGGCAAGCGGGTGGAGGACAGAGCCCATGCCCAGATGGGCCTGCACGAGGGATTCGACCTTGATGTCGCCGGAGCTCTGCAGCATCGTGGTGTAGGTGCGCACGTAGAGCTCGACCGCGTGCCGGCCGGTCCACCCGACCTTTGGAGGCGCTTCCACGATCCGAATATAAGCCCACGGCCGAACGGGCCGGACTTACAAAACTTTGACGCCCAATTGAGGAAAGTCGAGGGCCTCTCCTGTGTAGTTGAAACCGTGAACCTCAAACTCCCGAACCCGCGCGTTCTACGAATCGCCGGCCTGGCGGCCGGGGCCGCTGCCGTCTCCGGCGCGGCAGTCCTGGTCACGGCCTCCGCCGCGGGCTACAACCTCCCCTTCCTGACCCATTCCTCCCAGCCGACCAGCGGGAACGTCGCATCGCTGGACCAGAAGGGCGGCCAGGTCTCGGCGTTGTGCAGCGAGTTCGTCTCGTACTTCTCGGCAGACCTCAATACGACCCAGGCTGCCGTCAACGCCGCCTTCCAGAAAGCGATCGCGCAAACCCTCGCGGACGAGGTCAAGAATGGGAAGCTCAACCAGAAGCAGGCTGACACCCTCAAGCTGCGGCTCGCCGGCCAGGCGCCCTGCGCAATTGCGGACAAGCTCAAGGTCCCGGCTGGAGGGACCAAGCTTGCGGCCTACAAGCAGGCGCTGTTGAGCGCCGCCGCCTCCGCTCTGGGGATCACCGACACCGCGCTCAAGACAGACCTCGCCCAGGGCATGACGCTCTCGCAGATCGCCGCCGCTCAGCAGCCGGCGGTCACCGAATCCGCGTTCCGCTCGCGATTGATCGCAAGTCTCACCCGCCTCCTGGACAAAGCTGTGGCCGCCAACCAGCTGACGTCAACACAGGAGAAGTCGATGATCGACCGGCTGCAGACCGGTCCCATCCCCTACTGGACCAAACCGATGCACGGGGGCAACCCCACAGCCACGCCAACGCCGGCCGGCTCGACGACCTAGCGGCCACCCTCGCCGCCAAGGCCATCACGGCCGGGGACACCCGGCCGCAGCTTCAGTTTCCCCGCTCCGGGTGGGGATCGTCCAGCCCGCCGACGCCTCCGAGCCGACGCATCAGCTCCTCGAGAAGCTCCCGTGTGTCGGGATCGGACATCAGCTTCTGCTGCATGTCCTCCGCTGTACGGCGAATCTCAGGGTCGCTCAGGAGACGTTCCGTCATCCCTTGGAAGCGTGTCGCCATATCCTTCATGGCCGCCTCTTGAGCGACCTGGATGAGGATGGGCTGGCTTGCGGCGGCGATGACGGCCTCGGCTTGAGCGCGAACCATCTCGATGCCCTTGCAGCCAAGGCACTCGCCTTTCAGGCCGCAGTGGCACACCTGGGGGCGCAGGCGATCGAGCGCAAGGTGGAGCTCGGACATGTCGGTGGGCCCTGCCATGACCCCAGATTACGCGGGAGCAGGACCGCCCGGGTTCTTCCTCGCGTCCTTGTACATGGAGTCGATCTGTGAGGCGTAACGCTGGGCGATCACCTTGCGCTTGATCTTCAGAGTCGGGGTGATCTCGCCGGCCTCTTCGGTGAATGCGCGTGGCAGGAGGGTGAAGCGCTTGATCGCCTCCCAGCTGCCAAGGTGCTGGTTGAGAGCGTCGACGCCGGCGTCGATCAGGGCGGTGACGCGTTGGTCGTCGACCAGGTCCTCAGGCCGCCCCGGCACCCTCTTGTTGACCTCGCTCCAGTCGGGGACGATCAGCGCTGTGACGTAAGGCCTGCTCTCTCCGATGACGACCGCCTGCTCGACCAGGTCGTTGCGCTGAATCTCGAACTCGAGCTGCTGGGGCGCCACGTACTTCCCGCCCGCGGTTTTGATCAGATCCTTCTTTCGATCAGTGATCTTCAGGAAGCCGTCGGCGTCCAGCTCGCCGATGTCCCCGGTTCGAATCCAGCCGTGGTCCAGCGTCTCCGCTGTCGCCGGCGGATTGTTGTGATAGCCGAGCATGTTGCCCGGGCTGTTGACCAGGATCTCGCCGTCCTCGGCGATCTTCAGCTCGACCCCCGGAAATGGCTTGCCGACGGTCAGAAAACGATGCTGAGTGAGCGTGTTGGAGCACGCGCCTGACGAGGTCTCCGTCATGCCCCATCCGTTGAGGATGGGAACGCCGATCGCCCAGAAGAACTCTTCGATCTCCCGAGCCAGCGCCGCGCCTCCGCTGATGACGAACCGCAGCTTGCCTCCAAACAACCGATGGCGCAGCGGCCTGAGCACCAGTCGTTGAGCCAGCCTGTGCTGGGCGCCGAGGATCGGTCCGGGATGCGACTCATGTGAGAAACGAGTGCCTACGCCTACCGCCCATCCGAAGAGTCCGCGGCGGATTCGTGGCGCCTCTTTCACACGAGCCATGACCGCGGTGTGCATCTTCTCGTACACGCGCGGAACGCTCAGCAGGATGGTGGGCTGCACGTCGGCAAGATCGCCCGTGAGGTGCTCGACGCCTCGCGAGAGCCACACCTGCCCGCCGAGAGCGAGCATCGTGAAAATGCCGTTGATTCGCTCGAAGACGTGCGAGTAGGGAAGCCACGACAGGGTGGTGTCGCTCGGGCTCAGAGGGTGGACCTTGAAAACCGCCCGCGTGATGTCGACCAGGTTCCGGTGGGCAAGCTCCGCTCCCTTGGGGTCACCGGTTGTGCCTGACGTGTACACGATGGTGCAGACGTCATCAGGACGAATCAGCTCCAGCCGCGCCAGGACCTCGTGCAGGTGCTGCGGCGGTTGGGCCACCCATTGCGCAACATCGACGTCCATCTGAACGATTCTTCGCAACCTGCGGCCGGTCTTCAGCTTGCCCGCCATCATTGCGTCGGACACGATCGCGATCACTGCCTCGCAGTTGGCTGCGATTGTCTGAGCGACCTCCGGCACGGTCCCCGCGTAGATCGGTACCGCAATCGCGCCCGCGGCCTGGATGCCGAAGTCGCAGTACAGCCACTCGAGGCTGTTCGGTCCCAGCAGGATGACGTGGTCGCCGGCCTTGACGTCAGCGTCGACGAGGGCCGATGCAACGGCCAGGATGCTGGCTCTCATTTCGGCCCAGGTCGCGACCTTCCAGCCCTCGCTGGTCGGGTAATGGACCAGTGGGCGCTCACTCAGGAGAGCTGCCTGGCGGAAGAAGACGCCGACGGTGGTGCGGTCGGCGATCGCCTCGGGGTTCAGCTCTCGGGACGTGGTCCCCACGTCCGATGTCCCTTCGGACACCGAGTGGCTACTTGACCGCTTTGACGGTAAGCGTGAGCGTGCCCGAGGGCACGCTGACAGTGATCTTGTCGCCCTTCTTCCTGCCCACGAGGGCGCGGCCGACGGGAGACTCGACGGAGATTCGACCTGCCGAGGGATCGCTCTCCACCGCTCCGACCAGGTGGTAAGTCTCCGACGCGCCGTCGGTGTCGACGACGTCGATGGTCGAGCCCGGGCCGGCCACGCTGGAGTGCGATTCTTTGATGATCTCGGCCCTCCCGATCATCTCCTGCAGCTCGTAGATGCGGCTGTCGAGGAGCCCGACCTCCTCCTTCGCCTGCTCGTACTCGGGGTTGTCCTCGATGTCACCGGGCTGAAAAGCCTCTTTGAGCCGTTCGCCGGCCTCGGCGCGGCGCTTCAACGCGACCTCCAGGTCGCGTTTGAGCTTCTCCAGGCCCTCCGGCGTAAGCAATACAGGTTCGTTCAGGTCCACATCCCAACCTCGGGCCAACAATAATACCCGCCATGGATCCCGCTGATCTCCGGGCAGGCGTCGCCGAGCGGCTCGCGCGAGGGGAAGCGATCGACGCGGAGACGTTCAACGCCGCTTGCTTCATGCTTTCGCGCGCACTCGAAGGAATGGAGCTCAGCGTTCCTGAAGCGTCCCCGCTGGCGCGTCGGTTGCTGCGCGTCGCCGGCCGTATCGTCATCGACGCCGGCGCCACCGGTGCTTCCCCGGCGGTGTGGTCGAACACCGAGGAGATGGCTCTCCAGTGGATCGATGAAGCTCTCCGCGCCCTCGGTTACCAGGTACGTCCGCTCCCTGAGCAGGGCCGAGGAGAGCTCAAGAGCAAGGAAGAAGAAGACTGGGGTGAGTTCCCGCCAAGTCCTCGCCGGGCTTAGCTGATGAGCAGGTGCGCCGGGTTGCCCTTGAGGCCGACCGCGAAGGTCACGGTGTCGGTCGCGGTCACGTTGGTCGAGATCTGGTACCGCAGCGACCACCACCAGTTGGCCGGGTTGGCGCCAGGAGCGTAGCTCGAGGGGACGGGAACCTCGAACCGGACCCAGTGGCCGTTGAAGTTGGCCGCGCCGCCCGTGGTCGCTCGGATCTGAGCCGATTGTGGCAAGCCGGTCTGGGCGAGACATGGAACTGGCGGGTTGGTCAGGCCGCCCGTGCCGGTGCACGGGACCGCGGCTCCCACCGCCGACCGGGACGTCCCCACGTCCCAGACGTTGACCACCTTGGGAGAGGTCACGGTTACCAGAGTGTTCGTGTTGTCGAGCACCTTCAGGTCGACGTTGCCACCTCCCGAGATGTCACCCGGGTCGAAGACGTCGATGGTGATGGTCTGACCCGCGTAGTCGGGTGGGATCTTGAAGATCGGAAGGTCGAAGCTGCCGCCGGCCAGGATCTGAATCGGGCTGTAGATGGCCATGTCGTCCCACGCGCCGACGCCGCAACCGGTGCACGTGCCCGCGGCCTGCCCGGGCACGTCGAGCACGCGAACCGCATAGCCCTTGTGGGCCTGGCCACCGCACAACGGTGAGGGGGCGGTGCAGCTGCTGTTGGGCGGCGGCAGCGAGCCGTCGTACCCGAGGGTGTCGATGCGCAGCCGGTACTGGCCTGCGGGCAGCGGGCCGCTGGGCGGAGTCACGATGCGCTGGAATGTGCCGCCGTCCAAAGTGCCGGTGTAGTTGGTGACATCCACCCATGAGTGATAGGTCAGCATGTTGGTCGGGTTCCCGGCGGCGTCATACGTCTGGTTGATATAGGTGCCTATGTTCTTGATTGAGTTGTAGGCATTGGTCTTGACGCAGGCGGCGGGGCAGCCTGTCGGGGCTTTGCTGTAGCCGGTGGCGTCGATCGGATAGACGATGACCTGGCTGATGATCGTGTCGCTGGCTCGGATGAAGGGCGTCGCAACAGCCTCCACGGTGTACTCCATCGCTGAGTAGAGACTCCTCTGAGTGGGGCCATAGGAGGAGAAGTCCTGGCTGTCCTCCTCGTGCAGGTAGTAGCTGGTGGTACCCGCTCCCGGGGAGCACACGTCCAGCAACTTGGTCGTCACGTTGATGTGGTTGTCGCAGTGGTTGTGGAAGATCGGCCCTGCGCCGGCCCACGCCTCGCTGGCAGGAAGAGCGCCGCCCCCGTTGGGGCACACGAATGCACCGTTGACGTCTGTGGCATTGCTGGTGCAGTTGTCCGGCCCGAACATGGCGTTGTAGACATTGATGTAGCCGCCGTTAGGCAGGTTGACCAGGTAGTTGTAGCCGCCGCGGTCAGGCAGCGTCGCACCGATAGGGTCGCTGCCCTGCGCGCGGCTGATCGCGTGGACATCGCCGCTGCCGGCGGGATCCGTCGTGAACGCGTCTCCCTGGCTGCGGGGGGTCGAGTAGCCCTCGGTGCGCATGAAGAAGAAGTTGTTGCCTCCGCTACCCAGCTGTGCCGTGGTCGAGCCCACCTGGGTGCCAGGCTGTCCCAACGACAGCGGAGGCAGGTAGGTCGCGATCGCGGTTCGCGAGACCCGATAGGTGGTGATTCCGAAGATCTGCATGAAGAAGACGGGTGCGTTGCGGCTCACAGTCACAGACAGCTTGTTGTCGAATCCGGCAACCGCGGCGGTCGTGACACTGACGCCGTTGGCGACATCGTTCCAGTCAAAACCGTTGCGCCGCGCTTCGTCCTTCGCTCTGTCGGTGGCGTCGTTGCGACTGCCGGAAGGGACGGCCTGGGCAGACGTGAACTGACCCGGCATGAAGATCACGCCTGACAGGGCAGCTGCGGCCGCCGCCCTCTCCGCCTGGTTGTTGTAGTAGTAGCCGATGCCACCATCGACAGCGAGGCCGACCGCGCCAAAGAGCACGATGATCATGAAGGCGATCAGGACGATGGCCTGACCGGCCTGGCTGCGCGGGCTGAGGATCTGCGCGCGCGTCATGTCAGACCAGCACCGGCGAGGCTTTCATCACCGCGTGCTCGTTGAGATTGATGGTGAAGGATTGGAAACCGGTAGGCGGAACATAGGACCAGTCCAGCCTGACCCCGATGGACGTTTCGTCGGGGGGAACCTGGATGCGCCTCGCCAAGGTGAAGCTGCCTCCGGCGATGAGCGTGCCGGCCGGGTTGTACTGGTTGTAATAGTCACCCGGATGAAAGTCACCGTCGGCGTTCAAAGGCGCGTAGATGGTGATCGTTGACAAGGTCGAGTAGTTCATTGCGCTCGCCACCGCGATCACGTTCTTGACGATGTTCTGGTCGACCTGGTTCATGGTTAGCAGCGGGTTGGTGATCTGGCCGCCGATTTCGGCGGCGAGGCGGGCGCCCTGCCGGCAAGCCGCGCCTGCGATGACCTTGTCCGAGATCATGACGCCGGTGTTGAACGCGCCGAGAAGCAGGAGGATCAGCACGGGAGTCGCGATGACGAACTCCACGACGGATTGACCTCGCTGGCTGCGCCGGCTGGTGATTGCCATCAGTACGTTTGAGGTTCCAGGCGGATCTCGAAGGTCTGTTGGAGCACAAGTGAATTGCTGGATAAGAAGACACCCGTCTTCCAGTTGTACTGGTATTTCAGGGTGACCCCCAGGAAGTCGCTCTGGCCGTTGGTCACGTTGCGGGTGGACGACGGCCATGTGATGGCGCCGATGGGGGTGCCGTTCAACTGGTAACGGTTGTAATGCGCGGCGTCGACGGTCAGTGTGCCGTTCGCCTGCTCGATCAGACGGTAGATGTCCACCTCGTTGACCTGTGCCAGCGTCGTGGTGCCGATGGCGGTCTTGCGCAGGACGTCCAGGGAGAGGGAATCGGCGTTGATGGCGTTTCCGGACTCCGACTCCTGCCGAGCCATCTCCCCGGCTCCGAACCGCGCCGTCCCGACGACGAAGAGAAGGAGGCCACTTTCGAAGATCCCGAGTACCAGAAAGAAGAGGATCGGGGCCACAATCGCGAACTCGACCATGGCCTGGCCGCGCGACCTCTTCGTCGTTCCGGCGGCCGCTCTCCTGCTCATGTTCGAGGCGCGATAGTACCCCGATGGCACGCCCTTCGCAAACCTACTCCCGATCACAACTTGTCTAAACGACGCACGAGCCGTTTGATTGCACTTGAAATGTATGGGGGAGCCCCCGGTTCCGATCTGGCCCGACGCGGAGGCTTGACGAAGCATTTCACTGCCCCTAACGCACTGTTCGGTCCCAGTGGTCCCTGGGGGGCCCAGAAGCGGGGAATCCCGTCCCGAAGCTGCCGGCGATGAGCGCCAGAGCGGTCAAATCTCTGCCGGGGAGAGCCGACCCTCGCCGCTGGCAGGACATCAGGGCGCGGGCGATGGACGACAAGTTCGACGCCGACCGCCGTCGCGTGGGCGAGCGCGTTGCGGTCAGCTTCAGGTGGCTGTTCTTGATCGTGCTGGCGGTGTTGAACAACGTCACGACGGTGACCAGCGCCGAGGCCCGTGGAACCGTCGACATCCTACTCGCGGGGTGGGCGGTGATGAACGTTGTCGTGAACGTGCTCCTCGCCAAGGGTCTCCAGCCTGGCAAGCAGTTCAGCCTGACCACGATGTCGCTGGACATTTTCTTTGCCACCGGGTTGGTCTACCTGTCGGATGGCTTCTCGAGCCCGTTCTTCCTCGCCCTGTTCCTGGCGGTGATCACCAACGCCGTACGTTTCGGTGCCGCAGCCTGCGTCATATCCGCGCTGGTCATCTCCTTTATCTATCTGTTCGTCGGAGGCAGCTTCACCCCGAAGAACTTCACCACCGACCCGAATGCCACGATCGGCAAGGTCTTCCTCTTTCTTGTGGTCGCCCTGGCAACCGGCTATATGACGCGCGAGCTCGAACGAGAGCGTCGCCAGGCGGTGGAGCGAGCGGCCCAGGCGGACTCACTGCGCGAGCTCAGCATGGCGATGGTCGGCGACACTGACATCAAGGACGTGTTCCGGCTCGTGGTCCAGCACGCCGTGCAGATGACACTCGCGGATCACGGGAGCCTGGTCCTGGTGTCGCAAGAGGGCTTCGACGTGGCTGCAAGCGGGCCCGACGCAGATCCAATCGCCGCCGCGCCCGAGTTCTTCGATGAAGACAGGCTTGCCCAGGTGGCCCGGACAGGGGAGGCTGCGTTTGGACCGGATCGACGGTCGATCCTGATACCGATCGCGTCGGGCGATGGCGTCACCGCCTTGCTGAGCCTGACCCGCCTCAAGGGGGCGTTCACCAACCAGGACCTGTTCTCGGTCGCGGCCCTCTCCGGCAGCTCTGCCGTCCCGATCGCCAATGCGATCCGCTACCACCGCAGCACCCGGGAGGCAACCACCGACGGCATGACCGGCCTTGCCAACGCGCGCGAGTTCCGGCGGCGGCTGGCGGCGGCGTTCGCGCGGCCGGAGAGGCGAACCTCTTCCTTCTCGGTGCTCCTCGTCGATTTCGATCATTTCAAGTCGGTGAACGACCAGGTCGGCCACCAGCATGGGGACCTGGTGCTCCAGCTGGGGGCCAGGATCGTGCGCTCGATTGCACGCACTCAGGACCTCGTCGCCCGCTACGGCGGAGACGAGCTTGCCCTGATCGTCACTGACAGCACCGCGAGCGGAGCTCAGAACCTCGCTCGCCGCATCCTGGATGCGGTCCACGCCGCAGCCATAACCACGACACCGGGCAACCACCTGACGTTCAGCATCGGGGTAGCGACCTACCCCGATGACGCTTTGACTGCGGTCGAGCTGGTGGCGGCGGCGGATCAGGCACTCTACCTGGCCAAGCGGGGGGAAGGACAGGGTGTGCACGTTCCCGCAGCTCGTCACCGAGCTCGAGCTGGACGACGTGAGCCTGTTCACGATGATGGCGGAGACGGGCCCGCAGGTGGTGGTGGCGGTCGCGCACGCGGTCGACCATCGAAGCCCCCTCAGCCAGGGCCATTCGAGCCGCGTCGCCACCATCGCCGACGCGATCGGCCGGCGTTCTTCCCTGGCTGCGGACCAGATGGAGAACCTTCGAACCGCCGCCTTCCTGCACGACGTCGGCCATATGACGTTGACCGCCGGGCAGGTTTTCGAAGTTCCCGGCCATGCGGAGGCGGGCGAGAAGATCGTTCACCGCGCCAAGTTCCCGGCCGAGGTCATGGCTTACATCCGCGGGCACCACGAGCGGTGGGACGGCAAGGGCAAGCCGGACGGCCTGGTTGGAGAGAAGATCCCGCTTGGGGCGCGCATTATCGCCACCGCCGACGCCTACGAGGCGCTGACCGCCGGGCGGGCGTGCGACCGGATGGAGCCGGTGGCTGCTCTCGACCGGGTCACCGAGGGCGCGGGCTCCGAGTTCGACCCCGCACTGGTCGAGGCGCTAGGGCGAACCATCCGAGATGGCAGCCTCGATCTGGTCACCCCAGATCTTTCCCTTCCGGCGGTCGCGCAAGCGGTTGTCGACCTTGCGCCGGAGCCGCACCCGGCGAGACTCTAGCGCCGATGCGTGCTCGGGCATGCGCTCCTGGGCGGCCTCGACCACGTCCAGCGCCAGCTGTGGGTCGCGCCTCCGCCATTCGAACAGCCTCGCTCGCGCGACGGCGACCCTGACGTCGTCGGAGGCTTTGGCCTCCAACCACCCGAGCAGGCTGTCGGCGGCGAGCATGGATCCCCTCCTGATGAGGCGCCGGGCCATCAGGAGTCCCGCCGTGGCCGCCGCCTCGCCCTCGGCAAAGCTCGTCGCGTTCCGCAGCGCCCGCCAACCGTCGGCGCGGGCACCGCGGCGGTAACGGTGGCGGCCGAGGGCCAGCCAATCTGCCGCGTCCATGCCGGCGTCGCCGCCCCGCAGCCGGCGCAGCAGCCGGGAGTGCAGATATACGAGGCTGATCACATCGAGCCGGTTGTGCTCGAGGGCTGCTTCGAGCAGCGGGCTGGAACCGCGGTGCAGGTATTCGAAATAGGCATCCGGCACGAGGGCGCTCGAGATCGGGTCCTCGCGCTCATATCCGAGCAGCCGCTCCTCGACCGAGCGAAGGTTACATCGCTCGAGACGATGACGGTACAGGGCGCGCACCAGGGTGAGCAGGTCGACGTGAGGCATCTCTGTGAATTCCCCCGGCATGCGCGCCATCACCCATCGGGTCCGGAGGACGGGGAGATCGAACGAACCACCGTTGAACGTGGCGACTGCATCCGCCGCCTCGACCTCTTCGCGCAACGCATACAACAAGGCAGGCTCCATTCCGGGTTGTGGCAAGAACAGCTGAGCAATGCGCAGGCCGCAGTCGATTGGGCGGGCGATCGCAGCCGCAAACACGTAAGTTCCCGTGCCACCGCTCAAGCCGGTGGTCTCGGTATCGATGTACGCAACGGAGCCAGGGTCGGGTTCGAGCGCCGGCAGCGGAATCACGTCCTGGCGCATGGCCGCATCGCCGTACGGCGTCGAGACGACCTCGAAACCGCGCGGCAGCGCACGCTCGAGGTGCGCCCGCGGGCGCGGCGGGGCGCCTAGACGGGTAAGGCGCTCGCGGAGAGCAGCCTGCTGCATGCCTCCTTGGCTCCTTCCACGAGATGAAGCGGACCGATGCAGGATGGACATCCCGCGAGGCACTGACACTCGTGCACGAGCGCAGCGGCGTGCTCGAGCAGCTCGTGATGTAGCTCGAACATGCGGCTCGAGTAACCGACGCCGCCGGGGTACATCTCATAGACGGTCACCGTCGGCAGCTGCGTCGTCACAGAGCGCACCTCGGCGACGGCGCCAAGGTCGCGTGGATCGCACATGAGTCGCAGGCTGGCGACATGTCGAAGTGAATGCGCAATTCCCTGTAGGCCCGCCTCCAACGTCTCTCTGCCGAGCGAGCGCCACAGCTCCTCGTCGACGGTGATCCAGTAACCGGTGGTGTGCAGCGTCTGCTCGGGTAGGTGGATCGGCCCCGAGCCGATGTTCTCGTGCGTGTGGAAGCGGATCTTCTTGAACATGCTTGCGAGCGCGGTGATCTTCAGCTCGCCGTGGCTCCGTGACAGCCCATCCAGCTCCGGCCCCGAGAACGTGTCCAGCACCTGCACTGTCACCGCGGCCAGCGCGTCCGTGTAGTAGTCGACCTCCACGGGATGCACGTAGGCCTTCTTCTCTTCCCAGTCGAGACGCTCGACGTGGTACTGGGCCCCCTCGTGCAGGTAGACGGCTTCTTCGTGGAGCAGCACCGGGGCCGTGAACTGGTCCATCTCCCCGATGACCCTGGGTCTCGGCTGGGAGGTGTCGATGATCACGACGTTGTCGGCCGCGATGCGCCGGAGATGAATCTCATCCGCGGGGAATGCCTGCCGGCTCCAGAACCAGCGACCTGCCGAACGCGATGCGGAACCGTCTTCCTCGAACAGGACAAGGAGCTCACGCACATCGGCGCGGCCGAGACGCTCCTTCTCCTCGAAAGGCAGCTCGAAGAGGCCCGCTTGCAGGTGCCCCGCCAGGAGGAGGAGATTGTCGGGGTCGATCAGCCCTTCCTCGGGGTCGGCGCTGAGGAAGTATTCGGGGTGACGGACGATGAACTGGTCGAGCGGTGAGCTGGAGGCGACGAACACGCCTACGGAGCCGGAGCGACGGCCCGCCCTTCCGAGCTGCTGCCATGTGGAGGCGATGGTTCCCGGATAGCCGACCAGGATCGCCGTCTGCAGGCTGCCGATGTCGATCCCCAGCTCGAGGGCGTTGGTGCTGACGACGCCGGTTATCTCCCCGCTGCGAAGGCCCGCCTCGATCGCCCTCCGGTGCAGAGGCAGGTAGCCGGCGCGGTAGCCGCGCACGCGCTGCGAGGCATCGAGGCGTGGCGCAAGGTCCTGGCGGAGGTAGCTGAGCATCACCTCGACCTGAAGGCGGCTGCGGCAGAAGACAATCGTCTGAACCCCAGTCCGGATCCACGGCGCCGCGATGCGACGCGCCTCGAGCATGGAGCTGCGACGCACACCCATCTCGCGGTTCAGCAGCGGCGGATTGTAGAAGACGAGGCGCCGTTCGCCCCGCGGCGCGCCGTTTCGCTGGACCAGCTCGATGTTCTCCTCCTCCAGCAGCTTCTGAGCGAGCTGGAGCGGATTGGCGATGGTCGCCGAAGCGCAGACGAACGTCGGGGCTGATCCGTAAAAAGCACAGATCCGCTTCAAGCGCCGGATCACGTTCGCCACCTGGCTGCCAAACAAGCCTCGGTACATGTGCAGCTCGTCGATGACGATGAAATCGAGGCTCGAGAAAAGGCGGCGCCACCGCGTGTGGTGAGGGAGCAGGCCCGCATGAAGCATGTCGGGATTGGTCATCACAACGTGCCCGCCTTCCCGGATTGCGGTGCGCCGGCCCGGAGGAGTGTCTCCGTCGTAGGTGTCGACGCGCAGGTCGATGGGGAGGCCGTGTTTGAGGGCGCTGAGCTCCGCCAGCTGGTCCTGCGCCAATGCCTTGGTCGGGAAGACGTACAGGGCCCGCCTGGCAGGCTGCTCCAAAAGGCGCTGAAGGACCGGGAGGTTGTAACAGAGCGTCTTTCCGCTGGCAGTGGGCGTTACCACCACCAGGTGCCGGCCCCTGCGGACCGCGCGGTACGCGTCAGCCTGGTGGGAGTAGAGGCGTTCGATGCCCCGCCGCGAGAGCGTAGCTGCGAGCTCCGGCCGGAGGTCTTCGGGGAGCGGGACGAATCGAGCGTCGGTGGCTGGAATCACATGGTCGAGGGTCACCTCGCCCTGGAAGTCAGCCGGGTTGAAGGGAGGAAAGGAGAGCATTGTCCCCAGCGACGTTAGACGAACAAACGTTCGCCGTCAACCTCCCCGCTCGCCGGGGGCTTTTTATGCCCTCCAGCGCTGACCGTCGGGGGTGTCGGTGACGGTGACGCCGATCGCCTCCAGCTTGTCGCGCAGGCGGTCCGAGGCCGCGAAGTCCTTCGCCGACCGCGCTTTTGCCCGCGCGTCGAGCAATTCCGAAGCGCCGGCCGGCAGATCTCTGCTGGGAGCAGCTCGGTCAAGGTCCAATCCCAGTACGCGGTCCCAGCTTCGCAGCAGGGCTGCCTTGGCGCCAGGCGCGGCAAGCGAATGGCCCAGCTCGGCGACCAGGGCCATCGCCGCAGGCAAGTCGAGGTCGTCGGCTATGGCGGACCGAAAACGGTCCTCCAGGCCAGGGGCATGCGGGTCAACCGTGCGATGGTCGCCGGACCAATCCGCGAGCCGCGCCCTCACCTGACGCAGCGCACGGTCCGCGCCGGCGAGCCCATCGGTGCTGAAGTTGAGCTTCGTTCTGTACTTCGCCTGCAGCGCGAGATAGCGGAACGCCAGCGGGTCGAAGCCCTGTTCCTCGAGCTCCTTGATACGAAAGAAGTTGCCCGCCGACTTCGCCATCCTCGATCCGGCCAGCAACAGCAGGCCCCCGTGCATCCAGCAGCTCACAACGCGATGGCCTGTCACACCCTCGGACTGCGCGATCTCGGCCTCGTGGTGCGGAAAGACGTTGTCGGCGCCCCCCGTGTGGATGTCGAACCGGTCGCTGAGGAGCGACATCGACATCGCCGAGCATTCGATGTGCCAGCCGGGGAAGCCCGGTCCCCAGGGACTGGGCCAGACCTGGAGTCGGTGCTCGCCGGCCGCCTTCCACAGGGTGAAGTCGCCAGGATGGCGCTTGCGTGG
Source organism: Candidatus Dormiibacterota bacterium (assembly GCA_030948325.1). The sequence continues at coordinate 79,220 of JALZAL010000368.1, forward strand.
ATCGACCTCGCCGCGGGCGCCCGCAAGCAGCTTGTCGGTGGTGTTTCGCGAGAGATTGCCATAGGTGGCGAAGCTCGCGGTGTCGTAGTAAACGGTGCCGCCGACCTCGTATGCATGGCCTTTTTCGATCAGCTTCGCGATCAGGTCGATCATCTGGGGGATGTACTGGGTCGCGCGCGGGTAGGTGGCCGCCGGCCGGATGTTCACGCTCGCGGCATCTTCCATGAACGCCTGCGTGTAGTAGGCGGCGATCTCCTCCGGCGTCTTGCTCTCGAGGCGCGCGGAGACGAGCATCTTGTCCTCTCCGCGGTCGAAGGAGTCATCGGTCAGGTGGCCGACGTCGGTGATGTTCATGACCTGGTGCGTCTCGTACCCGAGGTAATCGAGCGATCGGCAGAGAAGGTCGGGGAGCATGAACGTCCGCAGGTTGCCGATGTGGACGTACCGATAGACGGTGGGCCCGCACGAGTACATCGTCACCATCCCGGCGGTCACCGGCGTGAGGACTTCCTTGGTCCGGGAGTAAGTGTTGTAGAGCCGGATGGCGGGAGGGGCGCTCAAGTCGAATCTGAGTGTCCCACTCCGGGGGCTCAACCGATCAGGAGCAGGACACTAAGCTGCAATTAATGAGAGCGCATCGACTTGGATCGGGGGCGACTGCGGACGATGTGGTCGGTCGCGTGCTCGTCCACGACCTCGGTTCCGACCTGCGCAAAGGAACCGTGCTGACTGCGCACCACCTCGCGCGTGTCCAGCAGGCGGGGGACGTCCACGTCGTCGAGCTGGAGGCAGGCGACATGCATGAGGACGTTGCGGCCGAGCGGTTGGCCGTGGCGTTGTCGAGCCCTGGCCTCGAGTCACAACCTCCCGTGCAGAGTCAGACACGGCTGATCGCCAGGCATCGGGGGCTCGTGCGGGTGCGGGTGGACCTCGTGGACGCCATCAACGCCCTGGGTTACATCTCGGTCTTCACGCTCATGGACGGGCAGGCGGTGGCCGAAGGCGAAGAAGTCGCCGGCTGCAAGGTCACCCCGGTGGCGGTGCCGGGCCACCTGATCGCCGAGGTCGAGCAGATATGCCGGTCGAGCGGCCCTGTGGTCGAGCTTCTGCCCTTTCGGCCGCTTCGAACGTTTGTGGTCGCCACCGAGCGTCTGAAACCAAAGGCCCGCGAGCTGTTCCGCGCCGCGGTCACTGCGAAGCTCGGCTGGTATGGCGCCGAGGTGGTTGGCGTCCGCGAGGTCGCGCGCACCGCGGCGGCGGTGGCCGCTGCCTATGCCGAGGCGATCGCGCTGGAAGCGCAGCTGGTCCTGTTCGCGGGCGCTTCGGCCATCGATCCGCTCGATCCGGCTTATGCAGAGCTCACCGACGCCGGGGGCCAGCTGCTCCAGCTCGGCGCGCCCATGCACCCCGGCAGCATGCTGTGGCTGGGCCGGCTCGGCGACGCTGCGGTTGTCGGCGTTGCTTCTTGCGCAGGCTTCGGCCGGTCGAGCTCGCTCGATCTCCTGCTCCCGTTCGTTTTCGCGTACGGCCGCGCCGATGCCGGGGACCTTCTTCGCCTTGGCCACGGGGGTCTCATCGAATCCGCGGCCGGCCGCCGTTTCCCTCCTTACTCGTAGTCCTTTTCGTAGTCGATGGCAGGCATCGTCAGGTCCGGCCACGTGGGCCCTGTCATCGCGCTCAGGTACTGGTCCACGGCGTCGACGAGCGGCGCCAGCTGGACCCCCCGGTGCGCGGGTAGATACGGCCGCAGGTAGTCCGCGCCGCTCCGCCATTTGTTGACCGCCCCCCTCCGGTTCCGGCGGGTGTAATGAAGGCAGCCGGCGGCGACCTGGATCAGACCTTTGTAAAAGCCCGCATCCGGTCCTCTGCGATCCGGCATCCAATCGCCCTCCCAGGCCTCGTGCGCCTCCCAATAGCGGCCGCTGTTGAAGAGCTCGATTCCTTCCGTCAGGCCGATCGGCATCGCTTCCCCCGCGATAATCGGTCGATGCCCGACGCTCCGCTCGAGTACTCACGCGTCAACCTGTCCAGCGACCCCATCTACCGATACCTTCGCATCACGAAGGGCGGTCCAGGCGGGGTGCCGGGGGAAGCGTCCGAGCAGGACCTCCTCGACAGCGCGTGGCTGCAGCGCCTCCGCCGCATCCATCAGCTGCAGAGCGCGTGGTGGGTGTTCGCCACCGCGGAGCACTCGCGGTTCCAGCATGCGCTTGGCGCCATGCACCTGGCCGGTGAGTGGGCGCGCCACCTCTACCCGACCCTCAGCTCGAGCTGCCAGGGAACGCCCTCGTCGGCGTTGGTGGAGGAGACCATGCGCATCGCCGGCCTTCTGCACGACGTGGGACACGGTCCGTTCGGACATTTTTTTGACGAGAACTACCTGGACACGTGGGGGATTGACCACGAGGTGATCGGTCGTGCCATCGTCACCGGCCGGCTGGGCCCGATCATCAGCGGCCTTGGGGCGTCGCCCGGCGAGAACTTCGAGCGTGGAGAGCGCATCGACCCAAGCTGGGTGGCCTACCTGATCTCATCAGCTGAGCTGGACGGATTTCGAGCTCCAGCGTGGCTTGCTGCTCTGAAGCCGGCCATGGTTGGCGCGTTCTCGGCCGACAACATGGATTACGTCCCTCGCGATTCCTATATATGTGGCGTTGCCGCGGGCCCGGTCGACGTGCAGAGGATCATCCACTACTCGTTCGTGTCCGCCAGGGGCCTGGCCCTCCACGCGCATGGGGCCGAGGCGCTTTACATGTTCCTGAACGCGCGTCTTTACCTGTATCACCAGGTCTACTTCCACAGGACGGTGAGGCGGATAGATCTTCAGCTGCGTGAGGTCTTCCGGCCAACGCTGGACCTGGTGCTGGGGGGCAACCCGCTGGAGATGATGGAACGCTATAGGTCGCTCACGGAATGGTCCCTTCTCTCCGAGGTGGATCGATGGGCGAACGGCGACGCAGACTCGCAGCGCCGCGAGCTGGGCAAGGCGTGGGCGGATGTCGTCGCGCGTAAGCTCAAGTGGAAGCTCATCTACCAGGGGCTCGCCGATGCACGGGACATCCCGATCAGGGCGCTGAGCGTCACCCGCGAGCAGTTCGCGTCGCACCTTCGGGAGAAGCTGCCCCCCGGCCTGCGAGGCATTGAGTTCGAGGTGGACGTGGCCGCCCAGGAGTCACGGGCTTTCAACCCTATGACCGAGACGGCGGACATCCTGATCTATGAGCCGTTGGAGGACCGGTACCAGCAGAGTCGGGTCCTGGAGCTCTTCAAGCGCTTGCCGGTACGCATGGCGCTGTTCCGAATCTTCGCTCGCGACGACGCACACGCGAGAGACCTGATCAAGGCTGCGAACGAGGTCTTGGCTACAGGCTAAAAGTCGTCGTCGCCGTAGCCGCCGGAGTCTTCACCGCCCCCGTAATCGTCGCCGCCCGAAAAATCGTCTCCGCCTCCAAAGTCGTCGTCGCCGCCGCCATCGCCTGAGTGGACGGTGGCGAATGTCGAGACCAACCGGCGCAGCGCGGGCTTTCCGCAGTGCGGGCAGACAGGATCAGGAGACGAAAAGCTCGGGAGCAGCGACGTTGAGCGCTTGCCGCACTCCTCGCACCGGTACTCGTATATCGGCACCCTACGATTATCCCAGTCGTGATCAGCATCGATCGGGTCCGCGCCGCGGCCACTCGCGCGCGAGAGCACGTCCTGCGCACGCCCATGGTGCCGGTCGAGGGGGCGCTGCTGAAGCTCGAATGCCTACAACCGACAGGAAGCTTCAAGGTGCGGGGCTTCTTCGCCGCCGCCCTTCAGATCCCCTCCGACCAGCTGCACCGCGGACTGATCACAGTGAGCGCCGGCAACGCCGCCCAGGCCTGCGCCTACGCAGCCAGGACGATGGGCGTCCCGTGCAGGGTTGTCATGTACGACACTGCGCCGCCCATGAAGATCGAAGGGGTTCAGCGGTGGGGCGCAACCCCCATCCTCATGCCTCGAGACGCCATGCTCGAATGGCTTCGCACCGAGGGTTGGAGCTCGGAGCCGGAATCGTTCATCCATCCGTTCGCCGACCCCGAAGTCATGGCGGGTCACGGCGGCCTCGGGTTGGAGCTGCTGGAAGACCTCCCGGATCTGGCCCGAGTCCTGGTGCCGGTTGGAGGCGGAGGGTTGATCGGCGGTATCGCCTCAGCGCTGAAAGGTTTGCGCCCGGACATCGAGGTGATCGGGGTTCAGTCAGATGGCTATGCCCTCTGGACCAGCTGCCTCGCGGCGGGAGGCCCGGTGACCTTGAAACCCGAGACGATCGCGGACGGCACGACAGCACCCTTCGATGCCCGCATGTTCGAGCTCATGAAGGAATGCGTCGATCGGTGGTTGACGGTGCCAGAACCGCGGCTGCGTTCTGCCATCCCCGAGCTGGCCGCGGCGGCGAAGGTGGTTGCGGAAGGAGCGGGGGCTCTCGCGTACGCAGCGCTCGAACAGCTGGAACCAGGCCCGACCACGGTGGCGGTCGTCAGCGGCGGCAACATCGACCCCGGCCTGCTGGCTGAGCTGATCGGTTAGGCGCGCAGGACGCAATCATGCAGACATGACCTCCGCGCTGATCTCGAGCGCCGCCTGAACGTCTGCGGCCGTGATGCCGTTGTGTGTGACGAATCGAACCCGCTGTTTGCCTGTCGCCTCGCCCAGCAGGCCCTTGCGGCGGCATTCGTCCTCAAATTGGGCCGCAGTCTTGGTGGCGACGTCGAAGTAGACGAGGTTGGTCTGAACTCGTGACAGGTCGCAGCTGACACCCGGCAGCTCGGCGAGCCCTTCCGCGAGCGTCCTGGCGTTGGCATGATCCTCGGCAAGGCGGTCGACCATCGTCTCGAGCGCCACCAACCCGGCGGCGGCGAGCACTCCGGTCTGACGCATAGCGCCGCCAAGTCGCTTGCGCCACCGGCGGCCCTGGTCGACTGTCTCCCGGCTTCCGCAGAAGAGGCTGCCGGCTGGACAGCCGAGCCCTTTCGAAATGCAGAACGTGACGGTGTCTGCGTTTGCGGCGATGTCAGCCACGTCGACGCCGAGGGCGACGGCCGCGTTGAAGATGCGCGCTCCATCGAGATGAACGCGCAGCCCTTGAGCGTGAGCAGCACTGGAGGCCGAACGCAGCGCATCGAGCGGCCAGACCACGCCACCGTGCCGGTTGTGGGTGTTCTCCAGGAACAAGGCGGCCGTAAGCGGGACGTGCGAATCGTTGCGCGGACGCACCGCGGCTTCGACCTGGTCCGCAGACATGATGCCGGCCGCGGTGGCCACCGGCTGGATCTGCACCCCCAGCACGGCTGCGGATCCGGCCGCCTCATATAGAAAGACGTGGGCTTCCGCGTCGGCGACGATCTCCTCGCCTGACCGCGCACTGACCGCCACGCCGATCAGGTTGCCCATGGTGCCGCTGGGGAGGAAGACTGACGCCTCCTTGCCGAGCCGCGCAGCGGCCACCTCCTCGAGCCGGTTCACGGTCGGGTCGTCCCCAAGCACGTCATCACCGAGGGGAGCCGTGGTCATCGCCCTTATCATCTCGGGCGTCGGCTGAGTCACCGTGTCCGAGCGAAGATCGATAACACCCACGCGGCTACTCTAAGTGTCCTCGCGTGAACGCCGATCTCTTACTCGCCCGCGGAGCGATCCGTACGCTTGGCCGAACCGGCCTGCAAATCCACACCCACCTCGCGGTTGCGGGTGGACAGGTCATGGCCCTGGGCGGAGCTGAGCTGATGGCACTCAAGGGCCCGCGTACCCGTGTTGTCGACCTTCACGGCGCTGCCGTCCTGCCGGGCTTCAACGACGCGCACGCACACGTCGTCTATTACGGCCTTGCGCGTTTCGGGGCAGACCTTGGCGGCGCCCGCAGCGTTGTCGAGATCGTCGAGCGTCTCAAAGAGCACGGGCGCCGGCTGAAGAAAGGCGAGTGGCAGCAGGGCATGGGGTATCGGGTTGATGAGCTCTCCGAGCTGCGGCCGCCCCACAGAACCGAGCTGGACCGCGCGACGGGTGGTCGTCCCTGCTACATCGACGAGCGCGGCGGCCACGCACGCGTTGCGAACACCGCCGCCTTGGAGGCAGCCGGCCTGATGGCAGGCGCCCAGGATCCGCCTGGTGGTCGGATCGGCCGCGACCGGAACGGAACACCAAACGGGTTGCTCCTCGAGAGTGCGATGCGGCTTGTCGCCGACGTTCAACCTCCTCCGGCGCTGGATCGCCGTGAGCAAGGCATCCTCCGTGCGCAGCAGCTTCTACTCTCGCGCGGCGTCACCTCGGTGGGCGCTGCGGTAAACCGCGGATTCGCGGACGACCTGCGCTCCTATCAGCGCCTGGCTGAAAGCCGGCGCCTGAGGATCCGGGTCAACGAGTTCCTTTCATGGGAGATGCTCGATGCGGCCTCGGGGTTGGGCGTGCAGGCCGGCTTCGGCGGCCCGATCTTGCGGGCCGGACCGATCAAGGTGTTTGTTGACGGCGGTGCCGAGCGGGTCGCGAAGCGCTCGGGAGGCGGTGTCTGGCGCACTAACCCTGAAGAGCTGCGCGAGCTCGTCCGTCGCGCGACCAATGCAGGTTTGCAGGTGGCTGCTCACGCGATTGGAGACGGAGCCATCGAAGCCATGTGCGACGCGGTCGAAGGGGCCGGGGGGACGGGACTTCGCCACCGCGTCGAGCACTGCACGATCTGTCCGCCGGATCTTCAGCTCCGGCTTGGCAAGCTGCGGATGGTCGCTGTGATGCAGCCTGCAGCGGCGCGTTTGGGCCGCGTCGCCTCGGCGCTGTTCTTCCCGGGCCAGGACCGTAAGCACCTCGCGGCCCACGGTCCGCTCTCGAAGGCAGGCGTTGTCATCGCCTTCAGCTCGGACCTGCCGGTCACCCCCGATCCCAACCCATGGCCCGGGATTCGCGCTGCGATCGAGGACCAGGTCAACGGCATCACCTTGCTCGCCGCTCTCCGCGCATATACCTCGGGCGGGGCGTTCGCCAGCTTCGAGGAGATTGTCAAAGGGACGCTCGACCCCGGCATGATCGCCGACCTGCAGATCTATGACCGCGATCCCATCGACGAAGCCATGTCGACATGGGATCAGCTCCGCCCAAGAGCCGTGTTCCTGGGCGGAACCCGTGTGTTCGGAAATCTTTAGGTCGGGCTAGGACCCTCCCGAGTCGGAGCCCGGCGCCGGCGCAGATTGGGCGGGGCGTGTCCTTGTCCTGGCGCGTCTGGTGGTGGTCCGCTTTGGCGCCGCCTTGCGAGCCGCGGGTCTGCGCGTGGCTGCCTTTCGAGTCGCGGCGGCGCGTCGAGCGGGCCGCGCGGGGGCGCTGGATCCGGCCGTGCGTGCGGCCAGGTCGCGAACCTGCCGGCTCAGGCCTTCGATCCGCTTCATCGCGCGATCGAGGTCCGCCTGGCGCGCCGTGCGATCGAGACGTGTCTGCACCTGCTTGATCGCAACATGAATCGTCTTCTGTCCGTCCTGGATAGTTCGCTCGAGTTGCTTGCGCACATCGGGAGGAACCCGCTTTTCCGCTTCACGCAGCGCAGACCTGCCCGCCTTGACAGCTCGTTTGAGAAGCTTCGACTGTGTCGACGCACGCTTCCTGGCGGCCATGACCAACCTCCATGAAAATGTGAAGCGGTCCGCGTAACGCACCGCGTTAGAATGGGCCCGACCATGCCGGAATCCCCCGACAGACACCTTATCAAGAAGTACGCGAATCGCAAGCTGTATGACACCCGGACGAGCAGCTACATCACCCTCGAGGGGATCGCAGGTTTGGTGCGCGACGGGCATGAGATCAAAGTTGTCGACCGTGAAACGGGACAGGATCTGACTCAGGTCACGCTCTCGCAGATCGTCCTTTCAGAGGAAAAGCGGGGTCCCGCGCGCGTTGTCGACGGGGGCGCGATTCACGAACGTGGTCAGGCTTTGCTGGATTACGTCCGCAAAACCCTCAACGTTCCCTCCGACCTCGTCAACCAGATGGAAAAGCGCAGAGGCGATCTCGAAGGCGTGGTTGACGAGGCGATCGAGCGTGCGCTGCGACGACTTCGCATCCCAAGCCACAACGACATCGACAGCATCAACAAGCGCCTTGACCAGCTGTCAGCACAGCTGAAGCGCAACGGCTTTCCCAAGACCAGGTCCAAGCGCCGCAGCTAGGCTCGGTCGTTACGGGCCGATCCCATAAACGAAAGGTCGCGGGGTCACGACGGCGCGGATGACGACATCCGCTTCGACGCGATAGGTGGCGGCGCGAACGCGCCGGTCCGTGCGCATCTGCTGCGTCATCAGGTCCGCCGCCTGAGCCAGGCGATTAGCGTCGCCGATGGCGGAGATCGTCCACGGGCCCGGCACCTGAACGCCGCCGACGGTCACGCCCCCCGAGGTCTGCTCAACTGACACGCCGACCACGACACGCCGATCGTTGACGGCGATGGCCTCTGCGCCGCCGACCACGAGGTTGTTGAGAGCGTCTTGTAAGTCAAGAGCCTGCAGGCCGACGGCGTTCACAACCAGCACGACCCCTGGCCCGTGCACCGGGACCAGCCCCTCGGCCGCGCGTAGGCGATTCGCCTCGTCGCTCAGCGCCTGGTCGGCAGCGTTGCCGCTACCGGATTGAAGCGATGCTTGTCGCTGGGCGAGGTCTGTCGTCTCGGCGAGGAGGGCATCGTTGGAGCGATGGAGATTGTCGATGAGGAACGCAAGCGAGGTCGTGTCGGTACCGGCGAAGCTGCGCTCGACCTCCGCCTGGCTCCGGATCTGAACGGTCGCCACGAGGGCGACCAGCAGCGCGATCAACCAGACGCTGATCGCCCGGCCAGAAGCCTTGAGGCCGCGGCCGGGATTGGTCCTAGAGCGTGCCGACATGGCGAGTGTCCAGGCTGGAGTCGTATGCCGGCAAACCTAAATCCGGTCCGCCCTTGAAGCTGATTTGCAGCTGGAACTGGACCTCCCGTGCGCGGATGTCGGGTAAGACGGCGGGATCCGTGAGCTTTGCCTCCATCCGCGTGCGGTCCCCAACGGCCAGCACCTTGATGGGAGCTCGGACCGGGGGCCCCTGGTCGATGATCACCTGCCCGCCTGAGCCTGAGAAAGCGCTCAACGGGGTGATCCGGCGCCCGTTGACTGCAATTCCCTCCGCCCCCTGCGCAAAGAGGAGGTTGACCAGGTCCTGGACGTCTTTGAAGTTGACCTGGTAGCCGGCCAGCCCACCCGTGTCCACGCCCGGAACGCCGTCGGCGAGGTCGACCTCGACCCCAGGTCCATGCAGCGAGGTCAGGCCGGCATGCGCTCGAAGGTCGGCCACCTGGCTCTGAAGGACTCGCGTCGCCGCCGACCGCCGGCCCGCTGCCGCCTCGAGAGCGTCGATCTGCGAGCGGAGGGTGGCGATCTTCTGGCGAGAGTCGGCGTTGGTCGCCTCGAGCTCCTGCACGCTGCGAACAAGCGCCTGGTACCTGGCGACCTGGTTGGAAGGGGTCAGAAGCTGGACCTTGACCTGCCCGGCGACCAGAAAGCCCGTGGCCAGGGCAACCGCCGCCACCACGAAGACCCCGACCACCCGGCTGCGAGACATCATTCCAATTCTCGTTCAGACGCCAGGCCGGCACCCGCGCCGTGGCGGGAACCGGGTTCCGCGGCCCCGACCCCGCTCTTGGCCAGGCCGGAAAGGCGCGGGTGAGGACGCAGGTCCTCCCCGCGGAACCCCCTCCTGTGAGCCACAACGCCAGCAGGTGTTTGGAAAGCACGCCTGAGGGACGGCCGGAATGAATCCGGCCTCTGGCTCCTCTTAGTCCCGGTCCCAATCGATAAAAAAGATCTACGTTTTCTCTCATACTTCTTTGAGCAAATGGCGGAGCAAATGGCGGTCCAAACAACCCGCGCCTCCGCATTCCAAACCGCCCAGCGACGCTTTGACGCGGCGGCAGACGTCATCGGCCTCTCAGATGACGCACGCAGAGGGCTGCGGGACGTCAAGCGCGAGCTGACCGTTCATTTCCCGGTCCGCATGGATGACGGCTCGGTCCATGTGTTCACCGGATGGCGCGTACAGCACAACATCAGCCGTGGGCCGGCCAAAGGGGGCATCCGCTATCACCCGGAGGTCAGCCTCGACCTCGTCAAGGCGTTGGCGATGCTCATGACGTGGAAATGCTCTGCTGTAGGCCTACCTTACGGCGGGGCGAAAGGCGCGGTCGCCTGCGACCCGTCCAGGCTCTCACAGAACGAGCTCGAGCACCTCACACGCCGATATGCGACCGAGATCGCGATCCTCATCGGACCCGAGAAAGACATTCCGGCGCCTGACATGGGCACGAACCCCCAGGTGATGGCCTGGATCATGGACACCATCTCCATGCATTCCGGCCACTCGGTGACGGCGTCGGTCACGGGCAAACCCGTCGATGTCGGTGGATCGGAGGGGCGCGTCGACGCACCTGGCCGCGGGGCGACATACCTCACCCTCGAGGCGCTCAAGTACCTCCACGTGGAGGACGAGACGCCCACCATGGCGGTGCAGGGCTACGGCCAGGTGGGCAGGTCGACCGCGCGCCTCCTGTCAGAGGCGGGGTTGTGCGTGGTCGCCGTCAGCGATTCAAAGGGGGGCGTCTACAACCCAAAGGGCCTGGACCTTGCAGCTCTCGACGAGCATCGCCAGGTGCGCGGGAGCGTGAGTGGTTTCAAGAAGGCGGACAGCATCACCAATGCAGAGCTCCTCGAGCTTCCAGTCACGGTTTTGGTCCCGGCAGCCGTGCAGGACCAGATCACCGTTGAGAACAGCGGAAGGATCCGCGCCCGCCTGATCACTGAGGGCGCGAACGCAGCGGTCTCGCCCGAAGCCGACCCCATCCTGCACGACAACGGGATCTTCGTCATCCCTGACATCATCGCCAACGCGGGCGGCGTCATCGTCTCTTACTTCGAGTGGGTGCAGGATCTCCAGGCCTTCTTCTGGGAGGAGGAGGAGATCAACACCAAGCTGCACCACGTCATCACGCGGGCGTTCTACGAAATCCTGCATACATCGGTGAACAAGAGGATCGACATGCGGCTCGCGGCCTACGCACTGGCCGTGCAGCGAGTCGCCAACGCGACGACGGTTCGAGGGATATATCCATAATCGGGAGAGGATGATCCCCGACTCCCCCAACCGACCTCGGCGCGTCCTCATCACAGGTGTGTCCAACCCACTGGGTGCCGAGGTTGCCCGCCGCCTGGCTCCGCAGGTGCCCCAACTGTTCGGCTGTGACGTGGCGGACCCCGTCAGCGCCCTCGAGGAGATGGATTTCGTCCATGCCGACACGCGTCATGCCGCGATTGGAAAGTTGGTCAGGCAGCTTCGCATCGACACCGTCGTGCACATGGCGGTCACGGTGGACTCCGCCCACCACGATCGCGCCGCGCATGAGACCAATGTCATCGGCACGATGAACGTCCTCGCCGGCTGCACCGGGCTCTCCAGTGGCGTCGAGCGCTTGGTCGTCAAATCAAGCCAGGCGATCTACGGCGCCGGCCCGACCGATCCATCGTTCTTCTCGGAGGAGCTGGTCGGAGCGGAGCGGCAGGGCTCCTCAACGACCCGCGACCTGCGCGAGATGGAACAGCTCGTCGGCGAGTTCGCGCTTCGCAGCTCGGACTGTGGCGTCACAGTGCTCCGCTTGGGGTACCGCGTGACGGCGGATACGACACTCGCGAAATACCTGTCCTTGCCGATAGTGCCGACCTTCGCGGGCTTCGACCCCCGCCTTCAACTGCTCCACGAAGGGGATGCGGCCGAGGTGATTGTGCGGGCTGCCATGGGGGACCACCCGGGAGTCTTCAATGTGGCCGGCGACGGAGTCGTGCTCCTGAGTCAAGCGATCGCGATCATGGGCGGCCGCGCAGCACCCTTGCTCTTTCCCTTTGGCCGGTGGATGGCTCGGATCGGGCTGCGGACCTTCACCGGAATCGATCTGCCGGGCCACCTGGCCGACATCCTCGCATTCGGCTCCGTCGCCGACAGCTCCCGCCTTGCCGCCGAGTTCGGCTGGAGCCCGGCCTTCCCGACGCGCGCCGTTATGGATGATCTTGCCCGGGGTAAGGACGCTGAAGTGATCGAGTCTCCTTCTCCGCCGCAGGAATACGAGCTCCAGGTCTACCTGCAGCGGCGCCGGCGTGAGGAACGCAACGGTCATCGCGGCAGCGATTCGCTTGTGGTTCGGCGTTGAGCGCTGACACTCCCACAACAGTTACCGAGCCCAAGCAGGCTCTGCGGCGTCGCAGCCGCAAGGCGGAGATCGTCGCGCCGGCTCCGCGGCGGAGCCGCCTGCCGAAGGCGGTCCGCCGGCTGCAACGCAATGCCCCTGCTTACGCGATGCAGGGCGTAGTCG
>JALZAL010000003.1 GCA_030948325.1 Candidatus Dormiibacterota bacterium
CGTCGCAGGCCACTACGGCCGGCCAGATATCTTCCGCCTGGAGGTAAACCGCGAGGCGCTGGAGCCAGTAGGTTTCGCATCTAAGCCTTCGTGAGCTACCGCCACCGCGGCTAAGACATGGGCGTAAGCCCCTGGCATCGCGGCCAGGCGTCAGTCGTCGGTCAGCTGCTGAGCTGACTGGTTGCACGATCCCGACCGATTCACCCGATTACCCAGAACTCCTTGAACGGGAGGGTGAGATGCCAGATCGTCTCGGCTCCCTTTGGCATCGACACGATGTCGCCGACCTTGAGATCGAGCGTGGGTCCGCCCGCAAGCTCGATCATCGCCGCTCCCTCCAGGACCAGGATCGTCTCCCGATCTGGGAGCGTCCACCTGACCGTCGGATCAGAACCCTCGACGAAGCGCGACAGCCCAGCCTCGACACCGACGCCGCTGCACAGCACGTGCATCTGCCCGCCCACTTCGAGGTCCGGTTCCCACGCATCGGTCGAGGTGTTCGACACAAATACTCCTGGGTGAACTTCCATGTCGCCCTCCTGGATCCATACGACCAGAGAACTCAAAGTGTGGCGGCGAACGGTCTCTACCGTTAGCGCGATCCTTCCCTTTAGGGCGGAATCGCGACCAACTCTGCGCCTGCGCCCCACGACAATCGCCAGCCCTCTTCGTGCACGCGATAGTGATGCCGGCTGCACAACAGGGCCAGGTTGTAGGGGAGCGTTGGACCGCCATCGGCCCAGTGTTTGAGGTGGTGGCCGTCAGTCCACGCAACCGGCCGGTCACAACCTGGGAAGCGACAGCCCCGATCGCGAGCGATAAGCGCCCGGCGCATCGACGGCGGTATCACCCTGCTCGTGCGCCCGGCCTCGACCTGGTGCGACTCAGCACCGCGAAGCACGGGCGTGAGCGAGCAGTCGCAGGCAATGCGCCGAGCGGTCTCGGCCGGGATCGGCTGCGCCCACTCGAGCTCGGCCGCCCGGGAGCCAGGCTGCTTGCTCAGAGTCGCCGCGTCCACGCTCACCATCAGGTGCGGCTTCTGGCCACCGACCTCGGGTAGCTGACCACCGTCCAGCTGGCGCCGCGCCAACTCCACCATGGCATCCGCCCGCCGTTGGGTCGCCGTCCGGCGATCGTCTTCAGCCGGCGGACCCATGAGCGCGTCCAGCGCAGTCTGCACGGCCGCGCCGCCATCGGCGTCCAGCCAACCGTCGAGGCGGAAGATGCCATCGAAGGTCTGGCTCAGGTAAAGGTGACGACGCTCATGCGCATCGTTGGCGTCCCTGAGCACACCTTCCGGTTGCAGATAGTGTCGTAGGTGCATGCACGCATAGCGGAGTCGCAGGGGATCGAGCTCTTTGGCCGCCGTGACCAGGATGCCCTCTGCGTGCGACTCCATCAGATCATCGAGCTCATCCGCGGTCCGTGCGATCAGCGCCGCGTGCCGGTAGCTGATGGCGCCCTGCGAGAAGGCCTCCGCCGTCTGCGGCAGTTCAGCCAGCTGGCGTGAGACCTCGACACGCTGTGAGGCCGCGCCGCCCGTCAGGTTGCATTGCCAGCGCAGCCACGCCTGTGCTGTCAGTGCACCCGACGTCGCATAGCCCTGGCCCTTGTCAAAGCGCTGCATCCGCCGGCTGGACTCCGCATCGACCCGATTGCCGACGCGCAGCAATCCTTTGATGTCGTCGCCAACAGACTCTGCGGACAGGGAGTGGAGGTCCTCGACGGCGAGCAGATCGAGGATCTGATTCAGCTCGCCGACGAGCTCCTGGGAGGTGAAATTCTGCCTCTCACGACCATCGGAACACATGTTCGCATCATATCGAAACCAGGCCGAATTTCAATACGAAAGCGCTCTTAACAGGCCTCTTTCTTGAACCGAAATTTGCTCCGTGCCATACCCCCGCCTCCAGACGCCCATTCCACACGCTAGGCCGCGCCCCAACTACCCCAGTTCAGTCACTGGCGTCGCGACTACACGTACGTTCCCTGCAACAACGCCAAACCCACCCCAACCTCTTCCTAGCCCGTCACCCGCGTCTCAAGTACACCAGTTTCATTCACGACGCCGACCAGCAGCGTCATGGCAGTCCTCTTCGAGGGCCCTCCCTCCTCCACCGCGTGGTTGCCCTCCCCCTCAACTCACGCACCTAACGCTGCGCAAATTAACGGCGCGCCGCCTGGTCCACAACTCTGCCTGTTAAGTCACCGC
>JALZAL010000041.1 GCA_030948325.1 Candidatus Dormiibacterota bacterium
CCGTCCGAGCCCAGATGACCCCCGGCATCTCGAGCAGCTGAGAGGCGTCGAGCGAGGCGCGCAGCTTCCGGAGGTCGTCGATGACCAGCGTGACTTTCTTGCCCAACGCCAGCTGGCTGACGCGGTACGGCTCCCACTGATCATGTGAGCCTGGCTCCATGCTGGCCTGAAATGTGAACAGCCACTCGTCGCCCTTCTTCCTCGGGGTCGCATGCTCGTGGAGAACCGCCGAGGGCACGAGAAAGGTTGGATCCTCGAACCGTATGGTGGCCGGGTTGAAATAAGCCAGGAAATACCAGAATGCTGCGTCGTTCACCAGCCGGCTGGCCCGGACCCCGAAGTGGACCCGCAGATAGAGGGCGTTGGCGCTCAATCGTGTCAGCGCCATCGCGCTCTTGACCTGCAGGGCCAGGGCCGGCCCGTAGCGACCGTGCACGTGAACCTCGAAGTCCCGGCGCTCCTCGTCGGTCAGCGGGGCAGCCAGCTCGATCCGGCCTCCGCTGCCCATCATGACCAGCTTGGCAAACTCGTTCTGGGTAACGACGCCCTGCTGGACATCCGAGATCTTCGAGGCTCCGCTCTGCGAACGTCCTTGATTCCCCATTTCAGACCTCCCTGAGTCAATTTTCCGAAGCGTACAGCCCAACTGGCCAACTCGGACATACAGCTGTCAAAACGAGGCCGTAAAGTCACCCTTGGAGTAGAAGGGCAAAATTGCAGTTTCTTGATGGCCGGCTGATTGTCAGCCCGTCCGATTTGACGGGCTTTTTGGAGTGCGAGCACCTCACCCAGCAGGAGCTGGCCGCCGCGCGCGGTGAGATCGAGCGCCCGGAGCGTGACGACCCGATGCTGGACATGCTCAGCCGTCGGGGCTCGAACACGAGGGCCGGCACCTGGCCGACTTCAAGGCGAGGGGCCTGGAAACCGCGGAGTTCGGAGTCCCTATCGTGCTTGCGCCAATCGATCGTGGAATCCGTCTTCGTGAGATCTTCGACGACGCGCCGCCTAGCTACCGGTGGCCATGTTTTGAAGTTGCCTCCTGATTCTGTTATGGCTCAGCCGCGCCAACCGACCTATGGCACGCGCTAAACGGCGCCGAGCCGCCTAGCCCTCGCTGCTCCCAAGAACAGAACTTCCGCTATCAAACGATTTTTGAGAAGACTGCTCTCAGCGCTTCAGCCGCTGCTTCGGTCCGTTCGATTTCTCGGCGAAGCAGCTGCCGAAGAGCTTGCGAACTCTCAAGGGCCTCAGACATCTTCACAGGTGACCTGGCGAAGCGAGCGCCAAGCACCCACAGTCCGGAGTCCAGCGTCGCGACCCGCACACCCAATTGGGCGGCTTCTATTACCGCATATTCGGCAATTTGAATGTCGGACGTATGTTTCTGCTGCTCGGGCGTCAAGCCGCGAAGCGTCGCTACGCCGCGGCGGACCCAGACGTCAACCGGAAGGATGGCGCTCGGTTCATCAAGGCTTCCCTCGTCAATCGCGTGGCTTGTAACGATGTCCCGAAGAAAGAACGCTGCAATCTTGGGCCCGATGCCCTGTAGCGTCTGGAGTTGCCTGTTAGCTTCAAGTGCTTGACCTCTCCTCAGCTGTCTGAATGCCCACCTGATTAAGTTGTGCTGATCTTTAGTCAGATTGGCGATGAACTGGCACACATTCACCTTCGTCGGGGAAATCGCGAGAGGGTTGAGCTTTGGATTGGGCTTCGGTACTTCAGCTGAGAATTGCCTCCACAATGTCTTCGCAGCTTTATCAGGACTGATATCCGTTGGCAACCCAAGTGCCAGATCTCGAGCCAACGGTCCCCAGGATGGAGGGGCCCCGGCTCGCTCGAACGCGTAGTCGCCGAGAAAAATGGCGAGGGCTTTCTTCCAGTCGGCAGCTCCCAGCGCGACCAAGGTCTCCTTCGTTTTCCCGGACGGTCCACCTGGCGTCCAGTAGTAGTTCTCGAACCCAAGCAGGCTTTGGGCAAGCCATGAATTCCCGTTTCCCGGTTTCACGTCCTCAACGTACGGTGGACTGGCGTTCAGCGCCTTCCCACCTATACAGCGGCCTTGGCGGCCTGGAAGAAATCGGGTGGCATTTCGTGGTCTAGCCGCCACGTTATTGCAATTGGTCGGTCCCGCTCGTGCCTAACATACGACGCGGTCCCTAAGAACAGAAACGGCGAGGCACCAACGTAATCGCCGACTGAGCTTTCGCGAACGAAGAGCAAAATGCGAGTCCCGCGCTCCTTGTGGTGAATGTAGCGTTGACCCGTCTGGGAGCCTACCGAAGTAGTGGATTGCGATTCCCAATGAAAGAGCGTCGGAGAAATCGGGTAGTCGCGGTATCGAGTCGTTGGAGAAAAGCGACGCTCCGACTTGTCTAGGGTCACCATGAAAATGTCCGCCTGATACCGATCAACCTTTCGAACGCCCTCCCGCCATTCCACGGGACGATCAGCCCTTTCTTCCCCTAGTGCGGCGAGTACTTCCTTTCTTGTGTAGCGGGCATGGAGTCGGAGCGGCACGTCGGCCGAAATATGCGGATCGATGTCCAGGTGCGAGGCCCTGCTCTCAAGCACCCTGAGCAGCTCAACCAACTCTGCTCGAATGTTGGGACTAGAAAATAGGCGTGAGATTGATTGCGACAGGGTTGTTCTCCCTGGATCGCTGGACCACAAGTCGAAATGGAGCATTTCCAGTAGGCGCCGATCCCTTTCGGGGAGACTTTCTAGTGCAGGCGGTTTAGGCTCGCGCAGGAGGCTCAGGTAGGCCGAAACCCTCGTCCGATCGTCGACATGAAGCATTCGGCTTAGCGCCTTGCTGAGGATGGCTTCATCAGCGGTAGCGTCAGTTGCAAACCCGGCCTGCCGTCGGATTACTGTCCACCCTGGGTTTGGACCCGAGTAAATATCGCCCAGCTCAAATCCCGTCCGCTCCAGGAACTCGGCTAGTGGAACGTCGCCGAGCTCTTGCAGCCTTTCGGCCAGGCGTGAGCGAAGTGTGGTGATCGATCCTCGAATGTTGTCGAGGATCACCTTTTGCGATTGACGATCCAGCGTAATGGAGCAACCGGCCGGCAGGTAAGTGAATCCATCTTCGACCTGGTCAAGAACCTCCTTCCTAGTGCCACCGAGGAGCGCCCTAAATCTCTCCTCAAACCGGAAGCGCCGATTTTGGTGTCCGATGAAATCGAGGACCGTCAGGCCAGCCTTTCCTTCTGATCGTCGAAGCCCCCGACCTAACTGCTGAAGAAATACCACCGGGCTCTCGGTCGGGCGCAGAAACATAACGGTGTCGACGTCGGGAATATCCAGGCCTTCGTTAAAGAGGTCGACTGAGAAGATCACCTTCGTCTTTCCCGTACGCAGCTCCCGAAGTGCTTCAGAACGCTCCGAAGCGCTCGAGTCGGCCGAAACAGCAACTGAAGAGATACCCGCCTTGTTGAAGTGGTCGGCCATGAACTTGGCGTGTTCCACACTGACGCAGAAGCCGAGCGCCTTCATCGTGGTGGGGGATTCGACAACGTTTTCGACTGCGTCGAGAATTTTGCGAACACGAAGGTCAGTTGCCGTGTAAATCCGCCCAAGCTCCTTGGAGTCATAACCACCCCTTGACCACTTGACATCCCTGAGGTCCACGCCGTCCGAGACGCCAAAGTATTGGAACGGGCAAAGCAAGCCTTGCTCGAGCGCATCCCAAAGCCTCAGCTCAACCGCGATCCGTCCGTCAAACCACCGTTTGATGTCCAAGCCATCTGTTCGCTCCGGTGTCGCGGTCATCCCAAGCAACAGCCGCGGCTTGAGATGTTCAAGCAGCCTTGTATATGTCGGCGCCTCGGCATGATGAAACTCATCAACGATGACAACGTCGTAGAAGTCTGGCCGGAGACTCTGCAGATCGGTGTGGCTGAGCGACTGAACCGACGCGAACACATGCTTGCCCTGACGAGGCCGCTCGCTGGCCACCATGAGCTCGCCGAAGTCTCCGTCGCGTAAGACGTTGCGGAAGGTGTCGCGGCTTTGCTCAAGGATCTCCCGGCGGTGCGCCACAAAGAGCAGCGAGGCACCAGGCCACTCCTGGCGAACGCGCTTGTAGTCGAAAGCCGAAACAACTGTCTTGCCGCTCCCCGTTGCTGCCACGATCAGGTTCTTCCAACGGTTGTGGACCATTCGCTCGACCTCGAGCTGGTAGAGCATTTCCCGTTGAAACGGATAGGGCTGTAAGTCAAAAGGAACCAATACGGAGGTTCCAGTCCGGTCTTCACGGGCGATCGCTGCCGCAAAGACGTCACGGTTGTAGGGCTCGAAGGTCGGATCAGCCCAATAGGTCTCAAAAGCCGCTCTAAATCGGTCCAGTAACGCCGGCGATACCGCTTCGGTTAGCCGTACATTCCACTCCAACCCCTCGTGGAGAGCCGTATGCGTTAGGTTCGACGACCCGATGTAGGCAGTTGAAAACCCACTGTCCCGCTCGAATAGCCATGCCTTTGCGTGCAGCCGCGTAAAGCCCGTGTCGTATGAGACCTTGATTTCCACGCCTATCTCGGCGAGGTCGTCGAGCGCCCGCACCTGGGTAGTACCCGTATATGTTGTCGTTATCAATCGCACGGGCACCCCGCGTTCGCGGAGGCGACGGATTTGTGGCATAAAGATGCGGATCGCACTCCAGACCACAAACGCGCAAAGCAGATCGACTCTATCCGCAGACTCAAGCTCTTTCTTCAGACCGGATGCGAGCACCGGCTCCTGTTTAGCGGCGACCAAAAGCGCGTTTTGGCTGAGCGGAATATCCGGCCGGTCTAATGGAGTCGGATCGGCGAGCGAGCTATCCGGGGATCTAAGACGCTCGAGCAGTTGGTAGCCTTCCGCATCGACGGTTTGGTCTTTAAAGACCTGAAACGATGGCGCGTGGTTGATCAGGTGCTGAATCAGATCGTTGGCGATTGCGACCTGGCGTGCGACCCCGCCTTGGGGTTGGGATGCTGATAGGACCCGTTCGACGACCCTGGCAACGTGGTCCGCAAGTGCACCGGCGGCATCTGCTCGATCCAACCTGTCTAACCGGTACAGCCGTTCATCTTTGGGCAGGCGAGACCGCAGGTAATCGGTAAGCAGCGCCTCGTAAAGTCCTGGCGCCAGCTCGGTGGAGTTGTGACTTTCAGCCATTCGCCTACACTACCCCGAGCCACTGACACCTGCCAGCTGCGACATACAGCTGTCGCGATAGGGTTCTAGAGTGACTCTGGAGTAGAAGGGCGAAGATGCAGTTTCTTGATGGCCGGCTGATCGTCAGCCCGTCCGATTTGACAGGCTTTCTGGAGTGCGAGCACCTCACCCAGCAGGAGCTGGCCGCCGCGCGCGGTGAGATCAAGCGCCCCGAGCGGAACGATCCGGAACTCGAGGTTCTGACCCGGCGAGGCCTTGAGCACGAGGCTCGCCATCTGGCGTCGCTGCGAACAGGCCATCGCCGAGTGGTGGAGTTCCCGTTCCCGGAGGGAACCATTGCTGGACTTACCGAAGCACACGCCCAGACCGTCGCCGCCATGCAGGAGGGTGCTGAGGTCATCTACCAGGGCACGTTCTTCGATGGGCGCTGGCGGTGCCACCCGGACTTCCTCCTGCGGATCGACCGCCCCAGCAAGCTTGGCTCCTATAGCTACGAGGTCGCCGACGCCAAGCTCGCCCGGAAGGCAAAGGCGGCGGCTGTCCTCCAATGCTGCGTCTACGCCGAGCAGGTCGCTGCAGTCCAAGGCGTCGAGCCGGAACAGATTCGGCTGATCCTCGGCGATGGCAGCGAGGAGGAGCTGCGCCTTAAGGATTACGGCGCCTACTACAGGAGCGTCAAGCGACAATTCGAACAGGTTGTATTTGCCTCCCCCGCTGGGGGAGGGCAGGGTGGGGGCACCTATCCCGATCCGGTCGACCACTGCCGGATCTGCCGCTGGATCGATGTCTGCGAGGCCCGCCGTCGCCAGGACGACCACCTCTGCTTGGTTGCCGGCATGCGTCGCGACCAGACCCGCCGCCTGAACCTCGCGGGCATCAAGACGGTAAACGAGCTCGGCGCGAGTCCGGTCGACCAGCCGATCCATGGCATCAATGAGATGGCGCTCTCGCGGCTTCGCCAGCAAGCCCGGCTCCAGGTGCACCAGCGGCAGAGCGACACGCTGCCGTTCGAGGTGTTGCCGCCGCTCGGCGAGCACATTGGCTTCCAGGCCTTGCCGGCGCCAACGCCGGACGACCTCTTCTTCGATATGGAGGGCGATCCTTTCGTCGGCGACAACGGCCTCGAGTACCTCTTCGGCGTCCTCGAACTCAACTCCTCTAGTTCCCTCCCCCCTCAGGGGGGAGGGCTAGGGAGGGGGGTTTACCACCCCTTGTGGGCCCACGATCCCGATGAAGAGAGGCGTGCCTTCGAGCAGGTCGTCGACTTCCTGATCGAGCGGCTCAACCGCAATCCCGATCTGCATGTCTATCACTACGCGACATACGAGCCGAACGCGCTCAAGTATCTGGCGAGTACCTGTGCGACCCGGGAGGCCGAGGTCGACCGGCTCTTGCGTGGCCGGGTGCTCGTCGACCTGTATCGGATAGTCCGGCAGTCCGTTCGGATCGGGACCGAGTCGTATTCGTTGAAGGAACTCGAGTCGCTCTACCGCGGCAAGCGATCGACCGAGATCGTCGACGCCGCCGGCAGCATCGTTGCCTATGAGGACTGGCTCGAGTCGCGCGATCAGCGGCTGCTCGACGAGATCGCACGCTATAACGCGGACGACTGCCTCTCGACGGCGCAGCTCCGTGACTGGCTGGAGGCCCGGAGGCTAGAGGCGATTGCGCAATATGGCGAGATTCCGCGGCCTGGGCCCGAGGAAGTTGAACCAAGCGAAATACTCCGCGATATCGACGAGCGGACGGCTGCGCTCGTCGATCGGCTGCTTGAAGGCGTCCCGGAGGAAGAGGACGACCGGTCGAAAGAACAGCAGGCGCGGTATCTGCTTGCGCACAGCCTCAACTGGCACCGGCGCGAAGGCAAGTCGGAATGGTGGGAGTACTACCGGAAGTGCTCCTTGACCGATGAGCAGCTGGTCGAGGATCGGGAAGCGATTGGCGCGATCGAGTTCCGCGGCGAGGTGCGGCCAGAGAATCGTTCCAACGTCTTTCGCTACTGGTTTGACCCTAACCAGGAATACAAGATCGGAATTGGCGACCAGCCGCACGACCCGCGGACAGAATCCGGCGCCGGCGAAGTGGTGGCAGTAGATCCGATCGCGGGCTGGATCGAGCTGAGTCGCGGCGTGAAGTCGGAGTCTCCGCATCCCACGTCCCTCATCCCGGCCAGTCCGATCCCAACCAAGGAGCAACGCGATGCGTTGATGCGATTAGGCCAACGGGTTGCCGACCACGGCTTCTCCGGGATCGGGCCCTACCAGGCAGCCCGCGGTCTCCTCTGCCTCGAACCGCCGAGGATCGATGGCGTTATCGAGGGGGCACCGCTGGTTCAGGCTGGCGAACGAGCGAAGGACGTGGCGGTGCTGTTAGCGCCGCGACTCAACAACACGTACCTGGCGATTCAGGGACCGCCCGGTTCCGGGAAGACGACGATCGGCGCGGAGTTGATCGTTGACCTCGTCCAGCTGGGCAAGCGGGTGGGGATAACGGCTAACAGCCACAAGGTCATCGGCAACCTTCTAGACAAGACGATGGGGGAGGCCAGGCGTCGCGGACAGGTAGTCCGCGCCATGCAGAAGGCCGACGAACGCGATCGATGCAAGTCGCAAGACGTTCAATGCACCAACAGCTCGTCGACGGTCGAATTAGCGCTGGCGGCGGATGAGGTCGAGGTCGTTGCCGGTACGCCGTGGCTCTTCGCTCGCGCGAGCTTCCCTGCAAAGCTCGACTACCTCGTGGTCGATGAGGCTGGGCAGATGGCACTCGCAAACGTTCTGGCAATCGCGGGCGCCGCAAACAACCTTATATTGTTGGGCGATCCGAACCAGCTGCGGCAACCCTCACACGGGATCCATCCGGAAGGCGTTGACCGCTCGGTACTCGATCACGTCATCCAGGATCAGCCGACAATGCCAACCGCGTACGGGCTCTTTCTTGAGACCACCTACCGCTTGCATCCGACCGTATGCGCCTTCGTGTCCGAGGCCTTCTACGACGGCAAGCTGGAGCCCGACGACTCGACCAAACGGCAGAATCTGGCTGTAAGCAACGGGAGCGGTGGGCTCGGGCTGCGCTATCTACCGGCGGAGCACAGCGGCAACCGAACGCTGTCACCAGAAGAGGTCGACCGTGTTAATCAAACCTTCCGAGCCCTTCTCGGCCTGCCGTGGACCGACCGAGAAGGAGCAATGCGTCCGATCGCGGTTGAGGACGTTCTTGTGGTCGCCCCGTACAATGCCCAGGTTCGCCGGCTAATCGAGACCCTGCCTGAGGGCGCTAGGATTGGAACGGTCGACAAGTTCCAGGGGCAGGAGGCGCCCATCGTCATCTACTCGATGGCGACTTCGTCTGTTGACGACGCACCCCGCGGCATGGACTTTCTCTTCAGTTTGAACCGGCTCAACGTGGCAGCGTCACGGGCCCAGGGCTTAGTGATGCTCGTGTGCAGCCCGGAACTCCTTAAGGCCCGCTGCCGGACGCCCGATCAGATGCGCCTGGCCAGCGCCTTATGCCGACTAGTTGAAATCGCGAGCGGACTGGGTGTAACGGCGGCCCATAAAAGAACCTCTACGGTTTCCAGTTCCGGTGGGCTTGAAAACCACTAAGGTGCAAGCCTTCGGGGGTTCGAATCCCTCTCCCTCCGCCAGTGTTTGAACTCGAATCGCCCAATGCCCATGTTGGATTTGCTGCTTTAGGATTTACCTGAACACGTGTTCTGACGGCAACCGTGACGGCAACCGCCCGGCAAGTCGACGCAGGAGGATATTCGGGTGTCGATGAGGCTTCCTGCATCGGATCGGCCTCGATTCGAGACCGGGTCCGATCAGCGGGGGGCTTGCTTCACGGAACCCGGCGTCGAGAGCTTACTTCCCCTTCGGCGGGTGCTCGATAGCGAACAGGAGCGCCACGACCAGGTCGATGAATTCGACGGCCTTCTGATAGCTGAGGTCGCTGTCACGATCGTGCGCGGCGAGGTTGCGCAGAACCGTGAGTCCGTTGACCGCGGTCTCCGTTTCTGGCGGAATGAGGCCGCGCAATCGTGCGAGGTCCGCGAGACCGGGTGCTCCCAGTGTGGGTAGCCGTCGAGTTTCGAGGCCGGATGCCTCGAGTCTTTCTCGCAGAAGCGCCTCCAGCCGGTCGAAACTTTCCAGGACGGCGGCCCGAGGAGACCTTTTCGCGACCTCGAGCATTTCCTGTCGCAAACTGTTTGCACCTTCTGCGGACGCCGCTGGAGCGGCCGGCCCCTCGGGACCGCTCTCCGGTATCTTCTGGACCTCCTGACGAATCTCTGAAAGGCTCTCCTGGAACTCGACCTCGAGGCCGGACGGACCCGCCTTCCATCGCTTCACGTCACCGGTGAGCAGCTGCCGTACGGATCGCCGAAACAGCACCACCAGAAGGACGACCGCGGTTGGCCAGGCCACCGAGCCGATGACCGAGGCCGCGAACTGCCAGCCGTTCATCTAACCGAAGGCGTCGCCGTACACGTGGCGTAATAGATCGAGCAGCCGGTGGAAGGTCGGCGTCGTGACGTAGTGCGCACCTGCGTAGTTGGTGCCGGCAACTGCGTCGCTTAGTGTGCCTTGGCCGACGATGAAGCCAGTCGCGGCGATTCGGGCGAGGTGAAATTCCAGATCGTCGCCCCACTGTTCCCTGGCCGCTACCAGGAACCCGACGTATCCGGTTCGCGAAGCGGCACGATGCAACATCGACAATACTTCGACCTGCGCTGGCGAGAGTTCGGCCAGCGCGCCCAGCAATGACTCTGGCTCGGGATCCCGTGCGCCACCGCTGACGGTGCTGGCTGCCAGGATGGCGGCATAGAGGCGAATCTTCTTCGCATCCCCCGTCTGGGTCGCTGCCCGGAGCGCCTTCAGTACCAGGTCGTCCCATTCCTCACTCCCGATAAAGGTCTTGTCGAGCTTGGCCTCCTCAAGCTTGCCCATCATGGCGTGCAGCTCGCCGAACAGCTGGCGCGCACGACGCTCCTGCAGTTTGCTGGCGTACCCGCCGAACAGCGCGTCGAGGGAGCCGCCAACGAATGGAATCGCCACGACGAGCGCCTGCAGTGGTGGCAGTGAGGCATAGATCTCTTCCGCACGCCGTAGCGCTGCGCCAACGGCTCCGGGCTGCTCTTCCGAAGTCATGATCGTTTCTCCTTTGGCTCCAACACTTGCTCGCGCCCGGTCTCGCCATCGACTAACACCAACTGGAACAGGTCCTCGAACCGGCAGGCGAAATATTTGACGAGTTGCTCCTGAAGCTTCGGGCCGGCACGGCGGATGCCGGCCTCGATGGCGGGAATGTAATTCTGGGAGATGCCGAGATCGTGAGCCAGCTTGCGCTGGGTAAGGCCCTTCTTCTCCCGCATCGTCTTGAGGCCGACAGCTCGGACCTCGACCTTCACTTAGCCAACCTAACGTTGTGCATGCTGGGCAGCGACGACAGCACAAGCCCCCAGGTCGCCTCTGTTGCACTTGCCTTCTGCCGTGTCATAGACCAAGAAATACCAAGCGAGTCCACCTGCGACAGCGCCTGCCAATAGCAACCCCCTGAGAATGTCCCGATAGGGCTGAAGGCGTTTGACCCTCGTGCTAAAGACGACAAACAGCACGGCAGCCGCAACTAGCAGTAAGAGTGCTGTTTCGGCGTCCACCGCCTAAACCTGCATCGCAGTGGCGCGCTTGGTCTTTTGGCTCAGGGTTGCCACCTCGGCAGGTTGCCAGCGCTGAGAGTTTGGCAGTCCTGCTGCCCATATATTTGCGCACCTGTGTCGGTCACGGTCATGATGTCTGTGTTAGACCACGGCATTTGACACACCTGGGTCGCGCCGTCAACACCTGCGGCCGCTGCCCATCCGGATTGCACAAGCTGTTGGCATATGCTCTGCTCGGCCGTTGATGACCGAACCGTGATCCGAACGTTGTGCGAACCATCCCCTGGCCCGACCGTGCAACTGATTGGCATGCCGGCAATTGACGCCTGCGCGCTTGCCGCGACAGCGGCTTCACTCTCCTGGACGCTTGCAGCGACGGCAGCCGCGCTGGCCGATACCACCGCCGCGCTCGCTGACGCTTCTGCCGATTGCTTGGCATAGACGACAAGGCATGCACCGAGGTCGCCACGGTTGCACTTCCCCTCGGCGGTGTCGTATACGCCGAAGTACCATGCGGCCCCGAGGGCGAGCACCAGGAGCGCCCCGCCAATCCACCAGCCACGCCCGCCGGTCCAACCGCCACCGGTGGCAGCCGGCGTCGGGCGATACCCGGGGGGAGGGAACGGCGGGTCGTTGCTCAACGTGCCGACAGTTGATTGACGAGCGCACAGCCCTGGCGCCCGTAAACCTGGCCTCCACTATCGAACACGCCCCAGACGACTCCGGCGTGGCTCGTACCGGAGCAAATCGAGGTAAGCCCAGCGGCGGGCGCCGTGGCGGTGGACTTAAACCAGTTGCCATCCGTCTGGGTGACCTTCGAGCACCAGTCGTTCGCGCCAGGACCGTTGAAGCTCACCGTCGCATCGTGGCCCTGATAGACGAGTAGGCAGAGTGCGGCGGGAGGTTGAAGCACCACATCGATATTGGGCGTCGTGATTCCGGCCTGGACCGGCACCGGCGAACCGAAGGCGCCTCCAGCGTCACCCGGCGCGTCGGTGTAGACCTCGACGGAATAGCTCCCCGGCGCCAGGCCATCAACCCGATAAGCGCCCTCTGCGCCGTGCCACGTCGTGACTGGCGTGCCGTCCGAGCGCTTCACGTTTACGGTCACAGGTGGTGGAGCGCAGCCAGCGAACGGAACCACGCCGCAGTCGATATTCGCCCAAACAGCGGTGCCCGCGATGGCACCCGTGCTGGCAGTGCCGCCCGTGGCCGCAGTCGACCCGGCGCCAGTCTGGGGCGTACCGGTCTCGCAAGCGGCCAAGAGGAGCGCGGCGACACCGATGAGAGTCGCCTTTTTCACGGTCTGGCCAGCCCCCGTCCCTCCGTGCACAACTATGCTCTCGATTCCCGTTCCTGTCCAGAGCCGTCCGGCATAGCCGAACCGCCTCGAAGGGTCCGGGACGGGCTCCGAGTTAGCGAACCTGGCCAGTCTCGGGGTTGACCAGGACCACCTCGAAGAAATCCTCAAAGCGACAGCCGAAGTACTTCACCAACTGCTCCTGGAGTTTCGGCCCGGCACGAACCGCTGTTCTGACGGCAACCGTGACTGCAACCGTGACTGCAACCATTGCCCGAGTCGGGAATCGTATAGCTTAGAGGGATCGCATGAGCGCGGTCGTTGAGGTCGAGCACCTTCGGAAGGCGTA
>JALZAL010000065.1 GCA_030948325.1 Candidatus Dormiibacterota bacterium
GGCATGAGCCTGACGCTTGTCGGGGTGGCGGTGATGCTGATGACGACGATCCTCACCGCCAATGCCGTGTATGTGCTCAACATTGGCGGATTCACCGGCTACGCGCCGGTCGCCTCAGTGGAGTTTCCGAAGGACACCGTGATTCTTGTCACGGTCCTGGCGGCTCTTGCAGCCATCGCCTGCTTCTTCGGGTCGTATTTGTTGGCCCTTCGCGTGCGCTACGCGAGCACCCGTAACTCGACCGCCGCGCAATTGGGAATGCCGCCGGCGTAAGACCAGGGGTCAGCGGCGAGGCGACGACGCCCGGAAAAGCCGACCTTGTTAGCGAACCGGAGACTTCCTTCGCGAGCCCGCGCGGCGGCGTCTCCTATCGCTTGCGCAGTCTGAACAGAGTCCAGTGAAGAGCAATTGGTGGCTTGTGATCCTGAACCCGGTGTCGCTCTCAACGGCTGACGTTGCATTCTCCAAAATGCACCCCGGTACCCCAGCGACACGCCCGCACGAATCGCAACGCACATGGTCGTGGTGCCCTTTACTCAGCTCGTAGTGCGCCTTACCGTCAGCCAGGTCAATCCGGTTGATGAGGCCCTCGCGCTCCATGCCTGCGACTGCCCGAAAGACACTCGAGTAGTCGGCGCCGCCAAGGGAACCGCGTACCGCTTCGTGGAGCTGGTCGATTGACCAGACATGACGACCTGGGGTTGCGAACAGGAGTCTGACTCTGTCGCGGATTGGACTTGGAGGGGCCACGAGTCAACTATACCGCCATATGCACACCAATTGCGCAATGCGATTGTGCAATACTCTTGCGCATGCGCGGCAGGCTCGGCTTGGGGCGAACCGTGGCGGCGTCACTGATGGTGGCCGCGCTGACGCTGGCCTGCACAGCCTGCGGCGGAAGCACGTTGGCGGGACAGCCTGGGTCAATCAAGGTGGTGGCCGGCGAGAATTTCTGGGGCAGCATGGCCATAGAGCTTGGAGGTTCAAAGGTGAACGTCCAGAGTGTGGTCACCGATCCCAACGCTGATCCACACTCGTACGAGAGCAGCACCAACGATGCCCGCGCATTTGCCGACGCGGATCTCGTCATCCTGAACGGCGCCGGGTACGACGACTGGGGTCAGAAACTACTCGCCGCTAATGCGAGCAAGCACCGCCGGGTGATGACGGTCGCCAAGCTCCTGAGTAAGAAAGCGGGCGACAATCCCCACTTCTGGTACGACCCCGACTATGTCGTCAAGGTCGCCGACCAGATCACTTCAAGTTACAGGGCCATCGACTCCGCAGACGCTTCGTACTTCGAGCAGAAACGCTCGGACTTTGGGAGCGCGTTGCCCTACCTTGACCGGCTCGCAGAGATCAAGGCCAAGTTCGGCGGAAAGCCAATCGGGTCGACCGAAAGCATATTTGTGTATATGGCGAACGCCCTCAGCCTTGCGTTGATCTCTCCCCCTGAGTTCATGCAGGCGGTCTCAGAGGGCAATGACCCACCCGCGAACGCAGTAGCCGCATTCCACGACCAGATCACGGGCAAGGGCATCAAGGTCCTCGTTTACAACGTCCAGACCGCGACTTCAATAACGACCAACCTCAAGAACCTGGCTACCGTCAACCACATCCCGGTGGTGGGCATTTCCGAAACCCTTCAGCCGGAGACCGCGACTTTCCAAGACTGGCAGCTCGGGCAATTGGTCAACCTCGAAAACGCGCTGACCGCGAGCATGTCGTGACCGACGCCGCCGCAGCGATCGTTGGGCGCGATTTGTCAGCCAGCTACGGGACCCGCCCTATCTGGTCGGGGGCCAACTTCTCGATCCCGAGCGGCTCGTTCACCGCCATCCTCGGGCCCAACGGCGGCGGCAAGTCGACGTTGATCCGGATGATCCTCGGCCAGTTGTCTCCGGCCGCGGGCCGTCTCGAAGTGCTGGGGCAACCACCCCATCGCGGCAACCCACAGATCGGGTACATCCCGCAGGGATCGAGTTTCGATCCCGACCTCTCCCTCCGCGGCCAGGACTTCGTCGGCCTGGGGATCGATGGCCACCGCTGGGGCGTACGCATCGCGGGTCGCCCCGAGGCTGCCCGAGCGGCGAGTGACGCGATTCGCGCAGTGGGCGCAGCAGACTATGCCGACCAATCCCTCGGACGGCTGTCCGGTGGCGAGCAGCAGCGGCTTCTCCTGGCCCAAGCCCTGGTCGGCAAACCAAACCTGTTGTTGTTGGACGAGCCTCTTTCGCACCTTGACGTTCGCAACCAGGCCGCCATCGTGCAGCTGATCAGCGAGGTCGGGCGCGAGCGACGTCTGACCATCCTGCTCATCGCGCACGACGTGAATCCTCTGCTGACGCACATCGACCATGTCCTCTATGTGGCACACGGCAAGGTCGCGATGGGAAAGCCAGCCGAAATCATCACATCGAAATCGCTTTCGGACATCTACTCGGCGCCGGTGGAGGTACTGACCGACAGCCGCGGACGCTTATTCGTGGTTGGGCTCGAGGAGGAGGTCAGCCACCCGCATGCCTGAGTCGACCATCTTTCTCACGATCTCGAACAGCTCACCGCAGCCGAGCTGGAACCCGATCGAAGACTTGGCGATGCTCTTCCACTACGAATTCATGGTTCACGCCTTCGAGGCGGGCACGGTCGTCGCCATCGTGGCCGGCGCAATTGGCTACTTCGTCGTGC
>JALZAL010000086.1 GCA_030948325.1 Candidatus Dormiibacterota bacterium
GCGCCGGTCCGTTCGACCGGCGCTCCACCAAAACCCATAAACAGCATCGGTGACTCCTGCGCTGGCATATCAGCCGGTTAGCCAGTCGAGCGCGACCTGGCGGCGGCCGAAGTAACCGGTCGGAAACCGTCCCGGCGCCTCGTTTGCAGGCGGTTCTCCGATCATCGGCATTCCCTCGGGCATGTGAAAGGCGAACTTCCTCACCCTGGCCGCGTTATAGCGCGGAATGATGTTGGCATCGCGCCAGGGCCCGTCCATCTTGGTCGGGCTCATCCGGAATGCCGTGCTATCGACCACCACCCCGCGTCGCCCACATCTCTCGACGCATTCAGCGAACATCGTGAGCCAGCTTTGAAACTCGTCCGCTAACATTTCGGCCGTCGTATCGAACCAGCGCAGCTCGATTAGGTCCGCGGACGGACGATCGAAAACCTCACCCCATCTGTCCTCGTAGACCTGCTCAGTCATTCGTCTTACCTCCTATCCAGGTTGGTCGGGTGCAACGCCCAGCCTCTTGCCGGTCTCGGCGAGCGCCTTCAGGCGCCGGCCTACCAGCTCGGTCCAGCCTTCCGCGAATCGTTCGATCAGTTGGGGCTCGATGGCGCCGATCGCGCGGAACGAAAACTTGACATTCGTGCCGGCGTCGCTGTCGCTGAGTTGGAACGTAGCGATGCCAAGCGCGAGGCCCAGGTGGAAGGACCCGGTCAGCTGCAGGTAGCGACCATCCGTCCAGCCTGTAACGGTCGCCAGGACGGCGCCTCCGCCTTTACACCTCTCGACGACGAGGCCGCCGTGCTGCCGCTCGAGGCCGGCAGTTGTGACGGCCATCTGCGTGTAGGCCTTCAGCGAACTGTTGACGACCACCACCTTGCTCCCGTTGCTGTCCGGAACGAATACTCCGGCCGGGTCCGCGCGACCGCCGGCGGTGAGGAGCCAGACCTCATAGACCTTCCCGGACGCGAGTGCGGTATGCCGTTGAAATTGATCAGGGCGACTCGGTGACTCGTAAAGTCGATGACGCTCGCGCTGGCGCCGGCGAGTTTGTGGTGCCCCGTGAGGCTGACGCGCGCCACCTGGCTTGGCGCGCTGGAGGCGGCGCCCCGGCCGATGAGATCGCCGGCGACCAAACCAACCAGAAGCGCAAGCACAATGCCTGCCGCTGCCGAGTATATGGACCAGCGGCCGCCCGACCGACTCGCCAGCAGCTTGTGCCTCGGTAACCTCACGGGATCCTTGGCACCGGTATGGCCGCCAGGCACCGCCGGGCTCCGCGATGCCTCCGCGGCACTTAGGATTCGCTCTCGCAAGCGGGCCGGGGGTGCGACCTTTGCTACGGACAACGGAAGGACGCCGATCACCCGCCTGAAACGGGAAGCCATCTCGCGACAGCTCGAGCAGGCTTCGAGGTCGATACGTAGCATAGCGGCCTCGTCCCGCTTCGACCGCGTCCAGCCCCGATGCCGCCACCGATTGTTCGAGCTCTTCGTTCTCAGACATCGAGCAGGCCCCTGCCCTGTAGATATAAACCCACCTTTTCAAGGGCAAGCCGCATCCGACCTTTGACAGTGCTTAGCGGCACACGCGTTATGGCGGCAATCTCGCGATGAGAATAGCCTCCAAATAGGCGAGTTCAACAGCTTGCCGCTGCTCGGCCGAAAGATTGTCCAATGCCTCGCGCACAGAGCCCCGCTCGAGTGAGAGCGATACCTCACGCCACGGGTCTGAGCGCGCCCCTACCTCGGCCAGCTCTGGCTGCAACTCCAGTTCCTGCCGCTCATGGCCGGCACGACCGCGCAGGAAGTCGATCGATCAGGTGCGTACCGCTGTGCGCAGCCAGCTGCGAAGCGAGCCTCTGCGGACATCGAAGCTCGCCGGGTTGTTCCAGATCTTCAAGAAAGCCTCCTGGACCGCATCTTGGGCGTGGCTCGGATCACCGAGCACGCGAAGCGCCACCGCATAGGCGAGCCGGGAGTAGCGGTCGTAGAGCTCGGCAAGCGCTTCATGGCTCCCTGCCACCAACCCCGCCATGAAGTCAGCGTAGGCGAGTCCCTCGGACGGTCCTGAACCCATCTACACAGTGTCGCCGTTGCAGCCATGTCAAAGCGATCAATCCGCCTCCACCATGAGCGCGGGTTCGGCGGCTTTCGAGCGCCGGGTTGTCAGCTCCCTGATGGGCGACCTCCTCGGCGGAGCCACCGCCCACTCTTCCTTCTCGATGAGCCGATGGCCCCATGCCGGATCCTTACGCACCCGCTCGCGCGCGGCGTACAGCGCCTTCGACATCAGCTTGATGCCGGAGAGCCCAGGCAGCCTGCCGATCTTCTCGTCGAGGTTGACGAGCTCCTCCTCGCCCTGCTCGTCGTCAAACAGGTACAGGGCCAGCGCATCAACTTCCTCCTGTAATTTGACGCCCTGTCCGACCGGAACCCACACCCGGTCGAGCATCCAGCGGTCCATCCGCTGCGCCTTCCGATTGTCGACGAGCCATTCCTTGGCCGAGTTGTAGTAGAAGGCGAAGTGCCGACGCTCGTCCTTAATGATTCGCTCGAGCAGTTCCTTTAACACCGGATGCCCAGACTTTCGAATCAGAGCTCCGTAACCAGTGAGAGTCGACAGCTCGTTGATCGCGCCGATCGACAGGTAGACCGCAGAAAAGTCCTTCAGCAGCCAGGACCCGGCCATTGTGGACATGATGCTCAAGCTGTTCTGCAGGCCGAGGTTGGCCCTGACGTTGGCAATCCGCTCTTGAGTGTCGAATTCGATCCCATACAGGTTGAGGAACCTGCCCAGGTTCTCGCCATGCCACAGCTCCTCGTAGTTCCAGCAAGCCAGGAACGCGGTGAGGATGGGGTCCATGCAGGCGCGGGTCACGAGAAGGTGGGAGAGGTAAAGGGG
>JALZAL010000095.1 GCA_030948325.1 Candidatus Dormiibacterota bacterium
GCCCGTGCTTGACCCGTAACGCTCGCCGTCGCACGATTACTCGTCGTAACCCCAGTCGTGATGTCCACCAGAATGCCAGTCGTGGTGCGGGCCGCCGTGCCAGCCATAATGCTCGCCATAATGCCAGCCATACCCTGGGCTCCAGTGTACTCCACCGTGCCAGCTCCCGTGTTGGCCGGAATGCCAGTCATGGTGCGGGCGGGAATACCAGTCGTAGTCCTCGTCGTCGTCATGAGCCTGCGCAACGCCTGGCAGGCCAATTGACATCACTAGCACAGCGGCCACAGGCATCGCCGGTTTCATCCAATGTTTCAAAGCGTGGAGCATTGTCTTCTCTCCAAGTTCTCTACCTTCGGTTAGTCTGAAGGAGGTGAGATGGCCTCTCAATTCGCAACTTGAGAATGGACGCCCCAGACTGAACGGGGAGTGAACAAGCCGTTCGCCAATGGTTCATTAAGGGAGCTATGGGTGAATTTGGGTGATGACGGTTTGAGAGGGGCGGCGTATCGGGGTCGGTGACCGAACACCCGAATCTCCAAAGGGGAACGATATCTCGTGAACGAGAATAGCAACATTGTCCGGTTTCGTCGGCAGGGCGAGATCGTTGATCCGCTGACGAACGTCCTTCAATCTGGTGCGCGGCAGCTGCTCGCACAGGCGGCCGAGATGGAAGCCGAAGCGTTCCTCGCCGCCATGAAGGATATGAAGCTTCCCGCCGGACGCGATCGGCTTGTCCGGCATTGGGCACGGCCCGGCGCGCGAGATCCAGACCGGGATCGGTCCCGGCGACGTCAGCCGGGTGAAGATCCGGGATCGCAGGGTCGGCATGGATGGTGAGAAAATTCGCTTTGCCTCGGCTATGCTTCCGCGATGGGCGCGGCGGACGAAGAGCCTGGATGCGCTCTTGCCGGGGCTCTACTTGCGCGGCATTTCGACGGGCGATTTCCAAGAGGCCTTGGCGGCCTTGCTCGACAAGGACGCGCCAAACCTTGTTCCTGCGTCAGTGGAGGCGGATCCAGCGGGCTACCGACGGGACGCGGCCGCCATCGACGAGGAAGAGTAGGTACCAGCCCGGAGGGGCGTACGTGCCGTCGGGCGGGGCCTTCGCGTCGATCGACGTTGCGCCAACCGCGGAGATAGCGCAGCCGACGAAGCGCTGCGACTGGTTGAAGCCGTGCGTGACGGCGCCTGGCCGCAGCAATACCACCTCGGCGATAGACGCTGCGTTCGGAGTGTCGACCTTGAACGTAGCGCCATACCCTATGGGGGCGACTGGGACTCCGGCGATCGATGGCCGCGGCTTGAAGAAATAGCCGGGTAGGTACCGCTCAAGGGGTCTCACGCTCGTAGCTCCCTCCGGTTCGCCGCCACCCATGAGCACGCTCCCGTCAGGCAGCAGGATCGCTGAGGAGTGGTAGCCCCGCTCGAACTTCATGCTGGGGCCGAGCGTCCAGCCTGCGGCCAGGTTCTCGGGGTCGAGAATCTCCGTGGGTCCCGCCGTTCCGGGGACGCCGCCTGCCAGGAACACTCGCCCGTCGGGCAGCAGCACCGAGTTGACCTGGTCGGGCCGCGACACGTTGAGGTCCTTCGGCACCACCGTCCAGTCGGGCGTCGCGGCCGAGAGGTCAATCACCTCGGCGGTGCCTCGTGCGCCGGGTGTGTTGCCGCCCGCCATCAGGACGCGCGGAGCGTACGCCGGCGGGCGCAGCGGCAGCAGCACCGACGTGCCGCTCTGGGCGCCGATACTGCGGTTGCCTTTCTTGCCGAACCAGCGCTTGGCCGGATCGTCGACAGGCGCCGTCCGACTGTAGCGACGCGAGACGCTCGGTCCAGCTCCGGGCGGGGGGCCCGGTACCACGTGGTCGGCATTGCCGGCGGAGAAGAGGTCGCCGCCTGGCAACAGATAGGTCCACGGGTAATAGACGTAATCGAAGGCCGCTGGGATATCGATCGGGGGCTTCAGCCACTTGTGCGTCACCGGGTCGTACACCTCGACGCGGTAGCCGTGCCCCGTGCTGAGCGGCGTGCCAAAGAGCGTGAGGATCTTCCCGTCGGCAAGCGTGAGGCTGCTCGCGTAGAAACGGCCATCTTCCGTCGGGTCGGTGATCTCCCACTGGTTCGTCGCGCCGTGGAAGAGGAACGACTGGCGCCCCCCGGACGACTCGCCGCCGTGCGCGAGCAAGGTGCCTTCGTCGGTGTCGAGGTAGGCGTGTCCGGCGGAGTGGAGGTTCGAGAACATCGTGTCGCGCGGCGTCTTGGCGTCGGCGGGCTGCTTGGCCGGATCGCTGTAAACGCCGGTGGCGCTGTCCCAGAGCTGCGTCTCCTGGTAGTAATAGCCCCAGAAGAGCACCTTGTCGGTCATCGGCACCAGCGTGGAATGCATCAGCGTGGAGTGCAGCTTGGGCGGTGTCCCATCAGGAACCTCCGTCCACTTGCCGTTGTCCAGGGTGTGACAACGCTCCAGGTCGATCGGCGCGCAGTCGTTGCCTCCCGGATCGAGCGGCAATCCCGTCGATTTGCGCAGGCTGTCGGCCTGGGCGTCGGTGAGCCACACCGTCTGGTGCGAGCGCACCAGCCCCGCGAGCCCCTGCATCATGTGC
>JALZAL010000138.1 GCA_030948325.1 Candidatus Dormiibacterota bacterium
GCCTTGCTTACTCGGGCTCGGGAAGTGTGCACGCCAAAATCGACGCGATCCTGCTCCAGCCCGCGGTTGAATGGAAGGTGCTCGCGAACGCGGGTGGCCAGCAGTTGGCCCTCTACAAGTCTCTGACCGACGAAGGCGCTAACGCGAGACTCCCGAACGACGGGCGCTGGGAGGTGCGGCTCTACGACCGCGATGGCCGGCTGATCGCCACTGCCGGTCGGCGAGGCGGCGAGGCCGTCACGCTTCCGGCCTACGGTTTTGCCATCGCCGCCGGCGGGTAGCAGCCGGACTCACGGACTGAATCTCGAAATGACAGACCTCGCAAAACGCTTCTCTTGCAACCCTCTTTTCCGGCCCGCAGATGTGCCGCCGACCCGCCCGGGCCTCAGTGTCATCGGGGTGCTCAACCCCGCCGCCTTTCGCTTCAACGACAAGACATGGCTCCTGTTGCGCATTGCCGAGGGGGTCCCGGCGGGAAGCTCGACGGTGAGCGCGCCCTTCCTGGATCCGGCCGCGCCGGAGGGGATGCGCCTGATCGAGGTGCGGCACGGTGATCCCGATCTCGTCAGCGACGATCCTCGCGGCTTCGTCTGGTGCGGAGATAGCTATCTGACCACCGTTTCCCACTTGCGTCTGGCCTGGAGCGACGACGGTGCGCAATTCCAGCTGCAGCCCCGGCCGGCGCTCGAAGGGAACGGGGAGCTCGAGAGCTACGGGATCGAGGACAGCCGCGTAACGCAGATCGGGGGGCGCTTCTTTCTGCCCTACACCGCCGTCTCTCCTTATGGCTTCGGTATCGCGCTGGCGAGTACCTCTGACTGGAAGACCTACACGCGCCACGGCATGGTCTTTGCGCCCCCCAACAAGGATTGCGTACTGTTCCCTGAGAAGATTGGCGGCGACTACGTGGCCCTCCACCGGCCCGTCAGCGAAGGCCTCGGCGGGAAGTACATCTGGATCGCCCGCTCACCAGACCTCGTGCACTGGGGGCAACACCGGTGCATCGTCCGTCCTCGGCGTGGGACCTGGGACTCGGCGAGGATCGGCGCCGGCGCACCGCCGCTGCGCGTCCCGGACGGCTGGCTGGAAATTTACCACGGCGTCGACAGCACCGAGCGCTACTGCCTGGGCGCCCTGCTCCTCGACGCTGATGACCCTGGTCGAGTTCTGGGTCGTTCTGCGTCTCCAATCATGGAGCCACTGGCAGAGTACGAACGCCAAGGTTTTTTTGGGAACGTCGTTTTTGCGACGGGCGCCATGTCGGATGGTGACGAGCTGACGATCTACTACGGCGCCTCGGATCAGTACGTCTGCGGGGCCAGGATGTCGATCCGGGAAATCCTGGCCGGGCTGGCGTAGTCCCCGACCTCGCCGACGCGAGCGCTGAACCACGGACCCACGGCCTCAGCACAGGCTCTGGATGCAGCCCCAGAGCGGCTCGAGGTCGCTGTTCGACACTGGACCGAGACCAAACCCGTCGCCGCCCGACGACGTCAGCCAGCCGACCACCGAGACCAGCGACTTCACCAGTCTTTTCGTTGGCCAGTTCAGACAGGAGAACTTTGTCGAGCGGGTCGGGACTTGAACCTTGGGTCTCACGCCTTCACGCGTTCCCCTGAAGCCGCGGACCTCTCGATGGCGGCGATGACCTCGTGGCGCCGGACGGCGTCGGCGAAGTCCGGCACGGTGTGTGTCCCGTTGTCGATGTCTGCGGCGAACGCGGCGTAGGCACGTCCGACATTGAAGGCAGGCGTTCCTTCCAGGCTGGCGAGCGCGGGCCATTTCTGGGTCAGTGCCGCCGGGACAGCAAGCTCTGCGGGCTGGTTTCGCCCCTGTGCTCCCGAGACGGTCAACGGATAGATTTCGGGATATGCGGCGTCGGCGGTGATCCGGAGCGTTCCGTCGGTCCCATTGATCTCCCAAAGGAACCCGGTACCGCCGGCCACCGCCTCACGGATGTGGACGCTGGCGATCGCCCCGGACGTGAGGGTGCCGATCACCCCGATTTGGTCGGCGGCCGTTTTCGTGATCTGCTCGCCTGTCTCTTCGATGGTGATCAGCGGTCTGCGAAGGTCCGATACGGCTGACAGGCCGGCGAACTCGCCGAGCACGAAGTTGACGATGTCCAGGCTGTGACCGACCGCGATCGTGAGCACGTTGGCTCCGTTTGTCTTGTCGAGCATGTAGGCGTTGGGCGCGCGAACGACGTCGCCCGGGACCGACAGGCCGATCATCGTCGTTGACAGGATCTCGCCGACGTATCCGTCGCTGAGCAGCTCCCGGATGAACTCGATCGCCGGGGACTGGCGGGCCTGCAAGCCGACGGCCGTGCGCACCCCCTGCCCCGCGGCGAGCGCGGCCATCGCTCGCGCGTCGTCGAGGTCGCGGCCAAGTGGCCACTCGCAGTACACGGCCTTGCCGGCGGCAAGTGCGGCCGAGACGAGCTCCCGGTGGCGCGGGACCTTGACCGTAACAGCGACCACGTCGATGTCTGCTTGGGTCATCAGCTGCTCGTGGTCTGAGTAGGCCGCGCTGACCTTGAATACTTCGCCTGCTGCGCGCGCGGATTCTGCG
>JALZAL010000148.1 GCA_030948325.1 Candidatus Dormiibacterota bacterium
GCTGCTTGATGTCATCGCCAAGGGACTCTCCCGGCAAGGAGAAAAGCTCCTCGCCACCGAGTCGATCGAGGATTCTATTCAGCTCATCGACGAGCTCTTGAGAAGTCCTATTCTCCAGCCCCGAACATATGTTCGTATTGTAGGTCGTCTCACGCCTGTTTTCAATACGAAAACGGCCTTAACAAGGGACTTTTCTGAGCACTTTTTGAAGCCCGCGAACCCTTCCCGCCAGAGCATGCCACCAGCCGCCAAACATCCCAAACCTCCGTCTTCCCAGGCCGGTTTCTCCACGCGCCAAACCACCTCGCTTCCTCCCGGCCTCCAGTCAGCCACGCGCCCCTTTGTCCGACGCTCCTTAACCCGCCCATAACCTGTTGGCCTTACTCTCGCGCAAGGACCCTGTGATGGAAGACTGGCCAGAGTTCCACGGGCTGATGCTCACAGCCCAGGAGACCCTGAGTGCCAACGAAGCCAGCGAGATCCGCGAGTTCGTCGAAGCCAGGGAGTACGTGCTGGCCCTTGAAGCGCTGTGCGGGATGCTCGTGGACGCCAACAAGCGCGTGACCCCTGACCTGTACTACAGGATCCACAGCCTGGCTGAGCAGCTCGGCGTCGCCCCTTTCGTCATCGAAAAGGTGAAGGCGATCGTCGCTCCCGACTAAAAGGGGCCCGCCCAAACCGCGTTCAGCCGATGTCCAGCACTACGCTCTTGACCTCCGTATAGAGGTCGAGGGCAAGGGGTCCGAGCTCGCGCCCCCACCCACTCTGCTTGTATCCACCCCACGACGACGAAGCGTCGAGCACGTTGTAGCAGTTCACCCATACAGTCCCCGCCTTCAGCGCATGCGCGACCCGATGCGCCCTCTTGACATCCCGTGTCCACACGCCGGCCGCCAACCCGTACACGCTGTCGTTGGCCTTGGCGATGAGATCCTCCTCATCCCTGAATGGGATGGCCGCCAGGACTGGCCCAAAGATCTCCTCGCGGGCGATCCTCATCCCGCCTTCAACTTGCGCAAACACTGTGGGACGGACAAAGTAGCCCTTGGCCAGCTCCCCCCCGGCCCGTTCTCCACCAGCCACGAGTCGAGCGCCCTCCTTGGCCCCCGCCTCGATGTACCCAAGCACTCGTTCCATCTGCTTTTCGGACACGATCGGCCCCATCTGCGTCATAGGATCGATACCCGGCCCCATCTTCAGCTCGTTCGCAATCTTGGTGACCCCTTCGAGCACCTGGTCGTACACCCTTTCCTCGACGTAGAGACGCGACCCCGCGGAGCACATCTGCCCTTGGTTGATGAAAATGCCCACGTAGGCGCCTGAGACGGCGCGGTCGATATCCGCATCGCCGAAAACGATGTTGGGCGACTTCCCTCCAAGCTCGAGCGAAACCCTCTTCAGGTTGCCGGTCGAGGCCTGCACGATGAGCTTGCCCACCGCCGTCGACCCCGTGAACGCGATCTTGTCCACGTCGGGATGCGCGGCAAGCGCAGCCCCGGCCGTCTCACCGAACCCCGTGACCACATTGAAAACGCCCGCGGGGACCTCCGCCTGCTCGAGCACCTCGGCAAGCAGGAGCGCCGAGAGAGGCGTCTGCTCCGCAGGCTTCAGCACCACCGAGTTGCCGCACGCGAGCGCAGGCGCAACCTTCCACGCGGCGATCATCAGCGGAAAGTTCCAGGGGATGATCTGACCAACCACCCCCAGTGGCTCACGCAGCGTGTACGTGAGCCACTGGCCGGGGAACGACGAGATCGTGCCAGTCGAGCCCGCCAGCTTGGTGACCCAGCCGGCGTAGTAGCGGAAGGTGGCAGCCGCCAGCGGCACGTCGTTGACGATCATCTCGTTGATCGGCTTGCCGCTGTCGAGGCTGTCGAGCTCGGCGAACTCGATCATCCGCTCCTCGATGAGGTCGCCGACCTTCCACAACGCCCGCGCCCGCTCGGCCGCCGGCAGACCGCGCCACGACCCTGACTCGAAGCTGGAACGCGCCGCCTTGACGGCCCTGTCGATGTCCTCCTTGCCGCCCTCGGCGACGTGGGCGAGGACCTCACCTGTGGCAGGGTCGATCGTGGGAAACGTCTTGCCCGAAGCAGATTCCAACCACCGCCCCTCGATGAAGAGCTTCTTCGGGCCCGCCTGCAAAAAGTGGGCTATTGCGAGGTTTTCGGCGACGGCCACACGGTCATTATGGGCGGCAACCGGGGAGCGCCACCGATACTTGAGGGGAGATGTCCGAACGTGCAACCCGATGGGGTGTGCTGCCCTCGTACTGGAGCTACCAGGGCCAGCTGATCGAGACCCCGATGGCAACAGAAGAAGCGATCATGGCTTCGATGGGCGCGTCGGGCGAGCGCCCACCGCGCGCACGCCGCTACAAGCTTCCTCCCGAACCCTGCGCACCCGCACCTGACCGCGCCTGGGGCTGGGCAGTCCAGCTCTACGCATTGCGCTCACGCGACAGCTGGGGCATCGGCGACATGGCCGACCTCCGCCAGTTTGGGCAGTGGTCCCGGCGCGAGGGAGCGTCGGTCATCCTCCTCAATCCACTGGGCGCCCAGACCCCGACCCTGCCTCACCAGCCATCGCCCTATTACACGTCCTCGCGACGCTTCCGGAATACCCTGTACCTCCGCGTCGAGGAGGTCGACGGCGCAGAGCAATGCGCTGCGGACGTCGCGCCGCTGCGAACGGAAGCGCAGAGCCTGAACCACCACCGCCAAATCGACTACGACGAGGTCTACCGGCTCAAGTCACAGGCGCTGGAGACCGTCTTTCGAGCTGCGCCCGAGCCGCGCGGGCTGGCAGCGTGGGCGCGCGGCAAGGGCCACGCGCTGCGCGACTTCGCGACCTTCAACGCCCTCACCGAGGCACACGGGCCCGCGTGGCGCAGCTGGCCAAACGCGCTGCGACATCCCAAGAGCGAAGCTCTCGACGCCGAGCGGATCCGGCTCGCCGAGCGTGTCGCCTTCCACGTCTGGCAGCAATTCCATCTCGACCGGCAGATGGCGAGGGCGGCACGTGAGATCGGCCTCATCACCGACGTCCCTGTCGGTTTCGCGTCCGACAGCTTCGACGCCTGGCGCTGGCAAGACCTGCTCGCCCCGGATATGCGCGTGGGCGTGCCACCCGACGAGTTCTTTGCGGACGGACAGGATTGGGGCTGCCCCCCGTTCGATCCGTGGAAGCTGCGCCGCGCGCATTTCGAGCCCTTCCTCGAAGCCGTGAGGAGCGCGGCGGTGCACGCTGCGGGCATCCGGCTCGATCACGTGATGGGCCTGTTCCGCTTGTTCTGGATTCCTACTGGGGCCACCCCGGCGGGCGGTGCGTACGTCCGCTACCCCGCATCGGACATGCTCCCGCTGCTCGCCGCCGAGAGCCGTCGCAGCCGTTCGTTTGTCATCGGTGAGGACCTCGGGCTTGTGGAGCCGGCGGTGCGAAGCCGTCTGCAAGCGCGAGGCGCCCTCTCGTACAGGTTGCTGTGGTTCGAAGGCCCGGCACCGGATCAGTGGCCGAAAAATGCGGTGGCGGCGGTGGGCACGCACGACCTGCCCACGCTCGCAGGCATCTGGAACCTCAGCGAACCCGATCATCGCCAGCACCGCCTGCGACAGCGACTGGTCGACGTGACCCACGCTCCCGACGGCACGCCGCCGATCGACGTGGCCGCCTCCGCGTATGCCGCGCTGGCCGCGTCGAGATCCCGCATCGTGCTCGCCTCGCTCGAAGACGCGCTCAGCGTCGAGGAGCGCGCCAACGTGCCGGGCACCACGACCGAGTGGCCGAACTGGCGGTTGGCCCTCCCGCAATCATTGGATGCAATCGAGGCATCGGAGGGCGTCCACCGAATCGCCGCAGTCATGCGGGATGGAAGGTCGCGCCAACGCCATGCGCGATAACGGCCCCTAGTACGATGGGTTTGTGATCGCGACTCGCTCCCGACTCAAGGGCACGGAGCTTGACTTCTACCCACTGGCTGAACTTTCGAAGGCCGGCCTGCCGAACCCGTCGGGGCTCCCGATGACGGTCAAGGTTCTGCTCGAAGGGCTGCTTCGATTGAGCGAAGCGGGCACCACACAGGAAGAGAACGTGACGACCCTGGCGTCGTGGCCGAAGGCCCCACCCAAGGATGCAGAGCTCCCCTTCCTTCCCGCGCGGGTCCTGATGCAGGACTTCACGGGCGTGCCCGCGGTCGTCGACCTGGCGGCCATGCGCTCGGCGATGCAGCGCGCGGGAAAGGACGCGGGCAAGGTCGACCCTCTGGTCCCTGTCGACCTGATCATCGACCACTCGGTTCAGGTCGACTCGTTCGGCCTGCGCGACTCGTACACGCGAAATATTGAGCGCGAGATCGAGCGCAACCACGAGCGCTACGCGCTCTTGCGTTGGGCGCAGCAGGCTTTCCACAATTTCTCGCTCGTCCCGCCGGGCATGGGCATCTGCCACCAGGTGAACCTTGAATATGTCGCCAAGGTGGTGCAGGTGCGCGATCACAAAGGGCACAAGATCGCGATCCCCGACACATTGATGGGCACCGACTCGCACACCACGATGGTCAACGGGCTGGGGGTGCTGGGTTGGGGCGTGGGCGGCATCGAGGCCGAGGCCGCGATGCTCGGCCAGCCGGCCTACCTGCCAATCCCCATCGTGGTCGGCGTCCGTTTCAGCGGCGCGCTGCCCGCCGGATCGACCGCCACGGACCTGGTGCTTACCCTCACCGAGATGCTGCGCAAGCACGGCGTGGTCGAGAAGTTCGTCGAGTTCTGCGGCGATGGCCTCTCCAGCCTCTCGGTCCCGGACCGGGCCACCCTCAGCAACATGTGCCCGGAATACGGCGCCACCTCAGCCCTCTTCCCAGTCGACGAGCAGACGCTGCGCTACCTCGACGTCACCGGCCGCAGCCGCGAGCAGATCGAACTTGTGGAGCGATACACGAAGGAGCAGGGCCTGTTCCGCACCGACAACGACGCGATGCCAAGATTCAGTGAGCTCCTGGAGCTTGACCTGAGCAAGGTGGAACCGAGCCTTGCCGGCCCCAAGCGCCCACAGGACCGTGCTCCGTTGCCCAAGGTGTGGGAAAGCTTCACGACAGCGTTCGGCAACGGGCCCAAGCCAAACCCTGATTCGATCTCACGGCTCACCGATGAGGGCGGGCCGATCAACGGCCGAGGCTCGGTCGCGGTGGCGGCCAAGCCCGCTGCCAAGCTCGAGAACGGCTGCGTCGTAATCGCCGCCATCACCAGCTGCACCAAC
Source organism: Candidatus Dormiibacterota bacterium (assembly GCA_030948325.1). The sequence goes on from JALZAL010000148.1 coordinate 5,254, forward strand.
ACGTCGAACCCCTCGGTCATGGTGGCCGCCGGGCTGCTGGCCAACAAAGCGGTCGAGCTGGGGATGGAGGTCCATCCTTACGTGAAGACGAGCCTCGCGCCCGGCTCGCGCGTGGTCACCGATTATCTGGAGACCGCGGGCCTCATGAAGCCGCTTGAGAAACTTGGCTTCTTCCTGGTCGGCTACGGATGCACAACGTGCATCGGCAACTCAGGTCCGCTCGCGACCCCGGAGGTCGAAGCGGCGGTGACGGCGGAAGATCTCAGCGTCGTCGCGGTTCTGTCGGGCAACCGCAACTTCGAGTCGCGAATACACCCGCTGGTCAAGGCGAGCTACCTCGGCTCGCCGCCGCTCGTGGTCGCATATGCATTGGCAGGCACCGTCAACATCGACCTCACCAAGGACCCTCTCGGTACGACTCGCGACGGCAGGCCCGTGATGTTATCGGAGCTGTGGCCTTCGCAGGAGGAGGTCAACCAGGTTGTGCAGAGGTGCGTGCAGCAGGACATGTTCAAGCGCGAGTACTCGCGCATTTTCGAGGGTGATGAGCACTGGAAGAAGATGGAGGCGCCGACCGGCCCGAGCTTCCAGTGGGACGACAAATCCACGTACGTGCACGAGCCGCCGTACTTTGAGGGCTTCGGACCGCAGCCGAAGCCGTTGTCCGATGTTGAAGGAGCGCGCGTTCTCGTAGTCCTCGGCGACTCCGTAACCACCGACCACATCTCACCGGCGGGCTCGATCCCGCCCGACAGCCCGGCCGGCCAGTACCTCATCGAGCATGGCGTCGAGAGGAAGAACTTCAACAGCTTCGGGGCTCGGCGCGGCAACCACGAGGTGATGGTGCGCGGGACATTCGGCAACATCCGACTGCGAAACAAGCTGGTCGAGCGCGAAGGCTACTGGACTGTGCATTTGCCCGACGGCAAGGAGACGACGATCTTCGAGGCGTCCGAGAGGTACCGGTCCGAAGGCGTCCCGCTGGTCGTGATCGCCGGCAAGGAGTACGGCTCCGGCTCCTCGCGGGACTGGGCCGCCAAGGGCCCGCTCCTGCTGGGCGTGCGCGCGGTCATTGCGGAGAGCCTGGAGCGCATTCACCGGTCCAACCTCGTAGGCATGGGCATCCTGCCGCTTGAGTTCGCGCGGGCCGAGAACCTGCAGTCACTCGGTCTGAGCGGGAAAGAGCGCTACACAATCCGCGGCCTACAGGATTTGAAGCCGGGTCAGACGGTCGAGGTCGAGGCGGAGAGCGACGACGGCAAGAAGACGGTGTTCAAGACTCGCTCGCGCGTCGACAACGACACCGAGGCCGAGTACATCCACCATGGCGGCGTCCTGCCGCTGGTGCTGCGCGAGCTGATCGGCCCCGCCTGACGCCTTACGTCGCGCCGCCGGAGTGGCAGGAGTTGGGCTTACCCCGCCTCGCCCGCTCGGATCGGGAACCGCCTTTCGTGCCCGCATTCGGGACACTCGTAGAGCCCGACCACGGTGTCCGGACGGGACGAGTCGGAGTGCATGGTCCGCAGCTTCATCTGAACCGCTGACTCGTGGCGGTCACAATCGGGAGCCTCGTCGTAGGTCACACGAGGAGATTACGAGGCGCGTCGCAAACGGCCTAGTGCCTCCTCCACAAGGCCCTATCATGGTTGCTTGTCTTCCGTTCACACACTAAGCTCCTTCTATGGCGACGAGAAAAGTGCCGGAGGCCGTGGTCGAGCCCAAACCCACAGTGCGCGAGGCAATGCGCTTCGGCGCGTTCGCCGGCGCCAAGCTGGTGGCCGGCGCCGAAGGCCTCGATAGGGCCGTCGAGTGGGTGCGGTCGATGGAGACGCCTGAGATCCTGCCCAGGGCGGGGGACCTCATGTTCACGACAGGTTTTCCGATCAAGGACGACCGCGAGGCCCAGATCCGGCTCGTCGGGCGAATCGCCGACTCGGGTGGTGCCGGCCTGGTGGTCAGGCCTCACCCCTACCTTCGCAAGCTGCCGCCGGAGATGATCACGGAGGCAGAGCGGTTGAACGTTCCCCTGTTCACGGTGGGCCCCGACGTCCAGTTTATCGAGCTGATGACCCCGCTCCTGGAGCGGATCATCAACGCCGAGCACTGGCGTCTCAAGCGCTCCATCGACATCCATCGCCGCTTCACCGAGCTGGTGCTCGACGGTAAAGGGGTCAAAGAGATCTGCGCCACCCTGGCGGAACTCCTGGAGAGCGCTGTCACGATCGAGGATGCGAGCTTCCACCTGCTCGCCCATGCCGGGGGCACGGGCGACCCGCATCGGAAGGAGACCATTCAGCGCCAGGGCACCCCCCAACGTGTGCTGTTCGATCCCCAGATCCAACGAATGCTGCGGGAGGTGGAAGCCAAGCGGGGGCCGGTCAAGGTGCCCGCATTCCCTCACGTCGGCATGTCGCGCGAACGCCTCCTCGCCCCCATCCTGGCGGCCAACCAGGTGCTCGGCTACATATCGGTGCTCGATCACCCGCCCCACAACGAGGAGCTGGCGTTCATGGCGATCGAGCAGGCGGCCCTCGTTCTAGCCCTGGCCGTCGCAAAGGAGCGGGAGCTTTCCGAGGTCGAAGGGCGCGTGCGCGGGGAGTTCCTGGAAGATCTGCTCCACGGCACATACGGCGAGGAGGCGGCGGCCCAACGCCGCGCACGCCATCTCGGCTATCCCTTGCACGGCAGCCACATCGTGATGTTGGTCGACATCGACGACTTCCGCGGCTTCATAGGGTCACGCCAGGTCTCAGAGGACGCCATCCAGGCCTTGAAGCGCGAGCTGCTCCGCCGAGTCACCGGCGTGGTCCGAGCCGCATTTCCGCGGTCGCTGGTACAGGGCCGTTCGGACAGCGTTGCCTCGCTGCTCCCTGTGGGCACCGAACCCGGCGACTACCAGGCGCGCGGTCACGCTCTTGGGTTGCAGATCCGGCAGACGATCGCTGACTGGAAGCCAGGCTTCACGGTCTCGGTCGGCTTCAGCGGACCGGCCGAAGCGCCCGCCGGCCTGGCGGCCGCACAGCGCGAGGTCATCTCTGTCATGGACTCGCTGGCTCGCTTCAAGAGGTGGGGCCAGGTCGTGGCGGTGCCCGAGCTCGGGTTGACCGGCCTCCTTGCAGCCGTCACCGATGAGCGGCTTATCGATTACATCCGCCGGCACCTCGGACCCCTCGTCGAGCACGACGCGGCGCGCAAGGGAAGCCTCGTGGCGACGCTCCGCGCGTACCTCGAGACGGGAGAGCAGCAGGAGGCCGCCAAGCGCTTGCGAGTCCACCCGAACACCCTGCGCTACCGCCTCGACCGCATCCGCGAGATCAGCAGCGTCGACCTTGAAGATCCCGAGACGCGACTCAACATGGCAGTTGCACTGCGCGTTCAAGCCCTGCTCGGGTTCTGAACTCATGTGACGCCGCGATAACAGTTCTGGCCAGGATTTGTCTGTAGCTCACTAGCTGGCAGCTATCGCGGCCGGTAGCCTCACACGAATGTCCCCAGCGCTTCGTCGATCACGTCTGGCCTGGCCTGGTGACCTGCCCACGGCCCGAGCGGCCTGCGGGATGGGCTTTGTGGCGACGCCGGAGCTTGGCCACGAAGCGGTGGCCCTTGGCGCCAAGGCCCTCGCTCGTCTCGCGCATCGCGGGGGCCTCGACGCGGACGGCAAAAGCGGGGACGGCGCGGGCCTCCTGATCCAGGTGCCGCACCGGCTCCTCGGCGGCGAGCTGGCAGTTGCGGTTTTGTTCGAGTGGGACAAGCGAGCCCGAGCGATCGTCGCTGAAGCCGTAGCGAGCAACGGACTGCGGCTGGTCGAGTGGCGGGCAGTGCCTGTCGATCCGTCTACCCTCGGCGAGAGCGCGCAGGCGAGCAGGCCCGTGGTGTGGCACGGGCTAATCGCAAAGCCCGACCTCGAGCCCGACGAGTGGGAGCACCGTCTTTATCTCATGCGGCGGCGCGCTGAGCGGCGCGCGCAAGAAGACGGCGTGAGGATGTACCTGCCGTCCTGTTCGAGCCGGACCGTGGTCTACAAGGGTTTGATGGCGGGCACACGCCTGGCCGACTTCTATCTCGACCTCCACGACCCGGATTGCGAAAGCCGGCTCGCGGTCTTCCACCAACGCTACTCGACCAACACGATGCCCGACTGGCGCCTTGCGCAACCGTTTCGGATGCTGGCGCACAACGGCGAGATCAACACAATCACCGGAAATCGCGCGTGGATGAGGGCCCGAGAGTCCGAGCTGGAGCCGGACCTGCGCGGCGTCGTTTGGCCGGAAGGGTCTGACTCGGCCTCCCTCGATAATGCCCTCGAGCTCCTTGTGCACCGCGGCTGGGAGGTGTCGGAGGCTCTCATGAGCCTGGTCCCGGACGCGTGGGAAGGGCGCGGGGACCTCGCGGCCGCTGTTCGTGATTTCTACCGCTACCAGTCAATTCGCTTCGAGCCGTGGGATGGACCGGCGGCGCTCGCCTTCAGCGACGGCGTCGTCGTCGGCGCGGCCCTCGACCGCAACGGCCTGCGACCCCTCCGATGGCAGCGGACCAGGGATGGCCTGGTCGCCGCGGCCTCCGAGGCGGGGGTGGTCACGATGGCGCCGGGCGAGGTCGTGGAGCGTGGCCGGCTGGGGCCGGGCCAGATGCTTCTCGTCGACACGCGTGACGGATCACTGCTGCGCGACGCCGACGCCAAGCAGCGGGCTGCCGCGCGGCACGATTACGGCCTCCTCGCGGACCGCGTGCTGGTGCCCGTCGAGAGACACCAGATCGAGGTCGAGGCTCCCGACGACATACCTGCGCAGCAGCGGCTGCACGGGTGGGGCGCAGAGGATGTGAAGTTCGTGGTCGCCGCGATGGCGGAGTCGGGAGCCGAACCTGTCTATTCGATGGGCGACGACATTCCTATCGCAGCGCTGGGTCGCTCGCCGCGCCGGCTGTATGGCTATTTGCGCCAACGTTTCGCGCAGGTGACCAACCCGGCCATCGATCCGCTGCGCGAGAAAGCCGTCATGTCCCTTCGCGTCCTGCTCGGCGAGAGGCGCGGCACGCTCGAGCCCGAAGGCGGCGCCGACCGCGACCTGCGCCGCCGCCACCATCCCGCGGTGCCCGGCACCAAACGGCTTCTCGAGCTGGAGTCCCCAGTGCTCGGCGCCGACCAGCTGGCTCGCGTTCTGGAGGAGGCGACAGTCCTGGACGCAACCTACGCACCGGGCGAATCACTCGGCGAAGCACTGAGCCGCTTGTGCCGCGAGGCCGACGAGGTCGAGGGCATCATCGCGCTGAGCGATCGCCGGGCCGGCGAAGAACGGCTGCCGATTCCAATGGCGCTCGCGATCGGCGCCCTTCACGAACACCTGCTGGTGAGTGGCGTGCGGATGGCGAAGGACCTTGTGGCGATCGCCGGCGACGTTGTCGACGTCCACGATCTCGCGTGCCTGATCTCGATCGGCGCCACGGCCGTCCACCCGTACCTTGCCTTGGCGACTGCAGGCGCCGGGCGCACACAGGACGAATCGGAATCCGCCGAAGGCACCGGCCCATCGGGCACATCGGGCACATCGGGCGCATCAGGCACCGGGCGCACGCAGGGCGCATCAGGAGAAGTGCGCTATCGCAAAGCCCTGGAAGCCGGCCTGCTGAAGGTGATGGCGAAGATGGGGATCTCGTGCGTGGCCAGCTACCGCGGCGCGCAGGTCCTCGAAGCGCTCGGCCTCGGCGCAGAGGTGATGGAACGCTGCTTCCCATCGGTGCCATCGCACATTGGCGGTGCGGACCTTCCCGACATCGAACGGATGACCCGTGCGCGACTGACCACCCCCGAGACAATGACCGACCACGGCCGGGTTCGCTTCCGCAAAGCAGGCGAGCACCACGCGTACAACCCCCTGGCAGTTCGCTTTGCGCAGAAGGCCGCGCAGACAGGTGACCACGAGGCATATCGCGAATGGCGGCGCCTGTCGAGCATGGGACAGCCCCAATCGCTTCGCGAGCTCCTGACAATCAAAGAAGCGCGGGTGGCTCTGCCGCTGGAGGACGTCGAGCCGGCATCGGAGATCGTCAAGCGCTTCGTCAGCACAGCGATGTCTCTGGGCGCACTTTCGCCGGAGGCGCACGAGGCCCTGGCGATCGCCATGAACCAGATAGGCGCCCGCTCCAACTCCGGCGAGGGCGGCGAGGACCCGATGACCTACGACGACGGCGACGGCGGGCGCCGTGACAACCGGGTGAAGCAGGTCGCGTCGGCACGGTTCGGGGTCACGCCTCGCTATCTGAAGCGCGCCGACGAGCTGGAGATCAAGATCGCTCAGGGCTCGAAGCCCGGAGAAGGTGGACAGCTGCCGGGCATCAAGGTCACGAGCCTTATCGCCCGGCTGCGGCACGCCCAGCCCGGCATGCAGCTCATCTCCCCTCCTCCACACCACGACATCTACTCGATCGAAGACCTCGCGCAACTCGTCCACGACCTGAAAACCGTCAACTCGCGGGCGCGCATCGGCGTGAAGCTGGTCTCGGAGGCGGGTGTCGGCACGATCGCCGCCGGCGTCGCCAAGGCTCGCGCCGATTACATCCTCATCTCGGGCCACGACGGTGGCACAGGGGCCTCACCCCTTTCGTCCATCAAGAACGCCGGCGCCCCGTGGGAGCTCGGCCTGGCTGAAACCCAGCAGGTGCTGGTCGCGAACCGGCTGCGCGAGCGCGTGAGCCTTCGGACCGACGGCGGACTGCGCAACGGCCGCGACATAGTGATCGCAGCGCTGTTCGGGGCCGAGGAGTTCGGATTCGGAACCGGGGTCCTCGTGGCGCTCGGGTGCGACATGGCCCGCCAGTGCCACCTCAACACCTGCCCGACAGGAATCGCCACTCAACGCGAGGACCTGCGAGCCAAGTTCGAGGGGAGGCCCGAGCACGTCGTCAACTACCTGTTCTTGATTGCCGAGGAGGCGCGCGAGCACCTGTCGCGGTTGGGTGCGCGCTCCATAGATGAGGTGGTCGGCCGGTTCGACCTGCTCGAGGCGCAACCGGGTACGCCTCTCGACCTCTCCTACATCCTCAGGCCGGCAGCCGGCGAATTGCCGCACCGGCGACTCTGGACGCGCAACGGCGATCTTCCGGCCCCAGCGCCACCCAGCGGGCGGATCGACAACGCGCAGCGGACGGTGGGCGCTGCATTCGAGGCGGGAGAGTCCCGCAGGTACACCGGTAGCGCAGGCCAGAGCTTCGGCGCGTTCCTGAGCGACGGGGTGGACCTCACGCTCGAAGGTGAGGCGCAGGATTACGTTGGCAAGGGGATGGGCGGCGGAGTCATCGCCATCCGCCCGTTCGCCGACGATGCGGCTCAGGATGCGGTGCTCGCCGGCAACACGATCTGCTACGGGGCCACCGGCGGTCGCCTGTTCGTCGCGGGCCGCGTTGGCGAGCGCTTCTGCGTCCGCAACTCAGGAGCCACCGCGGTGGTGGAGGGGGCGGGTGATCATTTCTGCGAGTACATGACCGGAGGCGTCGCAGTCGCGCTCGGCCCGGTGGGCTGGAATGCCGGCGCGGGCATGACGGGCGGCATCGCTTACCTGACCGAGTGGCGTCAGCTCAACGCCGACAGCGTGGTCGCGCGCGAGGTCCCTTCAGAGGATGAGGCCGAGCTGCGCCACCTCGTTGAGGAGCACCTCCGACGAACGGGCAGCGCCCGGGCGGCGGCGTTGCTGGCGGATTGGGAGAGCGCTCGGCGAACGTTCCGGCAGCTGGTCCCGGTCGCCGCGGTCCAGGCGCAAACGGCGCCCGAACCCGCGGCGATCGAAGCCCGGGCGTAGGCCGCTACGCCGCGATCTGTTTTAGCAAGCGAGGGCTTGCGCGCTCGAGGCGGCGCGCGGTGCGCACTTCCTGCTCGCGATTCTTCTCCAGGAGCGGGACCGCCTGCCGCAGCTTCAGCAGCGTGGCCGCCTCGATCAGGTCTGCGTAGCTGACCATCTCGTAGTGCTCGGCCTTGGTCGCGCCACCGGCAATGATGCTGTCGCACATCTCGGGCGAGCCCGCCTCGGCGATCGCCTTCTTGCCTTCGCTGACGATCCCCTCCGCTCCGTCACAGTGTTGGCGCTTGGGCTGCTCCCCAATAATTCCAAACACGCGCTCGAGATTCTTGACCTGCTGCTCGCTCTCTGCAATGTGCTCTTTGATCATGGTCTTGAGCTTCACGTCGGTCGCCTTCGAGTGCATCATGTGCTGCGCTTCCAGGAATTGGTGCTCGGCGTCGTAAAGATCCGCCAGCTCATGGACAAACATCTCCCGAGTGCTCTTGATCGGCATCGATTCGCTCACCTCCAAAGAATTCGAAATTGCCCCATTTCTGCAACGCCCACTAACTGCAACGCAAAACTGCGGCGCAATACGCTGTTGGGGTACGCAGAAAGCTCCGCTCCCATGACCTCTGGAGGTCAGGAGGCTGTATCGGCCGCCTGAGCGATGCGGTCGAGCACTCTCATGTTCGCGACCGAATCGCTGACCGGAATTGCCACAGGGCGGCCTTCAAACACGCTTTCGCCGAAGGACTCCACCATCAGCCGATAAGGATCCGGATCCATATAGCTGAACGGCCTGTCCAAACGCTGCTTTCCATCTTTCGTCACCACGGCCAGCTCCTGCTCGTCCGGTGACTCAAAGCTCGCCCACACCGCCGCGGTCGCCCCGCTCGGAAAATGGAGCAAGGCGCTCGCGGTCATGTCCACCTCATCCGTCACCGCCGGGCGAGTCCACGCCGCCACCTGGTCCGGCTCGCCGAGCACCCACCGCGCAACACTGACGGTGTAGCACCCGACGTCGAGGAGCGCACCGCCACCCAGCTCTCTGCGCATCCGCACGTTGTCCTGGTCCTGCAGCGAGAAACCAAAGGTCGCGTGCACGAACATCGGGTTGGCGAGCGCCTGGATGAAAGCGATCGGGCGCGGATGGAAGCGGTACATGAAGGCTTCCATCAGGCACACCCTCGCCTTCTCAGCCGCCTCGCCCATCTCCTCCGCCTCTACGGCGTTGATCGCGAGCGGCTTCTCGCAAAGCACGTGCTTGCCGGCTTCGACAGCGCGCAGCGTCCACTCCTTGTGCAGGCTGTTGACAAGCGGTATGTAGACCGCCTCAACCTCCGGGTCATTGATCAGCGCCTCATACGTAGGGCTGACGCGGGCAACCGAATGTCTAGACGCAAAATCCTGCGCCCGCCCGCGGTCGCGGCTGGCAATCGCCACCAGCCGGCCGTTGCTCGAGGCGGAGATGGCCGGCATGACCGCAGCATCAGCGATCTCCGCAGCGCCCAGCACCCCCCATCCGAGGCGCCGCGCTATATGGATACCTCGACCGGGCTGCCGCCACGTGCGATCGAGTGGGCAGCCGCCTCCATCACCGCCACGGTACGGCGCGCCTCATCGGGCGGCACGGCCAACGGTTCTTGCCACGCGAGGTGATCGGCGAGGTTGCCGTAGAACCCACCCGCGTCACGCCGGCCGAGCGCCACCACCTCCTCGTCCGAGCCGCCATCCTTCCCAGGGCGCATCACCTTCACGCGAGCGGGCGAATCGGCCGGAGCCAGGCGCTCCTCGATCAGCTCGCCGCCAGGGCCGCGCGTCGTCACAGTCTCGTAACGCCACTCCCCCACGACAGCTCCGCGCGTTCCCAGGAGATACCACTTCGGCTTCAACGCGGCGGCGATGTCCGACTGCAGGAAGCTTGCCTGCGCGCCGCCGTCGAAAATCAGGTCCACGCGCACCTGGTCTGAATTCGTCACGTCGTGCCACACGCGCTTGTGCGCGACCGCCGAGACCGACCTCACCGTGTAGGGGAACAGCTGCAGCACCCAGTCGAAGTAATGCGATCCCCAGTCATAGATCATTCCGCCGGAGACGGGCTCATGGCTGTGCCAGTAGTCGCAGGGGTGCGAGTAACCCCCGATGAACGACTCCATGTAGAACGGTTCCCCGATGCGTCCCGAACGAACCACGTCCCTCATCGCGACATAGTCCGGATCCCATCGCCTGCTTTGATAGACGGTGAGGACCTTTTCGCATGATGCCGCCGAGTCCATCATCCAGTCGACCTCCTGGACGCGAAGGGCGAACGGCTTCTCGCAGACCACATGCTTGCCTGCGGCGAGAGCCGCAAGCACAGAGTCGGCATGCGCGCTCGGCGGGGTGCCGACGACCACCAGCCCGACGTCGGGGTCGTCGAACAGGTCTTCGGTGTTCGAGTGCGTGGGCACAGTCCATTCTTGGGCGGCGAGCTCGCGGCGCTCAGTCGACACGTCGCAGATGCCTCGCAGACGCAAGCCGGAGGTGCTCGAGATCGCAGCCGCGTGCGCGCGCGCGATGGCCCCGTAGCCGATCAGACCCACCCCGACCGGCTCAGAGGGGCGCTGGCCGGCGGCGAACAGCAAAGACCGGTGCAGCAGCTTCTGGAAGGAGGCGTCCTCGTATGTGGACGGCTCGTGGCCCAGCCCCAGGTGCACGAACCGTCCGGCGCCAAAGGCGGCCTCGTAGGCCACGACCTGATCGGTGAACTGCCAGCTCGTTCGCAGAATCACAGATACATCGGACGGCGGGCCCTCCGACAGGTAGAGCTCGTCGGTGAACTTCATATCCGAGCCGAGCCGCTGGGTGATCGGGTGGTTCGGGTCGGGGTGCACGATGAGCTCGGTCAACGGGGCCGGCCCCGTCGGCGCCCATCGCGCCAGATCCGCGAGGTCGCCGTTCTCGGCCCAGGTCGCCAGCGTGCCGTGCAGGAGGACCAGGCCACCCCCACGCCCGACGAAGTCCGTGAGCAGTGCGGCTTGTTTCGGCTGGAGGTGATGGTCGCTGGCCGCTATCAACACCTCCCGGCCGCGGATCACGCGCATGTCGAAGTTGGCAGGGTCGGTGGCGACCTCGATCTGGAAGTGCTTCGTGTCCTCGAGCGCCCGCAGCAGCGGCCGTGCCATCCGCAGGTAGTCGTGCGTACCGCCCGCCAGCAGCGCCAGCATGGAAACCCGATTGCGGGACATTCAACGAATGCTACGACTTGCCAGAGTGCCGGCTGGGGGGGCGGCGATCTGTTTCAGAACCCCGCGCGTCACGGCCGCCGCGCGCTCCCATGTGAAGTCGGCGGCGCGCTTCCTGCCGGCGGCGCCGAGCGTTTCCCGAAGTGACGCATCGGAGAGCACGCGCTCGAGGCCGACCGCGATCGCGCCGACGTCTTCGGGATCGACCAGGACGGCCGCACCGTCCGCAAGCTCGGGCAGAGCCCCGGCGTTGCCGACGACGGCGGGAACTCCGTGAGCCATTGCCTCGAGCAGGGGCAGGCCGAAACCCTCGTACAGGCTGGGAAAGGCAAGCACCGATGCCGCCCTGTAAAGCGCCGCAAGTGTGGCGTCGTCCACATGGCCGAGATAGCGAACGCCGGGCTCGGCCTTGATTCGCTCGAGCGCATCGCCGTAAGCCCAGCCCGGCCGGCCGGCGATCACGAGCTCCGGCACCCCTGGACGGTCGCCGATCATGATCGGCACGGATTCGCGGCGAAGGCGGCGGAAGGCCGCGAGGAGTCGGGGATAGTTCTTTCGCGGCTCGACAGTGCCGACGGCGAGGATGAATCCAGGCTCGAGCCCGGTCGGCAGCGCGGCAGGCGGCACGTCGGGCGCCACACCCTCGGTCACCATCGTCACCTTCGATTCCAGGCCTGGGATGGGGTAGCTCGCGAGCAGGTCACGGCGCGTGGCCTCTGATGGCACCAGCACCGCCGCAGCGCTGCGAAGCGAGCGGCCGAGGAGGGCGCGGAGGTAGGCGCGCTGCTGCCAGGGGACCTCGGCTGGACGAAGCCTGAAGGCGAGGTCGTGGACGAAGACCGCTGCGGGCGGCGCGTTGGGCCTCCGGAACGGCGGGCTCGGCCAGTACGGATAAAGGATGGCGGCACACTCGAGCTGGGCTTCAACGGTGGGCAGCCAGCTCGTCTTCAATGCGATCTCGTGCCTGTATGGCGACAGCACAGCTTCGCAGTCGAGGTCGGTGAGGGCGGCCGGGCGCTCGCGGCTGCACAGCAGGGTGAACTGGTCGTCGCCGCGATTGGCGACGAGAGCCCTTGTCAGCTCGATCGCGACCGTCAGCATCCCCACGCGACGAGGACGCCAGCAGGCTGTGACATCGATCGCGAACCGGGCCACGGGTAAAGAATGAGGGAACGCCCCTCATCGCCGAGCCCAGGTCTGGACGCGTGGGGCTTACAAAGAAGAAGGTCCTCCACCCGCTGGCGGAGGACCCTCAGAAAGGAGGGAGGGCTGATCGAGACCCGGCAGCTCTCAACAACCAGGTTTGTTAATCGAAAACTTAAAAAACCGCGATTGCAGATCGCTTGCAGACTTTGCGCCTGCGGATATCAGCTCTGGGCGGATATCAGCTCTCGACTGAGCGGATCGCGAAGACGCAGTCGAACGAGCCGGTGACGCAGCCGCACTCAACCTCCTCCACGTACCACTCGTTGGCGAGACCGGCCCAGCGGAGGATGGTTTCAATGCTTGCGGTCCAGATGTGGCACGACTTGACCGCCTTGATCCGGCCGAGCGCGAACATGTTGGAGAAGTTCACGAGCCAGAACTGGTGGGCGTCGACCTGGAGCCACGCATGGGTGTGCTCGCCGCGCACCTGGTCCATCGCTTCCGTGAACGACTTCACGACGCCCGCCAGCTTGCGCTGCCGCCCTGGCACCAGCCGGCGTGGCCCTCCCATGCCGTGGCGACCCTCGGCGAGCCAGCGCTCGGTCGCGCGGCGTCCCCATGCCCTGATCGCATCCTCGGCCTCGTGCCCGTAGACGCTTTCAAACGCCTCGTTCAGCCGGCTCAGGTACTCGACAGGGGTGGCGAGCTGCTCGTCGTTCGGCGGATCCTCCTCGATGTACTGGACCAGGCCGGCCGAGTATGCGATCTCCGGCCAGCGGTCCGCGGTGACGTCTCTCGCAACGTGGATGAGATTGGAGACATGGGAGTTGAGGATGAATCGGCCCCTCGCCCGTGAAGGCTTGACGCCCATCATCTCCAGCGTCCTCAGTGCGGACGCCGTGCCCGAGCTGGGCGTCGGTGGAGGAGAGCCGTGCAGCATGGCGGGCGCCGAGATGATCCTCATCGCGGCGGTCTCGGCGGGCTGGGCGGCGGCCGGGCGCGCGAAAGGCACCGAGGCCGAAGGGGCAGGCGCCTGCCGCCGCTGCGGCAGCTTCGCCATCTGGGCGAGCAGATCTCGCACGGTCTGCGGCCGCTGCCCGGGATCTTTGGCAAGGACCTTGGCGAGCAGCTGATCCAACTCGTCCGGCAGCGCGGTGTTGAGCTTGGCCGCGGAGGGGATCGGCGCGTTGACTGTCGCGTAGGCCACCTCCATGCGGTTTGAGCCTATGAATGGCAGGCGGCCGGTCAGCATCTCGAAAGTCAGGACGCCCATCGCGTAGATGTCGCACCTCCGGTCCACCTCGTGGCCCATCACCTGCTCGGGCGCCATGTAGCCGGGCGTGCCGATCGCAAGTCCGATGGTGGTGAGGTGTGTGGGCTGGCCCGCGCCTCGGGCAAGGCCGAAGTCCGCGAGCATGGCGCGGCCGTCGGAATGGATGAGGACGTTGGTGGGCTTGAGGTCCCGGTGCACGATGCCGGCGTCGTGAGCGTGCTGGAGGCCGTCGCCGATCTCCCTCAGGTAGCGCCACGCCGTCAGGGTGTCGAGGGGGCCCCGGTTGAGGATGTCCCGAAGCGTGCCGCCACGGATGAGCGGCATGGTCAAGAAGGCCACCCCACCGGTGACCTCGAAGTCATAGATCGGCAGGATGTTCGGATGGTCGAGCTTGGCCAGTGTCTTGGCCTCCGTCTCGAAACGTTTGACGAACCCTTCGTCCTGGAACAGCTCCGGTGACAGCGCCTTGAGCGCCACCTCCCGTCCGAGGGGCTGCTGGACGGCGCGATAAACCACCGCCATCCCGCCGCCACCCAGACGCTCGACGATCTCGTACTGGCCGAGCCTGGTCCCCGTGAGGTCCTTCATGGGAGAGCCGCCACGAGGGTCACCAACGATCCGTTTCGATAATCCTGGTGCTGCCCCCGCGAGTGAGGGCGGTCAGGGGACATCCCGGTTGGTCGCACCTCAGACCCCGCGGTCGGCGGTCAGCTTCGCGACTATGGCGACGAGGTCGGCCAATCGGAAGGGTTTGCTCAAGATGTCGTCGGCTCCCGCCGCGAGGAACCGTTCGCGGTCGCTGGCCATGGAATGGGCGCTGGCGATGACGATCGGCTGGTTCGGAATCTGAGCCTTGATGCGGCGCATCGCCTCGATGCCGTCGATGCCCGGCATGGCAACGTCCATGAGGATCATCGCTGGGCGCTGGCTGAGGGCGACCTCGACTGCCTGAAGTCCGTCCCCGGCGATCAAGACGGTATAGCCGGCCTTCTCGAGCACCCGGCGGCACAGGCGCTGCGCGACGTCGTTGTCGTCTGCCACCAGGACCACGATGGGCGCCTTGTCGACGGCGGCGTCAGGCTCAGGCATGCCGGCGCTGCAGTGGCGTGACGTTCTCCGCCGCCAGTGGGAGGGTGAAGTGAAACGCCGAACCGTGCCCTACCGCGCTTTCCACCCAGATCTTGCCCCCGTGCATCTCCACGATCTGTTTAACGATCGTGAGGCCCAGGCCAGTCCCGGGTATCGATTGCGCGGCGCCGCTGCGCACACGGCGGAACCGTTCGAACACGTGGCCGATCTCGTCCGGTGGGATCCCGACGCCCGTGTCGGTGATGCTGACCAGGGCAAAGCCGCCCTCTGACCGGCTGGAAAGGGTCACCGAGCCACCGTCCGGCGAGTACTTGACGGCGTTGTTGACGAGGTTGCTCACCACCTGCACCAGCCGGTCCCGGTCGCCGGTCACGATGGGCAGGCGCGGATCCAGGTCCGCCTTGAACTCGACGGTCGGCGAAGAGCCGGCGCGGGCGATGGCATCGCTCAGGACCTCGTTGATGTCCACGCCTGTCGTGCGGATGCTCATCCGCCCTGACTCCATGCGGTCGAGGTCGAGCATATCGCCGATGAGGCGGTTGACCCTGTCCGCATCATTGAATATGTATCCGCCATAGGCCCGCACCTCGTCGGGCTCGAGGCCGCCGTCGCGAATCAGCTCGCTGAACCCCTGGATGCCTGTGAGGGCGGTGCGGAACTCATGGCTGACGATCGAGAGGAACTCGGTCTTGGTGCGGTCCAGCTTCTCCAGGGTTGCGTTCGCACTCCTCTGCGACTCCAGGGCTTCGGCCAGCTTGTCCTGCGCGTCGCGCACCACCGTCACGTCCTCCACCATGACCAGCACATGCTCCGGCCGGCCGGTGGCATCCGGAATCGAGGTTGCCGTCAGCTGAAGCCACAGCCAGCTTCCCGATCCGGTGCCGGCGCGGACCTGGACGCTTTTCCCGTCACTGATGCCTGCCAGCATCGGTGCGAACAGAGCCCTTGCGGCGGCCTGGTCGTACGCGCGAAGCAGGTCCGGCCAGGCGTGTGCGCGCATCGCCTGGAAATCGTGCTCGAGCATCAGCAGCAGGGCCGGGTTCGCCTCCAGCAGCTCGCCCTCGCTGCTGATGCGTGCGATGCCGATCGGAGACCGTTCGAAGATGGCGCGATGGTCGGTCTCGCTGCGGCGCAACGCCTGGGCGGTCTCAGCCCGGCGGATGAACTGACCCATCTCGGCGCCGGCCGTCGACAGCATGGTCACCAGGTCGTTTTCGATCTGTTGCGCCTCGTGCCCAAGCATCTCGACCACTCCGATGACATCACCCGCGTTCACGACTGGGAACGCGATGGCCGACCGCAGGCCGGCCTGCACAGCAGCTTCGGCCCGGTCGTAGTCGGTGGCGCCCGCCAGGTCTTCCTGGGCCGCAGGGACGCCCGACTGCCACACGCGGCCGAGCAACCCTTCACCCGAGGTGATCGACAGCCGCCGGCTCTGGCTGTGAAACGCCTCAAGCGCCGGGCCGTCGCGATGCCAGACCTGGCGCAGTCGTAACGCTTGCAGCTCCGTATCGACGGCCCAGTACTGCGCGACGTCCCAGTCGAGGTGCGAGCAAAGCCCGCTCAGAAGGTGCGGCGAGGCCTGCTCCCAGGTGGTGGCGCTCATGATCGTCTGGCGGAGTCCGACGAGTCCGTCTCGCAAGCCCTCCACGCGCTTGCGAGCGGTGACGTCAGTCTCCTCCACGACCATCAGACGCTCGCCAGAAGGGTGCGTTCCCACCTCTGCGATCGAGATTTCGACCGGGACTCGGCTGCCGTCGCCGCGCACCTGGTGCACCTCGGCCTCCCAGCGCAGGATGTCCCCAGCCTGGAGCGTGGCGAGGGCCTTTTCGATCGCGGGCTGGTCTTGCTCGGTGGTCACATCGGCAAGGCTCAAATGCAGCAGCTCGGCGCGGCTGCGCCCGAGGATCACGCACAGCCTGTCGTTGACCTGCAGCCATCCGCCGGCTGGGCCGATGAGGGCCAGGCCGACCTGCGCCGACTCGACTGTCAACCGCAGGCGCTCCTCGCGACCCACGACCTCCAGCGCCTTCCGAGAGGCGGAGGCGGCGTCAGAGCGCATCCTCACGATCACCTCGTTTACGGCCACCCCCACCACCAGGAGTGCGGCTGCGAGGAGCACCGCGGCGGGCAAGTCGCCTGAAGCGCCCGCGCCGGCTGCGGCCAGGATCCCGATGGCGGCCAGCCCGGCGACGACGAGCGAATAGGCCCGGCGCAGGCTGAGGGCTGTGAGCAGGACGATGGCGAGGTACAGGGGAAACGCGCGCACAGGGCTCAAACCGGCCACGGCCTGGATCAAGATCACTGCGGCGAGGGCGAAAAAGGGCGTGGCACCACGGACCAAGCCTCGGGTCCGAAAAGGCTTTAATTCGGGCCTCGGACGAGGTCCTGGCAACACCTTGGTTTCCTCACCCCCCCGGGCTGGGCTTGAGGTGCGCAGATCGCCAAGTGTAGCCGTCGGTTGTCTGATCAGATCCCTCTTAACCGCGGGGGGCTAGGCGTAAGCTGAGCGCCCTTCACGTGAATACGCCCCTCCGAGCCGACGGATTGAGCCGCCGCGTCTACCCGTTTTTGGGGCTGGCGATAGTGGGCCTTGTCAGCCTGCACGGCTACTCCGACCTGACGGCCTCTCCTGTCCTGCTGGCGGCCATGGTGGTTGGCGTCCTCCTGGCGCTGGCGCCCCTCGCGCCGATCACCCTTCCGTCCGCAGGTCGCCCGCTCATGGCGGTGCCGGTGCTGATCGGCCTGGGTCTCGCGCTATACCCGCTGTGGGCGCTGGGCTCGCCCTTCGGCATCATCGCCTCGGTCGTGCTCGTCGTCCTCGGGGGCGCCCTGGTCCTTCTGCCGTGGGAGCGGATCCCGCGCTATCTGCATGCGATCTCGCCAATCGGCGGCCTGGCAGTGGCTTTCGCCCTCGAGGTCCAGTTCGGCCTGAGCGTCATCCGCGCCTTCCCGTTCGTGCTCCTGCTCCTGATGTTCCTGGCGATTTACTACTCGACTGTCGAGTTCGCCGTCGGGGCAGTGCTCGGTGTCGCAGACCTCATCCTCGTCACCGCGGTGAACCCGGCCACCGGCGATCCGGCCCCCGCGCTGCTGGAGGCCCTGCTGCTCGTCGCGCTCGGGATCCTGGTCCGAAGGGTCGTGCACGAGCAGGAGATGCA
>JALZAL010000181.1 GCA_030948325.1 Candidatus Dormiibacterota bacterium
CTCGGCTGCAATGTCCTTGCCAATTGCAAAAGCGTTGATGGCTGTTCCGAGGACCAGAAGGGACCCGATGGCGACGACCTGCGCCTGACAGGCCTCGAGGTCGGCAACCGTCCCGCGCACCGCCGAGTCGGCGTTCGTGACGTCATTCACGACCGCGATACGCTTCCCCTGCACGCCTTCGCGCAGCGACGCTGGGACGCGATAGCGGACCGATAGCAATTCGTTGCTGGTGCTCTCCGCCACCTGCTCTGAGTAATAGAAGTCAAGGTGGAGCTCCTCGGCGACCAGAAGCGCGGCGAATGCTCCGCCCGTCAGCGGACCGCAGACGGCCTCGATGTCATGGCGGGCAAGACGGGAGGATAGCTCGCGAATCATTCCCGCCATTGAGTCCGGGCGCAGGAAGAGCGACTCGAGGTCAAGCCAGGTATCGCCGTGATAACCGGACTCATAGCGATAGTGGCCCCTCGTGGCGCTGACCAGGCTCAGGATTTCGGCGGGGAGGGCTATTGCCTGAGCTCGCCCGGCAGTCCGACGCTGAACATCGCCTCGAGGTCGTGTTTCGAGTAAACCTTGAAGGCGACGTGTGTGTGGGTCTTTTTGATGCCCGGCACCCGCGAGAGGCGAGAGGTGACGACCTCAGCGATCTCTTCATGGTCCTTGACCCGAAGCACGGCGACGAAGTCGAACTCGCCCGTGACTGAATAGGCCTCGGCAACGCCGGGAACATCAGCCAGGGCCGGACCCAACCGCGCGATCGCCTCGCGGTCTGCTTCGATCAGGACGATGGCGGTAACCACGCAACGATTCTCTCACCACCGCGGCGCCGGTGCCATCATGGGCGGGTGGCGGGTTCGACGATCTGTCCGGGGTGCGCGGTCGAGTTACCAGCCAGCAAGTGGAAAAGGGATCCGAGCCAGAGCTACTCACCGGAGTGCTGGCAGCTCTATGGGGAGATAACCGGCTTCGAGCTGAATCACCTCGAGCTGCTGAAACTCCATCAGATCACCGTCGACGCCTACGGCGCGCAGCATGCCGGCGGCGATGGCCGCGGCATCCGGGCCGCCTACTCCCTGGTCGGCCTGCACCTGGCCCTCGACCGGGGACTGACCGGCGTCCAGGTGCGATCGGCTCATCAACAGATGGGGAAACCGGATCCAACCTGGCCGGCATTCATGCCGCCTCCGGAGGCTGGCGCCCTGACGGTCCTCGACGTCGCGCAGGCCGGCGTGCGCGCTGACTCCGTCTCCGGTCATGCCGATGCCATCCAGCGATGGGCGGCCGAGGCGTGGCGTGCGTGGACGCCACAACACACCGCCGTTTCGGCCCTGACTGACCGTTTGCTCGCCGGGTTTCTGGCGCGCTTACCGCGCCCTCAAAATTGACGGGGTAGTTGTTAGGGCGGCCCGGCTTTGCAACAGGACGGAGCTTGACGTGATAGCGCTCTTGAGTTCACACTCACGTCACTATGGGTGGCCATAGCCCGCCAATCTCTCGGGCTCGTGTGCAAGGAGGATCACCGATGATTTCGATACCATTTGCCCGCCTGCTTCGCGCTCCCATCCTCGGGCTCATATCGGCCGTGCTGTTTCTGGTCGGGACCTCATTGGGGGCGGCCGCGGCGACGACGCTTTACGGAGAAACGTTCACATGGACCGGTGTAGGCACCAATGGGAGCTTCTTCTGTTCCGGAACGACCTCCGGAAGCATGAGCTATTCGGCGCGAGGCACGACGGCCGTGGCTACCGGTCCAAACCCGGGAACCTTTAGAGAGAGCGGCCAGATTACGTTCAGTGGCGGTGTGATCACCGGGTGGGCTGCCACCTTCAGGATTACGAGCGGGACAACGACCATTAACGGCTCCAAGGCTCTGTTGACCGCGGGACCAGCCTCCTGCAACCCTGGAGGGCCTTCTTGCCTCAATCCAATGACAGGCTCAGCGACTGCCACCCTCTCCTACACAACGACAACTCCGTTTGTGGAGACCGGGAACTCGCTCGCTGTCTTACACGGCGTCCTCGGATGCAATGATTCGATCACCGGATCGACATTCTCGGAGACATTCGGCCCCGCAGTGCAGCCCGGCTGCAACACCAATACGAATGGCCAGGGCAACGACGAATGCGACCAGTAGGCAGCAACTGAATGTTTCCGGAGTAGCCGCCACAACTTGAAGTTCCCAGTCGCGTCAGCCGACTGCGGCAAGAAGGGCCCTCGCTTTCTCGCGAGGGCCCTTCACACTCCCTAGAGTTTGACCTCGCCGGTCACCATTGGGCTGATCCGGACCACCCCAACAGCTACGCCTCAAGATCCTTGACTATACGAACATATGTTCGTATAATGATCTCGCGATGGTGGGGAAAGGGGAACCTGCGCCAAGACGAGATCCGGAGGCCGCCTTTTACCACCTCATCGACCGATAGACCACATGGAACAAATAGACGGCGCGGTGGTAGGCCCCGAGCTGGAGCAGCTTATGGCAGCAAGTGACACGTATCGCAGCCGTCCGAAGAGTGGCCGATCCCGAGAACAGATCGCGTTTGACCTTCTCCAGTTGCGTCACTTGATCGATCAAGCTGAAATCGAGTTTGCACAGGATGCGGCCCTCCTTGCCCAGGGTGACCTCTGGTCGGATTGGGGATCCACCTCCCCGATTCACTGGATCCGCCATTACTGCAAGACCTCGACGAGCGTCGCGGCCGACCGGGTCAATGTGGGTGAGCACCTCGAGAAGCTTCCGCAGTCGGCCGCAGCTGTTGCCACCGGTGCCATCGGCTTCGGCCACCTCTCGGTGATCGCACGGACTGCTGAGGCACTGACCCAATCCCCTACTGCCGAGCCATTCGATGAGACCCAACTCCTCGAGGCGGCCAAAGACAACAGCGTCGGCCGTCTGTGGTACCGCTGCCTTCACATCCGCCACCGTCTCGATGCCGAGGGCGTGGCGCGCGAGCAGCGGCAGGATGCCGAGGAGCGGTATCTTCAGCTCACTGAGGGTGAGGACGGCTGGCTCTTCCTCAAGGGGGGTTTCGATCCCATTGGCGCCGCCGCCATTCGGACCGCGATCGAACCGCTGGCTCGGCACTCTGGCGACGGCGATGGCCGCAATCGAGAGCGACGACAGGCGGACGCCATGGTCGACCTGGCGACCCACGCGATGGACACCGGACAGTTGCCACAGCATGCGAGCCAGCGCCCGCACCTGCAGGTCACCACCACACTCGAAACGCTGCAGGCACTGATCGGCGCCCCGGCCGGTGAGATGGCGCTTTCCCTGCCGATCTCCGCGAAGACCGTGCAACGCATCGCGTGCGACAGCTCGGTCACTCGTGTCCTTCTCGGTGCCGACTCCGCCGTCGTCGACGCGGGCCGAGCCAAGCGGGTGGTCTCCGGCGGCGCGCGACGGCTGCTCGACACCAGGGATCGCCACTGCCGGTGGCCCGGTTGCGAGCGTCCGGCTTCGTGGAGCTCCGCCCACCATGTCGTCCACTGGGCGAACGGCGGCAAGACCGACCTCTCGAACATGATCCTGCTCTGCCAGCACCATCACTGGATGGTGCATGAAGGAGGCTGGCGGCTAT
>JALZAL010000198.1 GCA_030948325.1 Candidatus Dormiibacterota bacterium
AGCAAGGCTTGCACCATGAGCTCGTGCACCGCCATGTGGGAGCGGTTCAAAGCAGCCAGCTGCTCCGGCAGGCTGCCGAAAGCCACCGGCCGCAAACCATCACGACCGACGATGCACTCCACCTCGACGCACCCGTCGGGCAGGTTCTGGATTGCGCCACCGTTGGTGACGTTTCCATGGATGCTGGTCGTTTGTCCAAGCTCCATCGACTCGATGATGTAGGACGCGTATTCGTGACTCCGCTCCAGGGGGATCTCGTTCTCGCCGCGCAGCATCGCGTGGATCCGCTCGTCGTTATACGTTCGCCAGAGAGGCCAGTTATTGGCGTAAAAGCCACTCTCACCGAGATAGCCGGACCGCGTGTACCTGGTCAAGAGGTCAGGCCGCTTGCGGAAATACGGGACGTACTCCGAGAAATGGCCGCTCGACTCGGTCACGAATGCGCCCATGTGAAGCATGACCTCGAAACGAACAGGATCCTGCTCGTAGATCTCAGGGCGGGTGGCTCGCTCTCGCAATAGCGGATAGAGGTCCCTGCCGTGGCGCTCCAGCTTCGTGAACCACGCGTTGTGATTGATGCCCGCGCACTCCCAGGTCAGCTCCTCGTAGGGAACTTCGACGAGCTCGGCGAGCAGCCTCGATGTCGACTGCACGCTGTGGCACAGGCCGACCACCTGCAGGCCGGAGGCGCGGCTGGCAGCCAGGGTCAGTATCGACATCGGGTTCGTATAGTTGAGGACGACCGCGCGAGGAGCCAGACGTTCTATGTCCGCAACTATCTCGAGCCAGGCCGGCCCGGTGCGCAGCGCCTTGAAGATGCCGCCGGGACCGATCGTGTCCCCGATGCACTGATCGATCCCATACCTCATGGGAATGTCGTAGTCGTGCCGCACGTTTTCCAGGCCGGCGACCTCGATGGAGTTGACGACATAGTCGCTTTCCTTCAGCACATCCAACCGCTCGGCTGATGCCTCGACCGTCCAGGTCTTCCCCGAGATCTCCACCAGCCTTTCGGCTATGCGACGGGCGAGGTCTAGCCGGACGGGATCGATGTCGACGAGAGCGAAGGTGCCTTGATCAAGCCCGTCGACGGCCAGTACGTCGGTGATGATCTGTCGAGCGAAAACCGCGCTGCCGGCACCGATCAATGTCACCTTGGGCACTGCCAAACTCTAGCTCGCGATGCTTGCCGGCCTGGCGTGCGGGGTCGCCGATGGTCGAGAATTTCTGCATGGCTGAAGAGCCGCGCGCGGCCGGCAACCGGCTGGCTCTGGCGGGTGCGATCTGGTACCTGCTGGAGATTCCGGTCCTGTTTCCTTTCGTGTCCGCAACCGCGCCTTCGCCAGTCAAGGCCGCCGAGCTCCTCACCTACTACTCAGCCCAGAAGACCAATCTGTTGATCGGAGCTGCGGGCGCCAGCGTGGTGCTTCTGGGCCGCATCGCCTTCTCTGCCGGGGCCCGCGCGTCACTGCGCCGGACGGCAGGGGTCCGTGGCCTCGCCGACCTTGCTCTCGGCGCGATGGTTCTGTCGGTTGTGCTTGAGATCGCGATGACCATGCTGTTCGCCGCCGCCGGCCGGATGGCCGCTGGACATGGCGAACAGGGTGGGGTCGTCGCCATTCACTATGCCGCCGACACGATCGGCTTCGCGGTGTTTCCGGCGATTGGGGTTGCCGTCGCTGCCACGTCCCTCGCTCAGATTATCTCCGGCGAGTTCCCGCGATGGCTGGGATGGCTTGGCCTGGTAGATGGAGTAATCGGTATTGCCACATCGGCCTTCGCGGTGGCTACTGCTCAGAACCTGGTCGAGGGATCATCGCCGATCGGCGTTTGGCTCTTCGGCTTCTGGATCTGGATGATCGCAACCGGCATCGTTCTATTCAGGCGAACGGGCCGAAAGGCGACCCCGCCGGCGCCGGCCTGACGTCAAAGAAGCCTCGGGGAAAGGTACTGGACTCGAGGGCCGGCGTTGTCTTGACAGAAAGTGCATACCGAGGGCGCCGAACCTTTTCGACATCGCTCGCGTTCTTGGAACGCTGTCAAAAGCGCGTACCACGCTTTCTCCGGATTGATGTGGGTCGCGCCGAGAACTCCCTCCTTGAAACTCGGCATCACGGTCGTGGTTGCGCTCGCCATCGGCGGAATACTCCTGCGACTCTCTGGAGTTGAGATCGCCCTACTCGTTCTGTCCGGAACGCTGTTGCTCGCCATCGAGACGCTGAACACCGCCATCGAGATGCTGTGTGATTTTGTCCAGCCACAACACGACCCAAGAATTGGGAAGGTCAAGGATGTCGCCGCAGGCGCCACCGCGGTCACTGAGATCGGTGCCGCGATCATGGTCGCCGTGCTGTTCTGGCCGCATATCTGGGCAGCGATCCGCCACTAACGCGACGTCGTCATCGACCTGGGTCGTGATGCTCCACCTTGATGGTTACGTTGGGTTTGATGCCGGATAGTGCCGGCAATACGTGGTTTAGCACTTGCTCGGCGGTCGCCCGGAACGTTCGCCCACGTGTCGACACCTTTACCCAGCCAGCCTCGTCGCGGAAATAGCGCTCAGTAGAGGTCTTGGTGCTAATCAAGATGACGTAACTCTGATTGGTGAGGTCATTCATTCCAGTATGTAACCTCCCGGAGAGTGCGCCAGTGCCTACGCCTCACAGCGCGCACTGTTGATCAAGAATTCAAGTGTCGTGCCATCACGCTGGCTCAATAAGCCTGCCGTTTTTTGACAGGTTCGGGTCGGTGCATGAGGCAAGGTTGAAACAGCAGGGCCGTCGCTTTCCGCTTTTCATTTTCGAGATGCTTACCTCGACCCGTCGTTTGCGCGTATCAGGGTTTTGGGTTGCATTGACCCAGCGAACCCATTCCCAGCGCGCCATCGGCGTAATTCCATTCCATAGGTCTTGGATCTTCTGAGGGGCAGCAGCCAGCGCTGTCTCAAGATCCGGTGGCACCGCCGGCTCCGGCCAGTCTTTGAGTGACTCGATTTCGAGCGTCGCGGTGTCACCAGCGCCCAAAGCAGCAGTTCGCTGTAGCTTTCCATCAATCGTCATCCAGTGGCCAAAATAGCCGTCAGGTTCCAACACCGCCCGGAACCCGTGGCCATTGATCGTTCCTTTTACTGCCACCTGCCCGCGCGACGGCAGTTTCCCGCTCGCTATCTCAGGCACGCGCAAAATAGTCCGATTGCCGATCGTGTACAGCGTCGATTCAAAACGAATTGTGTCCACCCCTGTGCGCTGACTCATAGTCATTTATTTTGCAGTCCTGCGGCCGCGAGCCAACGGCCGGGCCACCAAGTCCTATGAGACACCTAGGGCCGTCGGGTTGCTGACCGGGATCTCGCCCACTCGCATCGAGTAGCCGATGGTTACCGGCCTTGCGTCGCCGAGTGGGCACGCAAAAAAGTCGGGGAGGGGGGATTTGAACCCCCGACCACCTGACCCCCAGTCAGGTGCGCTACCGAGCTGCGCTACTCCCCGTCGGAATGGCTATCGTAGCGACTTCCTTAGGGCCGTCCCGGGCGCGCGCCGTAAGCCACAAGACCCCTGTGGCTGGACGCAAAACCCGCTTCGCGAAGCAAGGCCGCGATCGGCGATTCCATCACTCCCGCGCCGTCCACGCGCTGGATCTCCACCCGCCCAGCGGTGGTGGCCGTCGCCATCAGTGCCCGCAGGTGGTCGGGCTGGACATCGCCATTGGTGAGCAGCGACTTACCGCCTCTCTCCAGGTAGAGGACCAGCTCACCGGCGTCGAGGACGCAGTAAGCGCCCGCGGCCCGGGCCATACGTCCGTCGGACCGCGGCCAGGGCAGGATGGCACCGTACGCATTGGCCGGGTCGCATGCGGCCAGGGCGACAATGGCCTTTTCCGGTTCGCGCAATGATCGCAGGCGGTCGACCGCTCCCGGCAAAGCGAACTGGGAGCCACCCAGGCCTTCGACGAAGTAGCCCCGACGGATGCGTCCCGACTCTTCCATCGCTCGCAGCACCGGGTACAGCCCCGCGAATCCTCCCGGCCAGCCCTCGGCGACAACCGCCTCCCTGGTCAGCACGCCATGCCGCTGAAGCAGGACGCCCGCTTCGGCGTGGAGGCGCTCGGTCGTCGACGCTCCCGTACCGACCAGCTCGGCGACGAGCGACCATCGTCCCGAGGCGCGCGGCTGCGTGAGGCGCGGCAGTCGCGGCCCGCGAGTGGCCCTACGGGCGGCCGGACCGAGGAGCCGCAGCGGAGCGAACGTGTCGTTGATGACCTCGCCCGACCACACCAGGTCCCAAAGGGCGTCGAGCATTGCCTCCTCGTCTCCCCCGCCACATGCGCCGTAGATGTCGCGGAAGAAGCTCGCGCCTCGTGCGCGCAAGTGGTCACGCAGGCGTTCATGCAGCTCGCCCGCGGGTGGGTTGATCGGTTCGCCGACCAGACGCGGGGCGTCGCCGCGCAGATAAAGCGCAACCCTGCCGTCAGTGGCGCCCAGGGCGCCGCGGCCGACCCAAACCACCTCGCCCATCGACACGAGCTCGTCGAGCAGGCGCGGGTTGTAACCGGAGACCCGAGCGGCAATCACGTCGCGTTCGATGACTGTCGCCGGCAGCGCGAGGCCCTGCAGCTGGAAGACGACCTCCAGCAGCCGGTCGACTCCGGTGGCTCGCGCGCCCACCCCGTGCCATGACGGGAGGAAGCGCCCCACCACGACCGGCGGAACGGATTCCACCTCTTTCCGAAGGGCTGCCAGCGAGCGCCGCCGCAGCATGCGCAAGACCTCGGGATGGCAGTATTCCCGGCCCTGCGTCGCGCGACGGAACTCACCGGCGATGATCTCGCCGCGGGCCGCGAGCTGAGCGAGCGCTTCCTCGATCGCGGCCACCGGCACGGCCCAACGCCCCGCGAGATCGGCGGTCAGAAACGGCACGTGCGTGCGCGCCCAGCGACGCGCGAGCGATTCGAGCGGCAGCGGTCCGGGATTGAGAAAAGCGTCGGGCAGCCCGATCGGAAGGCTTGCTCCCAGCGCCTCGCGATAACGACCCGCGTCTTCGGCCGCGATCCACCGCGTCTGTCCCGCCAACCGCACGCAGACCGCGCGCCGCTCCCGTTCCAGCCCGCGCAGCCACTCCTGGGTGATGCCGCGCGCGGTCGCCTCATCTTCGTTGAGGTCGCCGAGCCGGACGAGCAGGTCATGAGCCTCGTCGGGGTCACGCGGGAATCGTTCTGGTAGAAGGCCCTGCAGCTCCAGCTCCACCGCGGCTATCGCGGCTGGGTCGAGGAGCTCGCGCAGATCCTCGCTGCCAAGAAGCTCGGCGAGCAGCTCACGATCGAGCGTCAGCGCCTGCGCCCGCCGTTCCGCCAGCGGCGAGTCGCCGGCGTACATGAACTCTGCGACGTATGAGAACAGCAGCGAGGAGGCAAACGGCGAAGCCCTTTCGGTGTCGACCGCCACGACCCGGACCTCGCGCGAACGGATCGAGCGCAGCAGCTGCATCAGGGCGGCCATGTCGAAGTGGTCCGCCATGCATTCGCGCCATGTCTCCGCCAGGATCGGGAAATCCGGATACTGTCCGGCAACCTTCAGCAGACCCGCGCTGCGCATGCGCTGCTGCCAGAGCGGTGTTCGCTGGCCGGGTCGCCGGCGGGGCAGCAGCAATGACCGCGCTGCGTTCTCGCGGAAACGGGCAGCGAACAGCGCCGAGCCCGGGAGCTGCGCCTGCACCAGCGCCTGCGCCTCCTCGGGGTCGATGAGCAGCTCATCGAGCGATGGCGGAGCATCCACGTCCGGGAGGTGGAGGGCGATGCCGTCGTCAGTCCACATGGCGCGAGCATCGATCCCCAGCCGCTCCTGGAGACGCGACTCCAAAGCCAGCGCCAGCGGCGCATGCACACGGCCTCCCAAGGGCGTGTGCACGCAAACTCTCCAGTCCCCCACCTCGTCGCGAAAGCGTTCGACCACGACGGTCCGGTCATCGGGCACTGCCCCGGTGGCCGCGGCCTGGTCGTCGAGGTAGGCGAGCAGGTTCTTGATCGCACGGTCGTCGAACCCCGCCCGTGTGCGCAACCGGTCCGCGGCGGCATCGGGCGCGAGAGCGCGCAGCTCGCGAACCATCTTGCCGAGCGCGAGCCCGAGCTCGACTGGGCGGCTCGGCGCGTCGGCGTGCCAGAAGGCGATCCTTCCCGGCTCGCCCGGCGCCGGCGTGACCAGCACCTGCGATGGGCCGATCTCCGCGATCCGCCATGTGGAGGCGCCGAGGATGAACGTCTCGCCGACCCTGCTCTCGTACACCATCTCCTCGTCGAGCTCTCCAACTCGGCGCCCGTTGTCGACAAGGTTCACCGTGTAAAGACCCCGGTCAGGAATCGTCCCGGGGTTGGTCACCGCCAGGCGCTGGGCGCCGGCACGTCCTCGAAGAGTGCCCGCGACCCGGTCCCAAACGATGCGCGGCCGCAGCTCGGCGAACTCGTCGGACGGATACCGGCCGCTGAGCATGTCGAGCACCGATTCCAGCGCCCGCGGGCCGAGGTCGCTGTACGGATAAGCGCGGCGGACGACAGCCGCCAGCTCGTCGACCCGCCACTCGTCCATCGCGCACATTGCCACAACATGCTGGGCGAGCACATCCAGAGGCTTGCGCGGCACCACGGTCGATTCGATGCGGCCCTCGAGCATGCCCTCCACCACGGCCGCGGACTCGACTAGGCCGCCGCGAAAGTTGGGGATCACCACGCCTCGCGAGACCTCTCCCACCGAATGACCCGCTCGCCCGACGCGCTGGATGCCGGCGGCCACGCTCGGGGGCGCCTCGACCTGCAGTACGAGGTCGACCGCGCCCATGTCGATACCGAGCTCCAGCGTGGAGGTCGCGATCAGGCCGCGAACGACCCCGGCCTTGAGCTGGTCTTCGATCACGAGGCGCTGCTCGCGCGCGATGGAGCCGTGGTGGGCGAGCACCAGGTCCTCACCGGCCAGCTCGTTGACGCGGGCGGCAAGCCGCTCCGCAAGACGCCGGGAGTTGACGAACACGATCGTCGACCGATGCTCACGGATGAGAGAGAGCAGTCGTGGATAGATCGCGGGCCAGATGCTGCCGGCCGGCCGGCCGTCGTCGTCCTCCACCGTGAGCCGCGCCATGTCGTCGACCGGCACCTCGACTCGGACTTCCATCGTCTTCCGCCGACCCGCATCGACGATCGCGACCTCACGGTTCGAGCCGCCCAGGAACTTCGCCACCTCTTCCAGCGGTCTCTGGGTTGCCGAAAGCCCGATGCGCTGCGGCTCGACTTTGGTCAGCACGCACAGCCGTTCGAGGCTCAGCGCGAGATGGGAACCACGCTTGGTGGCGGCAACCGAGTGGATCTCATCGACGATTAGCCATCGGACCGACGCCAGGATGCGGCGCGCGGCGCTCGTCAGCAGCAGGTAGAGCGACTCGGGTGTCGTGATGAGGATGTCGGGCGGGTGGCGCTCCATCGATCGGCGCACCTCGGTCGGCGTGTCGCCGGTGCGGATGGCGACTGAGAGATCGGGCGCCACCAGGCCCTGTGCCTCGATCTGGTTTCGTATCCCAACCAGGGGGGAGCGCAGGTTGCGATCGACGTCGTGGGCGAGCGCCTTCATCGGCGAGACATAAAGGACGCGACAGCGCTCGCCCTCGGCCGGCATCGCCTCCGAGGTCAGGCGGTCGATGCACCACAGGAATGCGGCGAGCGTCTTCCCACTTCCGGTCGGAGCGGCCATGAGCACGTTACGACCGGCGGCCACCTCGTGCCAGCCCCGTTCCTGGACCGGGGTCGGCTCGCTAAAAGCACCCCGAAACCAATCTCGGGTCGCCGGCGCGAACAGATCGAGCGAACTACCCACGCACTAAGTTTGAGCCGTTCACGGCGCGCAAACAAGTGTTCGTTAACACGCGTGGGCGCAGAACAGGATTGGGTCAACTCGCTCGATGTGCAACTGCGATGATCGTCCCCGCGGTGATCGATCCCGAGCGGTATCGCGAGGTCATGAGCAGCTTTCCGAGCGGCGTCGTGGTGCTCACCGCATTCGGGGACGACGACCTGCCTCGCGGCCTGACCGTGAGCGCCTTCTGCGCCGTGTCATTGGAGCCGCCCCTGGCCCTCGCCTGCATCGATAAGACCTCCAACACATTGCCGGCGGTCCAGCGCTCAGGCGGCTTCACCGCCAACATCCTGGCCGCGGGTCGCGCACAGCTGGCGCGGAGGATGGCGACGAAGGTCTCCGACAAATTCGATTCCATCAAATGGCGCCGGCCCGCTTCGGAAAAGGGGGGCCCCATCCTTGAAGTGGATGCAGCTGCCTATGCCGTGTGCACGCTCGAGAGGACGATCGAAGCGGGCGACCATTGGATTCTCATCGGTCTGGTGACCGAAGGCGAACATCGTGAAGGCGTCACGCCTTTGATCTACATCCGGCGGGCTTACGGCCCGCTTCCCCTGTGAGCCGCTAGAGGGTCGGAGACGGCCAGGATGGGACCAGCTGCGACAGGCCCGCGGCGAGGATCGTGAGCTTGTTGGTCAGCAGCAGCAGGCCCATCACCAGCAACACCGCCGCCGAGGCCAGGTCGATGGCTCGGCGGTGGCTGTTGACGAGACGGACGAGCGGCCGGGCACGCTCGAGGGCGAAGGCCAGCGCGATGAACGGCAGACCCAGGCCCAGGCAGTAGGCGATCATCAGGACGAGGCCCTGCGTCGTCGTTCCGGCCGACACCGCCGAGCTCAGGACCGCGCTGAGGGTGACGCCGATGCAGGGCGTCCATCCGCTGGCGAAGCCCATCCCAAGCACGAATCCTCCCGCGATGCCGCCGCCGGTGGGCGCCTTGTTGACCAGCCGGTACTCGCTGGACATGAAGGGAATGCGGATGAGGCCGGCGACGTGCAGTGCCATGGCGATCACGAACACCCCGGCCACCACCGGCACGTAACCGCGGATGGGCTGCACGGCGATGGAGAAGACGTAGAAGAAGAGGATGAAGATCAGCGACAGCCCCGCGACGAAGCCCACACCTGCCGCCGCCACCGGCAGCGGTGGCGAGGCGATGACGGCCGGCGCGGCTCCCGCTCCAATCGCCACCGGCTGGCCGGCACGGGCGCCCAGGTAGGCGAGATATGCCGGCACCAAAGGGAGCACGCACGGCGACACGAACGAGACCAGACCCGCAAGAAAGGCGATGGCCGGGCTGATGCCGTCGAGGGTGGGCATGCCGCTCTACCGCGGCTGCAATGCCGTCGCCTTGCGGGCGTTCTCGGCGATGGCGTCCAGGATTTCCGGCCAGAACCGCTCGGGAACGTTGTGACCCATCGTCTCGAGCTCCAGCATGCGGGCGCCGGGAATCGCCGCCGCCACCAGGCGCCCGTTCTCGATCGGCACCAGGATGTCATCGAGTCCGTGGATCACAAGCGTCGGGACTCTGACCCGCGTCAAGGCCTCGAGCCGACTGTGAGCAGCCACAACGGCGACGAGCTGACGGCCTGTCCCCACAGGATAATAGGAGCGATCGAGGGCGCGCTCCGCCCGCCTTCGCTCCTTCTCCTCGTCGAACGGATCGCCGGTCCCGGCGACCACCCTGCGCGTCCATATCGCATGTTCGATGCGTCCTTCGCGGGTGTCAGGCGGCAGCTTGGTGAGCACCTCCGCGCCCTCCGGAGTCGGCGGCACGCCCTCACCGAACGCAGGTCCGGACATGATCGACGTCAACGACAGGACGCGATCGGGGTGGTTGATTGCGACCAGCTGGCTGATGAAGCCGCCCATCGACGCACCGACGATGTGCGCAGCGTCGATCCCAAGCCCATCGAGGAGACCCACGGCGTCAGCGGCAAGATCGTCCAGCTGGTAGGCCGGATCGGGTTTGCCAGTGAAGGCAGCCATCAGGTCTGGTGTGCCTGCTGCATCCATCTTGGTGGACAGGCCCGAGTCGCGGTTGTCGTACCGGATCACGTGGAAGCCGCGATCGCGCAGCTGTTCGCAGAATTTGTCATCCCAACTGATCAGCTGTGAGCCGAGGCCGCTGATCAACAGAAGCGGCGCGTCATTTGGGTCCCCGATAGTCTCGTACTCGATCTCGATTCCGTTCGCGCTGACGCGTGGCATGCAGCCATCCTACCGCCGCGATGTCGCTACCCTTTACCGGCCGTGAGCAAGACGCTGCCGAGCCGCGCTGAAGTGGACACCAAGTTCACGTGGGATGCGGCGAGCGTTTTCCCCGAGGAGGCCGGTTGGGAGGCCGCGGTCGAGACGATCCTGGCAAAGCTGCCCGACCTCGCCGAGTTCAAGGGCCACCTTGGCGAATCCCCGGAGATGCTCGCCGACTGGTTCGACGCGCGCGACAGCGCAGAGCGGTTGATGGGCATGGTAAAGGTCTACGCGACGATGTCGTACGCCGTGGATGCCACCGACCAGAAGGCAGCGGCCCGCTCCGATCGCTCCCGCACCACCAACGCGAAGCTGGCCGCGGTGACGTCCTTCGCGATCCCCGAGATGATCTCGATCGGGATCCCGAAGCTCAGGGAGTGGGTGTCGCGGTCATCGCGGCTTGCGCACCTCGGCCACTACGTCGACGGATTGGAAAAGATGCGACGCCACGTCCGCAGCCCGGAGGTGGAGGAGGTTCTGTCGCAGGTATCTGACCCGCTGCGGACGGCGCTGTCGGTCCACTCGGTTCTCGCCAACACAGACCTGAGATTCGCGCCGGCGGTCGGCGCCGAAGGCGAAGAGGAGGTGGCGCAGGGCACCATCGGAGCGCTGCTGACAAGCCCGGACCGGGAGATTCGGCGCACGGCTTTCGAGAGCTACGCCGACGCCCACGTGGCGATGCAGCACGCGATGGCCGCCAACCTCTCGGCTGGAGTCAAGCGGGACATCTTCTACTCACGCGCGCGCGGCTATTCGTCAGCACTCGATGGAGCGCTGGAGCCCACGCACATCCCGGTCGCGGTGTTTCACAACGTCATTCGCGCGTTCCGTGACAACCTGGGCACCTGGCATCGCTACTGGCGTGTGCGCCGCAAAGCCCTGGGCCTGCCCGTCCTCCAGCCGTACGACACGCGGGCACAGCTAGGCGCGGAAGAGCTGAAAGTTCCCTATGAGCAGGCGGTGGAGTGGATCGCGGAGGGAGTGAAGCCTCTGGGCGACGAATACGTTCGAGTGATGCGAAGGGGTGCACTCCAGGAGCGATGGGTCGACATCTACCCCAACAAGGGCAAGCGCATGGGCGCCTTCTCCATGGGCGTGCAGGGCACGCTTCCATTCATCCTCATGAGCTACAACGACGACATCTATTCGATGAGCACCCTCGCTCATGAGCTCGGGCATTCGATGCATTCCTACTACACGAGCAAGTCGCAACCGTTCGTCTATTCCGACTACGGCCTCTTCCAGGCGGAGGTGGCTTCCAACATGCATCAGGCGCTGACGCGGGGGCACCTGCTCGCCACCAACACGGATCGTGAGTTTCAGATCGCGGTGATCGAAGAGGCGATGGCCAACTTCTACCGCTACTTCTTCATCATGCCCTCGCTGGCCCGCTTCGAGCTCGAGATACACGAGCGCATCGAGCGAGGAGAGGCCCTGACCGCGGAAAGCTTGAACGAGCTGATGGCCGATCTCCTGTCCGAGGTTTACGGCCCCGAGGTGGAAGTGAGCGAGCGTGACCGCGAACGCATCGGCTCGACGTGGGCGCAGTTCCACACCCACCTCTACAGCAA
>JALZAL010000212.1 GCA_030948325.1 Candidatus Dormiibacterota bacterium
TCAGAGCATTGAGTCAGAAATTCGTCGTATTATTAGCCGGTGGCAGGACGCGGCCGGCCTAAGTCTTCGCTGATCCTCACTCGCGAGGAACGCAACACCCTGCAGCACTGGGCCCGTCGACGAACCATCGGCGCCCTGGCCCTGCGCAGCCGTATGGTGCTTGCTTCCGCCGACGGTGACGGCAACAACGTGATCGCCGAGCAGTTTGGCGTCAGTCCCCAGACGGCCGGCAAATGGCGCGCCCGCTTCATCCGGCGCCGGTTGGATGGACTGAACGACGAGCCCCGATCAGGCGCACCCCCGAAGGCCACCGAGGATATCGCCGCTCAGGTGATCGCCATGACTCTTCATGGCAGCCCGCCGAACGCAACCCGGTGGTCCACGCGGTCGCTGGCGCGAACGATGGGCTTATCCCAGAGCACTATCGCGCGGATCTGGCTTGCGCATGGCTTGCGCCTACGAGGCGGCGGAAGCCACAAGCCCGTCGTCGAAATGGTGGGCCAGATCGTTCGGCTTCCCAGAAGGCGCGAACGATTGTCGTAGCTAGGAGTCGTATCTCGCTGACGAGCGCCCGAGCTACTCAATACTCAAGCGGATCGACTTCGTGCTCGCAACAGACCTGAAGTAAACGTCCGGACCAACCGGACCCTTTCTTCATCGTTATCAAGCCGTAGGACTTCGCTCAGGTTTTGAATCGAAGCCAGGGCGGTTAGATTGCTTGCCCTAAGCAGCGACGTGAGGCGGCTGCCAGCAGCTTGCTCGGCGATAGCGTGTAAGACGCTGTTGTCGAAGTAATGGTTGGGCCATGAATCCCAGATTCGCCGATTGACAGCGCGGCCGTTTTCAAGGACCCCATCACCTGAGCGGCTGTCATAGTATTTTGCCCTTCGCCTTCTGGTAGTTACGGAAGGCTTTGGCGCGTGGCTTTAGAACCCGTGGCAGCGACCCGATCGGCTGGTTGAGCCCTAGCAACTCGGCATACCGATCCGGGTCGCTCAGTCGCCGGATCAAGTCGGCGCGTTCCGGCGTCGGTGGCGACACCAGAGTTCGCCAGTAGTCACGCCCCTGGTCGGACGCAGACGTGACGGAGGGGAGGTGGTCACGGAGCCACATAAACTCCGACCTCCGACCCATCATTTCGTTGCGGAGCAGCCACGCATAGAGGTCGGCGGCTTGCAGCGGCATGGACTGGTCGTCGGATCGGAAAATGGGTTTTGCGGGGAGAACCCGTTTGGCTCCCGCCCAAATCGAGGTCGGGCCCTGGGCTTTCGCAAGGCGCTCTACGTGCTCGCAAAACAACGGATACCAGATGGTGACCATCTGCTCATGGGTCACCTTGCGGTCGAAGATGATCTCGAACGGCTCAGTATGGTGGCAGAGCGCCAACTGGACGGCTACCCGCCAAATCATGCCGTAGAACAAGTGAAAGTACGGCTGGTTATGCGGAGGAGTTTGCTTGGGTGCGAGAGTTTCGGCGAATGCGTCAAGGTCGATAGAGGACCGAAAGACCGTGGGGGCGTGGAGCCGCACCACCGCCGCTAACGCTCGGAGCTTGCTATCCCGCGCTTGCAGGCTTACGCCGCGAAACGCATCGGTCAGCGTGGCGGCCTCGCTCATCTTGAAGCGTTCGATACGTGGCTCGCCTGCTAGCGTTGCTTGCCATGCCCGCGTGAACGCTGCCCACTCTTGGGCCGTCTGAAGCAGTCCGGCTAGAACGGCTGGACTTTGATCCCCCTTGTCGCCGCTGTCATCGACAAAGACTTGCAACATAACCACAGGCTGAGCGTCGCTGATTAGCGATCCTATTGTCCTCGATCATTCGCCAACTCCACCATCCAAAGACCTCGCGAGTTGACGCCAACGAGCACCAAGGCATCGGAGGTCGCGAGACAGAGGAGTCTCGGACTCGTGAAGGACGCAAGCTGGGGAGGAAAGCATATCTTGCCCGTGGCAGCCTAACTAGATCGTCAGCGGACGGTCAGCGGGCGCTCGACGGACGCTCAGCGGACGTCCAGGGTCTTCCTCGCAATCCCCACTCAGCCAATCCAGGTTCGGTTCAGCTACCGAGCAGAGTCTGTACTTGTCCTTGGGTCAGTTGATACGGATAGGTCGTTCCGTAGCTGGCGGAAGCGCCCCTTAGACCTCCCGACCTGAAAAATCGTGGGTTCGAGGACGACTTATCTAAAACTCGAGAGGCGCTTCCAACCAGTGGCAAGGGCTACCCCGACACTAAGGCCGACAACTGCAAGCGCCGGGCGAGCCGAGGAGACCCTCATCGCCGTCAGAACCACCAAAATAGCCGCCAAAAACATTGCCGCCGAAAGGAACGCTGCCAGGCGGCGAAGATCTGCACGTTGCACTGAAACGATGCCTAGTCCTAGGCCTCCAAACAACATCCCGATTGCCACAACGTAACGCCATGTTGGGCCGCTGCTCCGAAACGCAAACCGGAGAGCCACGGCCGCCACCATTACCGTGCCACTGGCATAGAAGAGCCGCATTGCGAGAGATCGCAAGGCTGCCTCGGGCCTCATCCCTGCACCCGACGTGGAGCCCGCGCCGTTCATCTCCTCGTCCATTGCTATGTCAAATGTACTTGAGCAAGACTGGTGGTATTTGCGGCCCCGAGTCCACTCCCACGCCTGCCTTGATGGTCTCCGCAAATCGCTACCAATCGGCGAGCTGCACGGCCGGCCTACCTACGTAATTAACCGGGACCGTTCTATCGCTGCTGCATCGATTGGCCTAAAAGAGGCCGCGCACCTAGCGTGGTCCCGGACCGATCGGCAGAAAGGCTGATGCTCCCACGACCACGAAGACCAGCCCGAGGGCCACCGTTATCAGCCTTCCGACGGCGGTCTTTATCGATGGAGCGATCGGAATGAACTGCATGGGCGTACGTGGCGTCGCCCAGGCCGTCCACCTTTTGTTGAAGACGAGTAAGGCCACGCCCACGATGATCAGAAAAGCGCCCCAGATCTCCACACCGAACGGCAGGTGTCTCACGTAAAAAAAATGCGCCCCAAATCGAACCCGGAACCGGTGATTACGAGGGCGGCATGCTCATGCGGTACCAATCGTAGCTGCCTCGTTAAGGCCGAGCAGCGTCGGTTTGGATCCAGTAAGGTCGAGCCCATTTTGGGCGGCCCAGCCATAACCCAAGAACGACCAAGTTTGCCGCTCGTCTCAGGATAACGTTGGCTCCTTGGAAAGAGCCTCTCGAACCGGCCTCGCGAGGTCAGGGTACTGTTAAGGCCGTAAACCACTCAATTAGCTGGAGGACCTGCTTCACTTTCGTGACTGGGGGTCCAGCGATTCTCCTGGTCGGAAGCGGCTTGTCAACCGCCACAATAAGGACAAGTCGTGGCAACAAATGAGGCTAAGTCGTTCATCAGGCATGAGTCCATGGTCGTCTGCCCTCATTGCGCAAAGGGACTCGATATCGGCGGGCACCTGTACGACGCCTTCTTTGTCTCGGGAGGAACGAGGTGTCCCCTCTGCGAAAGCGAATTCGACTTATGGAGGGCCACCTTGGAAGGTCTGGCACATCCAGCGAACCCGTACTTTTTGGTCGGTGCCCACGTCACCGAATTCAGTGCGGAGTTGCGCGCTCTTCAGCCGAGGCCAGTCAAGCTGGTCGATTACGGTATTGATGCCGATGCCCGGATACTCGACAGGATCCTGACCACATTTTCCCCAGCCGGGACGCACGGGCTAAATCTTGCCGTCGAGTTGATGCAGCCCTGGAAGGACAAGCGGCCGATGGAGGGTGGCCTCCTGCTCGCTGCGGTCCCCGTCGGCGAACACCCGCCCGACTCCGTCGGAGTTAGGGTCATGCTTGTCTGGATTGAGGGCAGCTCGCTTGGTCCAAGCCGGGAGAACCTGCTCCTCGCCCTGCGTGCGCTGCACCTCGAGCGTCTGGATGAGGCGATCGTTCCCAGCAACACTGCGGTCGAAGCTTCACTTGGTCCGCTTTTCGAAGCCTATTTCGCCTCGAACGCTTCCCGCTCCAATGTGCAGGCTTTCTTAACGGATGCTGGCTACGCGCATCAGCTGAACGTCGTGTTGCCGACTGTTGCAGTTACACATCGCTTACCAAAAATTCCGGAACACATTCGCGGAGCTCTTAACCGCCTGCGAGGACTCCGGAACGATTTAGTCCACCGGGGATCAACGAGACAGCGCCTGGGAGCCGGCGATGTGCGTGAATTAGTTTGCGCTGCGGCCTTCGGCATGGAATACTTTCGGTTTCTGAGAGATGGGCTTTCGTCCCAACACGTGCTCACCGCGAGCTAAGCACCAAACAAAGGCGAAGGTGCAATCGAGGCGAGACTGTCGTACCTGGGTCTGGGATACGCGCCACAGCTCCAGTAGCACCTCGCGAAAGAAAAAAGGATGATGCTCACCGCTGGCAAGAACGGTCCTGCCCCAACGACCGGGTTCGATCGTGTCCCCCGGGACGAGCACTCGCTCTGACTGGTGCCACAGCTCCACATGCAGATAATCGCAATCTGGCGCACTCATACGAGTACCATCCAAATCCACCTCGTCGACCGATCATGTCGCCGGCGACAACGATCAGGCTACTTCCGCTGAAGCATCCGTTCCTGGCCGGATTCAGAGTCGACCAGGACGACCTCAAAAAGATCCTCGAACTCGCAAGCGAAATACTTGAGCAATCGCTGCTGCAGCTGCGGCCCCGCCTTCCGTGCTTCACCTTCTATCGCTGGAAGTTCTGACTTACGCCAACGTCCTTGGCGAGCTGGCGTTGTGTCAGGCCTCGCTTCTCCCGTTGAGAACGCAGTTTTGTGGCTCGGACCTCGACCCTCACGACTGTTGGCGCGTAGGGCAGTCGTGACTGAACGACCGCTTGATCGGCAATGGCACCGCCGCCAGTCTAGGGCTTGGTTCTGGCCCTGATTCGAGTCGGATACCCTTGTTCCTCCGGCGAGCACCATGCGACGGCGTACATTAGGGCTTCAGGTCTGCCTCCGGGATAAGCCGGTCGTCTTCAGCGAGTTCCAACCGCACGTATGGTTTTACTCGGGCTGGAACATCGTTGGCCGCAACGATCAGCTGCAACTGCTCGCCGAATTGGTCTGACGTTTGCAAAAGCTCCGTCCAGATGTCCTCGATCCGCTCGTGGTCGTACCCGGCGGTCCCAATATTCTTGGTAACTCCATCGATCCAGATCAGCCCGGGGAGTGGAAGCTCCAACTCTAAGGCGGCCCGATGGTGAGCAAGCGCGTGGGCTATGTTGACGAGGACCCGCACCCCCGCACTTAGTTGGGGGAATTTCTGACCGTTCACGATTGGCTGGTAGTCGTTTCTGTCGATCCCAGCACGTAGGCCCGTGCCGAACTCTGGCACGCCGAGGGCGTCTACGTAGTGCGCGAACCATTCCGCGAGACGTTCGATTCTGCTCGCAGTGAGGGCGTCGACGTGCTCCGCTCGTTCAAGCGATGCCTCCAGCTCAGCGCGGCGTTGTTCCAGCTGCGTGATGCGGGAGTCGCTATCGTCCAGCCGCCGGTACAGAACGAGGTAATCTCGTACGCGCGTCTCTCTCTCGACAAGGGCCGCCTCCTCACGTGCCCCCAGCTCCAGCCGTTCCGCCTGGTCGGAAACGAACGACGCGACCGCGCGGTCCAGGAGTCGTCCAAGCTCCGAACGATGCGACAAAAGGGCGTTCAGACTTCGCTGCAGGTCCTCGGCTCGGCGCTCGTGAGCCTTGATGAGTTCTTCCGTCTCGCCAATCTGCGCATTCACCCGATCCTGTTCACGTATCAACTCCTCGCGCGTGGGGGCGGGAGGCTCTTCCTGAAGGCACAGGTTGCAATGACCCGGTTGCGCACGCCCCGAGCTGATAGAGGAACCGCACCGTGGGCAGACGATGAACTCGAAATCGACGAAGCGCTCACCAGCAACGATGGCTCTGGTGAGTCGGCTGGATTGCGCCTGCAAGTCGTTCGCAAGCTCAATGAGCTGATTGGCACTGCGGCGCTCGCGCTCAAGGTTATTGCCCAGCTCGGCGACGCGCTGATCCGCAGATGCTATTTCGGCTCGGAGTCGAACAGCTTCCGGGGTTACGGGCGCAGTTGCAGCTACGTCTGACCGGACCTTTCGCAACGCCGAAAGCCGGCCTTGCGCCTCTTCAAGCTCACGATCAAGGACTGCACGGTTCTCGAGAGCTGTACCCTGAAGGAACCGATCGAAGGCTGCACGACCGCCTTGAAGTTGTGTTAGCTCGGTCTGCACACGACGCAGCTCGTCCTGCAGGGTTGCGACCTCCGTGTCGTAACCGCCGTAGAGAACTCGGAACACATAGCGCCGCTTGATGTCCCGAAATGGAAGGGATGACCCGAAGATGTCGACATCGATCTCGTCCTGCCGTAGACGGCAATACAGCAAGTAGTCATTGATGCTGAGTGGGCTAAAGGCTGAGTCTTCCGGGCGGGTCGGCGCTTGCGGGACGCGGAGGACGGGAAGACCTAGGCGGTCCAAAAGCCACACACCATAGGTGACCGGAGCGCCTGGCTGGGCGCGCATTGCCGGGAGTCGCTCCGCAACCCCGTCGCCAGCGATCTGCACACGAGCAGTGTCCGTCTGCACAAGCGGCCGAACAATCGAGTACGAACCCTCGCCGACAGTGATCTGCCCCGCCAGACTCGTCACCGCCTGGTTCACCTCATTGCTGATCCGGCTGTAGCCGCCGCCGAGGAATACCTCCAACAGCTTCATGAGGGACGTCTTCCCCGTGGAGATCGGGCCCAGGACTACGTTGAGTCCCGGTTTGAAACGAACCTCGCGAGACGTCCCGACCAGCGCCAGCGAGTCCACGCGCAGCCTCACAGGCCCTCTCCCCACGTGGCCTGGGAAACCTCGGGAAAATGCTCATAAATAAAATCCTTGAGGAACGTACCGCCCTGCGTCGGGAAAGCTCTCTTCAGCAAGCGCACCCGCGCGGCCAAAGACGTCCACGCCTCAGTCGCCCCAAGCTGCTTGGCGAGCGCATGCCCCTTCTCGGTGGCTCGAAAGCCGATGTATCGCGGATGGGGTATAGCCTCGATGAGACCCCGGCCGAGGAGACTGCCGAGAAGCGCGTAATAGGCCGGGTCCCAGGGGCCGTAACGGAAGCGGACCATCCGCTCCTCAACCGTGTGCTCTTCATCCGCCGCATCGGGTAGATCCGCCGAAATGTTCCGGATTCGCATGGCTCGGCGAAAGAAGGCTGGGTATCGGAGCAGAAAGTCGAGCTTCGCCAGCTTGGTGCGGCCCTGCAGAGTGCTCGTGCTGCTCGAAAAGCCATCGATAAGAAGGAGAAGCCTGGCCTCACCTTCAATAGAGGGGGCAAAAGCACTCCGCCTGGGATCGGATCCGCCCTCAGGCAACCGAGCTCCAAGCGAATTTGCACTCGTCGGAGTATTGGCAGATCGCACCCAGTAGCAGTAAGGGCTCCTGGCTGAGGATGCGTCGGGGGTCGTGATCACCGGGTTGCGCAATCAGTCGGGTTTCAATGGCGGCCCAGATGGCCGGGGAAACACCCTGTGTGGTTGCAGCAGCTGTTTTCGCAACTGATAGCAGACGAAACTCCAGGTCAGCGAGGAGACGGTCCACGTCAAGCAGGCTAGATGCGCGAAACTCGAGCATTCGGTGGGCAGCCTGTGCCCGGACCTGCTTGGCGTGAGCAACCAGGGGCGCGGAGGCGCCGGCGGCGAGCATCTTGCGCTCCAGATCGGTCGCTCGGAGACGATCTGGATCCGTGATAAATGAGAGTAGTGCTCGATCGCTGCCCTCGAGCCTGCCGAGGATCGGGGCAAGTCGGGCACGATCGATGCGCTTCGCCGCAACCCGATCTGCCAGCTCTTGTTGCACAGAATTCGTCTCAAGTACAGCAAGGGGCCAGACATCGCTAAGCAGTTCAGCGTGCATTGCTCCGTCGATCAATGAGATCGCAGCATCGTAAATCGCCTTCAACTCATTTGCAGAGAGGTGCCCCGCCGCTCGCCCCAAATCGCGAAGGTTGCGGTCCTCAATAAGGTCGCGGGGCGGCTCGTATGCGTGGACAATGACCCGCCCCAGCAACGCACCCGCCTCGGCCAGGTCGCAGCCGAGACGCGTCGCGCACGTCTGACACATGGAGTCATCTGGTTGATCCTCTGACCGAGCCAACCGATGAATCGGGTCGGAGCGCTCGAGCGCTCCCTCCAGCCGGATGTCGTACACGATCGCCCTGCCGTCGCTGAAACCCGCGAGCGCACGGTGGGTCCGAAGCAGGCTCCTGAGGGCGCCCCCGTCGTCCATAAGGTGGCGGAACTTCCACGGCCCGCGGTCAGCGTTTCGAGTCTTGATCTGAACGAACCGCAGTTCAGTGGTTGCCTCCACCAAGACATCCTCGAAGTGCTCCGGGGTGACCGCAAGGACGCCCTGCTCGAAGTAGCATGCGAGGCAGAACCGAAAGGTGACATGGGCCTGATAGCGAAAGCGAGTCATGGCGTCCGTGCCCGAATCATCGGGCGGCGAGATTCCCGAGAACGACTCGATCACAAAGGTATCCCCCCGGGTTCGCTGTGCTTGGGGCAGACGCTCCCGCCTGAAGTGTAAGCGCAGCGTGAGGTCCCGTGGCCGACGGAGAACTCGCCGGCGGACGATCATGGGGGCGGCCAGCACTTGCTAGCCCAGGTTCGGAGGTCTCGAACCACCTCTCGCAGAGTCGACGCCTCGATGGGCGTTGGATCTCGCAGTCGGTCCTTTCGCCAGTGCGACATCCGGTCGTCCATCTCGCGAACCCTCTGGTCGAAATGGTCGGCAGCACGATTGAGGGCCCGGGCCATCGCCCTGCGCTGCTCCCACGAGACTCCCGGCATGGGCACAGGGTAGAACATACGTTCGTTGTGTCCGGACGCCGTTACCCCGCCGCCCTGGCCGAGGTCGGGATGACTGATGCTAGCGAGGCGTTACGCTTGTTGCTAGGCTGATCGCGACGTTATCGGATAAATCCCCGATCGATCTCCGGACGAGCCCCCACTAAATCGGGCAGCAACCTCGCCCGCGAACACCCGCAGGTCTGTTAGTCCTGGGGTCGCGAGATCCACGGTTCTCAAAGTCACCCGCGTACCGGACACTTCGTAGGTGGCGTCGATGTCCTCTGAGACCTTAGGGTATATCAGCATCCCCGGACATCCAAGCGTAGTGCAGTAGGTCACGATTTGGTACAGGTTCTGATTGGAGAAGACCGGGCGACCCCGGTGTTCCCCGATCGCATTCAGGTATTTGGCGTCCAGGACGAGGAATGGTCGCTCCCGTGGCCCCAACAATATGTCCGGTCTGAAGCCGATCACGAGCGGTGGGCTGCCGGCGGTATGCCGGAATCGGTCGGTGAATAACGCTCCATGGTGGACGCCCAGGCCGATCTCCTCTCTCAGGATGTTGACCACGGCTCTTTCAAAGACTTCTTCCATGGGCACGAAGAACGCGGGAATGACGACATCGCCGAGGTCGGCTCGGACACCTGAACCCTCCAGGAAGAGCTGACATAAACGCAGGGCTGGCTCGTAGTACCGGTTCAGACGTGAAAGATTTAGGGCTCCGAACATGGAGATCGACGGCCGGATGATGGCGACATCGCTAAATGCTCGCAGTGTCGTGGCGATTCGGAGTTTGACCTCCGAGTGCAGCCGCATAGCAAACAGGATCTCAAGCGTTCCTCGAAGAAGGCGGTTCTCAGGGGTGTCGGCAAGGTAGTC
Source organism: Candidatus Dormiibacterota bacterium (assembly GCA_030948325.1). The sequence goes on from JALZAL010000212.1 coordinate 9,744, forward strand.
AGCGAACTCGCAGATCAGGTCAACCGGCCTCGACAGTGTCCGGTGCAAGGCTTCGAACGAGATCCGACCCCGGACGTAGGGAACTTCCTCTCTAACCGTCACGTATCCTCTTCGAAGGCCTTGCTCCAGCAAGTGCTCAATCTCTGCGACCAGGAGGAAGGCTAGCCACTCCACGGGATCGAATCGGGCGAGGGCTGCGTCGCCGATGGTTTTCGGCAGTCGTACAGTCCGGTAGGCCAAAGCGATTAGGTCTAGAAGCGACCCCACCGGGACCTTGGGGCGGACAACCAACTGAAGGTCGGCCGACAGCGAAGCGACGCCTACGTAGCCTGATTTGGGACCGATCTGGACCGTGTTGGTTCCAGTCCATCGGATGTCCAACTTTTCAGTCAACCGGTTCAGGGCCTGGCCTTCGGCGCGATTGACCTGCACTTCTTCTGCCTTCCCCCACTCCTTGAGGTGGATCGCTCTCATCCCGACCTGAGGAAGGTTGCCTTCAAGTGTTCGAGCTCTTCCGGCCGACTGAACAGATGCTCTCGCAAGACGGGCTCTAGCTCCTCGGTCCAGACAGTTTCGAAACCGACGTCGCGGAGATCTTCGCGCATCAGGTAGCTGTGGCCGATGAGGCGATCAGGGTCAAGCAGCTCCCTGAGCTCGGCGTTCAATGCATCAAGTCGTCTGACCGCATCTTCGGCGAGGTCTCCGAGCCGGTGTGCCTCCAACCATCTTTTGAGCGCTTTCGCATCCGGCGAAAACTCCACATGGGTGAAGCGGCGCCTAAGGGCGGCATCGACCAGAGCGATAGAGCGGTCGGCCGTGTTCATCGTCCCCACCACCCAGAAGTTCTCAGGGATGTAGATGGCCTCCTCTGAGTAGGGAAGGTCGATCGGGTACTCCGGGCCGCGGTATTCCAATCCAAATAGGAGCTCGCCGAACACTCGCGGGAGGTTAGCGCGGTTCATCTCGTCGATAACGAGGAAGAAGCGCTCTTCTGGGAACTCTCTCGCCTGGTCGATGAGCCTCCTTAAAACCCCCTTGCGAACCTCGTAGCCCAGGGCCTCGGCCCCGCGAAGCTTTGGCCGGATCCCTTCGACAAAGTCCTCGTACGCGTACGAAGGATGGAACTGAGCAAGCCTCACATGTCCCTCCTCCTGGTCGCCGGCAAGCAGGCGGGCCAGAATTAGGGCCACGTACGTCTTGCCCGTACCGGGCGGCCCGTAGAAAAGCAGTTGCTTGGAACGCTGGGCGACTCGGACAAGGCGCTCGGCTCGGTCCAGTTCCCAAAAGGTCTTGTTAGCTAACTCCGTCGCCATCTCGGCTATCGATAGAGCGGCTGGGGTAACCGCCTGACGCAACGGGGCGGTCACCGGTGCCTCAAGCTTCTGTGCCTTGAGCCATAGAAAGCTTTGAGCATCGATGAGGTCGCGCACAGGTACCCCTTGCGTCTTCAAGGCATCGCCGACCTGCCGAACGAGCTCACAGACGCCCTCATACCGATGGCCAGCGGTTCCCTGGGGCCACTCCTCACCTAGATGCTCAATGCTCCGCTTCAGCCGTGTTGCGTGATAAAAGGTGTAGCGAGCCGGGTCGTATGCGCCGAGCACTGCGCCGACAAAGCCAAGGGCCACGTTCAGCAGGCTCCAGCCCGGCTTAAAGCCGCCCTTATCGCGGACTTGTTTCTGAATCTCATAAAGTTCGAGCCGAAAACCGTCGACCCTACCGGCTAGGGGCTCACCCGTGTAGACGAGGGCCTTGAAGGCGGCCCGCAGGGACTCCCCGAACTCCAGGTCCACCGCAGGGAGCATCCATATGTACTGGGCCACGCCCCATCGCCCGCCACAGAGATTGGCGAAGGCATTACGGAAGTCGCCCACGGGCCTGGTCCCCTGCACGACGGCATCGCGGTCTTCCGGGCGAAGGCCCAGCCGGTCGAAGTCCGGAGTCCCCTCCAAAGTGCTCTTCAAGATTCGCGGGAAATCGGGCGAGTCGATGACCGGCGGCGAAAGAAGCCGGGAGAAGACGGCGTGGACTGCAACCTTGTAGTCACGCTCATCGCGGGCGTACTCTGGCCTCTGCATCGCCAGGGCGAACGCCTTGGCCTCATCGACCGAGATCACAACTGGCATACGCTGCCTTTACCTCCTCAGCGCTTAGAAATCATGTTTGACTTGGTCCTGGCCGTACCGATTTCCTACCAAACGCTACGAGGTGGCCTTCTCGAATCGTTGGCGTCACCACTTAAGGACGGTTTTATCCCTACGTAGAACTTACTTCTTCGGCTCCAGCACCTGTTCCCGGCGGGTCTCGGGATCGATCAGGACTACCGCGAAAAGATCCTCGAACCGACAGCCAAAGTACTTCACCAGCTGCTCCTGGAGCTTGGGGCCAGCGCGACGGGCGCCGCCTTCTATGGCCGGGATGTAGTTCTGCGAAATGCCGAGGTCATGAGCCAGCTGGCGCTGGGTAAGGCCCCGCTTCTCCCTCATCGACTTCAAGCCGATGGCCCGCACCTCAATCTTCATTCGTTCATCGCCCTGCATTATGTATCGCTCGTGTTGTTGGCCGCCCGCCTCCCATTTTTCGAACTCTGACTGGCGGAGGGTCGGACAAGGGCACTCGCCCCGGCCTCAGGCAGCTGATAGGCGCTCAGGGGACCAAGGCCGCGGGGCCAAAGTGTATTAGCGGCGCCGCCTTCGCGATCCCCCGCGGGTAAGTGAGGCTGCCGCCACGGCAATCAAGGCGAGAACCACCACCACAGCGATCACCTGCAGGAAAACCTGAAACAGGCCTATTAGGACCTGGACCAAAATTGCGCCAACCAAGATCACGGCAGCCACTACTACTGCCCTTCCAGACAAGCCACTCAGGCTGCGGCTCCCACCGGGTCTCGAGGTGGCTGGTCGCGCCAGCCAGGCTCCGAACTGCCAGATCGAGCCGTCCGGCGTGGCGGGCCCTGCATCCGCTTCGTTCCGGTGCGCCGCACTCCCCACAACAGGCTCCTTGGTACGCGAATACGCACGATGAGGCCCGATCGTCACGATTAGGAGGAAGCTGGCGGCAGGATCGCCCTTAACGTTCACAATGCCAACGTGGCTCCATCCTGGCTCTCGGCGCATAAAGCTCAAGTCAAGGGTGAGACTCACATCCAAGATAGGTCCAGTAGAAGTGAGCGCAACATCCATGAGCAGTGCTCGGTTGTACGGTGCTCGGAGCGTGAAGTCGATGAAATGCAGCTGAGGGTCGAAGGGTTCGCCCCCGATCTAGTGAAGGCGAACTGTGAGGCGGACGACCGGAAACTCCGGGTCGACGTCGTTAATCTCAACCTTCTCTGGCGCGACGCGGAACCGTGGCCGACCTGGTCGTGCGGCTGCTGACGGCGGCGATCCTCTTTGGGTGGAGCCGCCCCGCCGCACGTCGTAATCGGCACGCAAGGCCGGGTCGCTTAGAACCGAATAGGCGGCGTTCAGTGCCTTCATGCGCTTCTCCGCCTCGATCGCCGACCCGCTACTCACGTCCGGGTGGTACTTAGACGCCAGTCGCCGGTAGGCAGCCTGAATTACCTCCGGCTCAGCCTTGGGATCCACCTCGAGCACGCGATAGTAGTCCAGCTCGTCCAACCGGCTTTATCGTAGGGCTGGCTACCACGCCGGACCGGGTTTGTGGCGTGTGCGGCGCCCAGCCCGCACAAGACATCGGCCTGCCGCTTGACCGATCCGCCGAAGAGGCGCTTGCCCTGGTAAAGGCGCGTTAGCGCCCTTCCCCGCGCGTCATGTCCTTAGGAAAGCTTTCGGACGAGCCAGTCGACTAGACCAGCGTCTACGACCATCTCGGCTAGTCTCTCTGGTCCGACTACCGTCACTCTGTCGTCATTGATCGCCGCTTCGCCGGAGTGATAGACGAAGAACATCTTGTCGTAGAGAGTGTTCCCCTCCAGCTGCGCCACGTACGCGGTGAGCTCGGCTGAGGTCGTATGGCTTTTGATCTGGACAAATGCCCGTTCACCGGTGCTTGGGAGCAGCAAGTCAAGATCGAGCGTCTTTTGGGTCTTTCCAACGATTCCTTGGCGTCGCCAGCCACTCGTGGAGAAGACCAGGTCGACCAGTATCTCGAAGTCCTTAGGGTGGAGCAACCGCATTAACTCGAGGGCCGAATGCCTCATCTGCTCAACCGCGGTTATGGCCCGCTCGAGTTCGGGGCTCTTTTGACCATTGATTCGACGGACCACGTAGTCGCGGACATCGACGTCGCACGACGTGCCGCGGAACGAGGCGAGCTTCGTAAGGGCTCCAGATAGTCGATCAGTGGTAAGGGCCTCGCCCGAGATGTCCCTGGACTTCCATCCTCCAGCGACCGGGCGCCAGACACCGTTTCCGTCTGGGTGGCGCTCAGGGGGAGTCGCATCAAGAAATCCCCAATAAAGCGAGCCACCCGAGAACGTGATCCATAACGTCGAGCCGTCGTCCGCGAAGAACTGCCTGGTCTCGTTCGTGAATCGGGTCGCTGTCCCTTTGGTCTTGCCTTCGGCAAGGAAGGACTGTGTGAGGTCTGCCCACCGCCCTTCGCGGCAAAGCGGGAACCGTTCAGCGCTGGCTGATTGGAAGCCGAAGCGAATGATTCCTTTGGTGATGCATTCCGCCTCCCAGCTACCTCCACCTCCTAGCTTGATGTAGCGGACTCGCGCTGGCCGGATGTGCCGCGCGGCCGGGGACATCAGGCTATGGTTGGTGGACAAATCCGGTGCTTCGACGCTCATTCCCATAACCCCTCCGGTGCGCCCGTTAGCCTGACTCAGTCTATGCCGCCAGCCCGCGTTGGATAATCTCTTGGTGACCGGACCCGCCAGCCCGAAACTCGACATCCAAGCGATCGAGGCCCGACTGTGGGAAACGGCTGACCAGCTTCGGGCGAACTCGAATCTGAAGTCGTCCGAGTATTCCGTTCCCGTGCTCGGACTGATCTTCCTGAAATACGCCGACAGCCGCTTCACCGCCGTCGAGAAGGAGCTCGCAGGCAAGGGGTCGGGGCGGCGCCAGGTCGGCAAGACGGACTACCAGGCCCGCGGCGTGCTTTTCATTCCCGACGCTGCTCGCTTTTCGCGGCTGGTCCAGCTGAAGGAAGGCGACAACGTCGGCAAGGCTGTCAACGATGCAATGACGGCCATTGAGGAGGAAAACCCCGGGCTGAAAGGGGTGCTCCCGCGGACCTACCAAGCGCTTAGCAACGACACGCTGGTCACTCTGCTGCGCTCTGTTAACGCCATGTTGGGCGACGTCGAGGGCGATGCCTTTGGCAAGGTGTACGAATACTTCCTCGGGAAGTTCGCTTTTGCCGAGGGCGCCAAGGGCGGTGAGTACTTCACACCGACCTCGATCGTTCGCCTGATTGTCGAAATCATTGAGCCTTTCAAAGGCAAGATCCTTGACCCGGCGTGCGGTTCGGGCGGTATGTTCGTCCAGAGCGCGCGCTTCGTGGACCAGCACCGCAATGGCAAGAACGGCAGGTTGTCAATTTACGGACAAGAACGGGTCGACGAAACGGTGCGCCTCTGCAAGATGAACCTCGCGGTCCACGGGCTCGAGGGCCAGATTAGCCAATCGAACACGTATTACGAAGATCCCTTCAAGGCGGTGGGTGAATTCGACTATGTCATGGCCAATCCGCCGTTCAACGTTAACAAGATCGACAAGGCGAAACTCGATGCTGATAGGCGATTTCCCTTTGGGTTGCCCAAAACCGACAACGGCAACTACATCTGGATCCAGGCGTTCTATTCAGCTCTAAATGGCAGCGGCCGCGCCGGCTTCGTCATGGCCAATTCGGCCGGAGACGTAGGCGGTGCAGAGCTGGAGATTCGCAAGAAGCTGATCGCGGAGAAGGCCGTCGACGTCATCGTCGCGGTTGGGACGAACTTTTTTTACACCGTAACGCTGCCAGTGACGTTATGGTTCCTCGACCGAGCTAAGCGCGGAACGGACCGCGAGGGAAAGGTGTTGTTCATCGATGCCCGCAAGATTTTCCACCAGGTCGATCGAGCGCACCGCGATTGGTTGCCAGAGCAGATCGAGTTCCTGGCGGACATCGCGCGGCTGTACCGAGGGGAGAAGATCGAGGCGAAGGGATCAGCGGCGTTGAAGGCTACATCGTTCCCTGCGGGTGTCTACATCGATGTCCCTGGCCTCTGCGCGGTCGCGTCGCTGGAACAGATCGAACGGCAGGGATGGAGCCTCAACCCCGGGCGCTATGTCGGTGTGGCCGCCTCGCAGGACGACGGGATCGACTTCCGCGTGCGGTTGGAAGAGCTGAACGAGGAGCTGGAGAAGCTCACCACTGAGGCTGCTGCGTTGCACGACCGGATCGCTGCGAATGTGGCGGAGCTGTTGGGTTGATGGATGGCAGCGTGGCGCGTGTATCTACGGCCGATCTGATTGAATCTGGTGTGCTCGAGATCGGCGATGGGTACCGCGCGAAGAACTCTGAACTTGCGCCGACCGGCATTCCGTTCGCCCGGGCTCAGAACCTAAACAATGGATTCGACTTCACCGGCGCAGATCGTTACCCGGTGGAAGCGCTGGGACGAGTTGGAAGCAAGGTAAGCCAACCCGGAGATTGCGTCCTGACTTCGAAAGGGTCAGTCGGTCGCGTTGGCTACGTGGGCCGCGACACTCCTCGCTTCGTGTACTCGCCACAGTTGTCGTACTGGAGGTCCTTGGCTCCCGCCGTCATTGAACCGCTCTACCTGAGGTACTGGCTGCTGGGGCCGGAGTTCGGACTCCAGCGTGACGCTGTCAAGGGGAGTACGGACATGGCTGACTATGTGAATCTCCGGGATCAGCGCCGGATGTCAATCACATTGCCCCCAATTCAAAGCCAACGCAAGATCGCCGCCATCCTGTCCGCCTACGACGACCTCATCGAGAACAACGACCGCCGAATCAAGCTTTTGGAGGAGATGGCCCAGCGAATCTACCGGGAGTGGTTCGTGGACTTCAGGTATCCGGGCCATGAGAACGTCCCGCTTGTGGATTCGGAGCAAGGAAGGATTCCGCAGGGTTGGGCAGTCAGCACCCTGGGCAATGTGTGCGCGCGGATCACGGACGGAGCGCATAACAGTCCGGCCACGACCAAGACCGGTATGCCGATGGCGTCCGTCAAGGATATGACGCCCCGCAGCCTTGAACTCTCCACATGTCGGTTGATAGCCGAAGAAGACTATGACGCCCTAGTAAGACAGGATTGCAGGCCGTGGTCTGGCGATGTCCTTGTCTCGAAGGACGGCGCTAACTTCCTGAAGCACGTCTTCCCAATGTTCGAAGACAGCGTCGCAGTTATCCTGTCGTCGATCGCCGTGCTGCGGCCATCCGATGCGATCTCCCCGATTCTGTTAGCCCTTACCATTCGAGAGCCTGAGAACAAAGCTCGTCTGAAAGGGTTCGTCTCCGGCGCCGCAATTCCGCGGGTAGTTCTCAGAGACTTCAAGCTACATCGGTTGGTGGTTCCCTTGCGAGACACCCAGGAACGCTTCAACCAAACCTGCGTCGACGTGATGCGCCAGGCGGTCGCGCTCGAGTCGTTGAACCGGCGACTTCGCGCAACACGTGACCTCCTCCTACCGCGTCTCATCTCCGGCGAAATCGAAGTCAGCGATCTAGCCATCGCGATTCCGGCGGCCGCAGCGTGACTCCTGGTCAGTACACCGAAGACCAGCTTGTCGAGCAACCCGCAATCGATCTGTTCGAGGAACTCGGCTGGGAAAGCGTCCATGCCTATAACGAAACGCTCGGGCCGAAGGGAACGCTTGGCCGGGATAACAGAGCGGAAGTCTTCCTGACTCGCCGGCTAAGGGCAGCTATCGAACGCCTCAATCCCGAAACGCCAGCTGAGGCAGTCGATCAGGCGGTTACCGAGATCACAAGACCGCGCACTGTCATGCATTACGCACGCGCGAACCAACAGATCCACTCGCTTCTGCGCGACCGCGTCGAAGTATCCGTCCGCCAGCCCGACGGGACGACCTTGCCCGAGAGGCTCACTGTCATCGACTGGGAGAACCCGGAGAGCAACGACTTCCTCCTGGTCTCGCAGCTATGGGTTCACTCTGACCTTTATCATCGGCGCACCGACCTGATCGGCTTCGTCAACGGCATCCCGCTAGTCTTCATCGAGCTGAAGGCGTCTCACCGCAATCTGGAACACGCGTACGAGGACAACCTTCGCGACTATCGCGACACTATCCCGCACCTATTCATCCCAAACGGATTCCTCATTCTCTCCAACGGCGCGGACACGAAGGTGGGGACGATCACCTCCGGTTGGGAATTCTTCTCCGAGTGGAAGAAGATCACCTCCGAGGGAGAGGAAGGAAAGGTATCTTTGGAAACGGTCATCCGGGGTATGTGCACCAAAGGGCGGCTACTCGATCTGATCGAGAACTTCGTCGCCTTCCAGGATCGACCGGGGGGTTTCGTGAAGCTACTCGCTCGCAACCACCAATACCTCGGCGTCAACAGCGCTCTTTCCCGGATGACGGAACTGAGGCACGCTCCGCCCGAGGAACGGGGAAGGCTCGGTGTGTTCTGGCACACGCAAGGATCGGGCAAGACCCTCTCGATGCTCTTCTTCTCGCAGAAAGTCTTGCGCAAGGTGCCCGGCAACTGGTCGTTCGTGATCGTCACCGACCGCGATGATCTGGATGAGCAAGCCTACAAAGAGTTCCTCTGGGCAGGCGTAGTGACCGAGAAGCACATGCGAGCAACCGGATCCACCCACCTTCGCCAACTTCTCACCGAGGATCACCGTTATGTGTTCACCCTCATCCAGAAGTTCCGAACCGAGAAGGGCGAAACCCACCCAGTTGTGTCGAACCGCGACGATGTGATCGTCATTACCGACGAGGCCCACCGGACCCAATACGACACGCTGGCCCTCAACATGCGCAACGCCTTGCCAAATGCCGGCTTTCTCGGTTTCACCGGCACCCCCCTGATCGCCGGCGAGGAGCGCACGCGCGAGGTGTTCGGCGATTACGTCTCGATCTACAACTTCGCTGCCTCCACTGCCGACCACGCCACGGTGCCGCTGTACTACTGGAACCGGATCCCACAGCTGCAGATAGAGAACCCCACCTTTGGCGACGACTTGCTGGCCATCGTGGAGGAGGCCGACCTCGACGACACGCAGGAGCGCCAGCTGGCCCGAGCCCTCGGACAGCAGTACGAACTGATCACCCGTGACGATCGCCTGGAGGCGGTGGCAAAGGATATTGTGGAGCACTTCCTTGGCCGAGGGTTCCCGGGGAAGGCCCTGGTCATCTCCATCGACAAGGTGACAACCGTCCGAACCTTCGACAAAGTCCAGCGCTTCTGGGCAGAGAGGCTAGAGCGGAACCAGCAGGCCCTTCTCAAAGGCGATCTCACGCCAGAGCAAACAGACCTTCTGGCGCACGAGATCAGTTTCATGCGAAAGACTGATATGGCGGTCGTGATGTCGCAGTCGCAAAACGAGATCGCAGAAATGGCGGCACGGGGCCTCGACATCAAGCGCCATCGCAAGCGCATGGTTGAGGAGAGGCTTGAGGACAAGTTCAAGGATCCTCAGGACCCGTTCCGCATTGCGTTCGTCTGCTCGATGTGGACGACCGGCTTCGATGTGCCGTCGCTATCGACGGTGTACCTCGACAAGCCGCTGCGGAATCACACGCTGATGCAGACGATCACCCGCGCCAACCGGGTGTTCCCGGAGAAGAACAACGGCCTGATCGTCGCGTACGTCGACGTCTTCCGCAATCTTCAGAAGGCGTTGGCCATTTACGCCGTTGGAAGCAAGGCGGGTGAGGTGCCAGTGGAAGAGAAGGGGGCCCTCGTGGATGCTCTTCGCGGGGCGGCGGATGATCTTCGGGCCTTCTGCACTGAACGGGACGTGGACCTCGATGCGCTCGGCCGTCTCAAGGGCTTCGAGTTGGTCGCGGCCGGAAAACGGACAGTCGAGATGCTGATGGTCGACGATGACGAGAAGATCGCATTCGTATCCCGTGCGTCGCTACTTGACCGGATCTTCAAGGCTATCCTGCCGGACACGCGGGCCAACGAGTTCAGCCGGATTCGGGCTGTGGTCAAGTTCCTAGCCGACGGCATCGCCGCATATACCGAGCGAGCCGATGTCTCTGGCGTCCTGGGCAGGGTCGAACAACTGCTGGACCAGTCCGTAGCCGCCGAGGAATACCTCATCCCAGAGAGTGACGCCCAGGACCTGTTCGACCTTGGAGCGGTGGACTGGAAGGGGCTCGAAAAGGCATTCAAACAGGGAAGGCCGAGGACAGCAGCTCAGCGTCTGCGATCGCTGCTGTCGGCTCGGGTTGCGGCCTTAGTTCGCCTGAACCCGGCCCGGGTTGACCTGGTAGAGCGGTTCGAGAAGCTCGTAGCCGACTACAACGCCGGGAGCATGAACACCGAGGCTTTCTTTCAGGAGCTGCTGGCATTTGGCAGGGCGCTCACAGAGGAGGAAGCGCGCGCTCTATCCGAGGATCTGACCGAAGAGCAGCTTGCCGTCTACGACTTGCTGATGCGTCCATCGCCCGCTTTGACGGAGGCAGAGAAGATCCAGGTCAAAAAGGTGGCCCAGTCGCTGCTCGAGATCCTCAAGCGCGGCAAGCTGGTCCTCGACTGGCGCAAGGAGCAGCAGTCGCGGGCTGCGGTTCGGCTTGCGGTGGAGGAGAAGCTGGATGAACTACCGGAAAAGTTCACGCGCCAGGTCTACGCCCAAAAGTGCGACGTCGTCTATCAGCATGTGTTCGACAGCTACTGGGACGATGGGCGGAGCGTATACGACAAGGCTGCGTAGTCCCCCACGGAAAGCTCGGGCCCGAGGCCCATGCGTACCCGTCACAGCTGGGCGGCTGCGGCGCGGAAGGTTCTCCGTCTATTGAACCTGCGGGCTCGACAAAGAAAGAAGCCCCGGATGACTCCGAGGCCCTCCGACTCGACGACAGGCGACGTGACTAGCCCTGCCGCTGACCCTGAATCCAGTCGTAGAGCAGCTTGCTGGCCACGGTCACGAGGATGGAACCCAGGATTCCCATGACCCATTTTTCCTCGGCGGATGTCTTGCTTTTGGCCATCGGGTTTTCTCCTTCGAAAACAGCTAACAAGGTGGACTGGCAACGATGAGAGGGGCCATCTCCCCACACCCCGCTCACGGCTGTGAGGAGATGGTCTTCGAGCGGTCGGTCAGTTGTTCGTCGCGCGGATCAGGGTCCAGTTGACGGCCCGCTTGCAATCACCGCACGGCGGGAACGTCTCGTTTCGGCTCAGCGCGATCTCTTCCTTGTGCGCGTCGTCGCCACTGTAGATGCCCGATTGCGTCGCCTTTTCTCCCGTTCGTGGCATTGGATTCACCTCCTCTGTGCCCGGATTTGCGGGCATTATGGCCGGGGTTTGCGACAGGTGTCTGTCGCGATTGGGCGAAATCAATCAGGACGGGCAAGAAGCCGCGTTCCTGGGATCCCTGACCTCGAATACCTCCGGGGGACCCACAGACCGGCTTAAACCCCGCTCCGATTGGGGTCGCTCGATTGGATAGGGCTGACGAACGACCGTTTGGTTAAAGCGCCTCCGGAGGCGATGAGGGTCGATGCGTCTCTGGGCCGGGAGGGCACTACAGACGGTGAACTGCAATCTTGTTGCTTAGCCTTGAGGGAATATGTCCGAACTCCTACGCCGATTCATGAGCGGGTTGGTACCTGCCACGCGCCGAGGATTAGTGCGGTGCAGCAGCCTCGATTCCCTGGGCAAGCTGTTTGAGTCGATTTGCGATCGTCTCGAATCGAAGGCCATTCTCGCGCTTGAGCCAGGCTCCGGCCGCTGCAAGATTGACACCAACGGCTTTCCTCGCGGCTTCCTTACTCTTCTTGCTCTCGTGGGCTCCAAAGTTCCGAAGGGCGAGGCCTTGGTCTAGTGGTTGCCTGAAGGCTGGATCTTTGATAATAGCCACTAAATAGTGGGTATCCGGGAGGTAGGATTTCAGAGTCTTGATGAGTCCATCTCGCCCTTTGTAATCGAAGTACCCACCACCAACGACTAAGTACTCACACACCTCGTCAGTCAGGTGCGCCGGTAGCGAGACACCGATCACCGTAGCCGTCGCGGTTGTGTCGTTGTTGATTGCCGCTACCAAACAATCGAGCATCATTCGATCAAACGCTGCGGCGAGTTTTATCAAAGCTCCCTCGTAGGTCCAGGTTGTGAACAGGTCGGAGCGGTCGGCACCCCCGGCTGCTGCTTGCTGCTGCTTCAGAGCATCTCTGGCTGAGCGGCAGTACGTCACGAGATCGTCGACCCGTTTCTGAAATCCCTGTGCGGCCAGCCTTCCACTCTTCTTCCTGCCCATCGGCAGCGATTATGGGCGAAGCGCTCGCGGGTGGTGCGGTCAACCAGCTAGTTTGGAATCAGATTCGCTGCCGTTGAGTACGAAATCGGCCCAAAAAGGCGTCCCAGGGTGGAAGATGGGGGCTCCGACGCACAGCTGTCGCAACTACCCCTCAGGATAGGCGCTGGAATGGGAACGTCCTACTACGATTCCAGGCAGTTCAAGCCTTCGGTCGCGCGTTTGAGCGTCGGCCGCGCAGGCGCGCTGACCAGGCAGTTGCAGGACAAGGAAGGTCCTGTCTGGCGGTTCCTTGCCAGCCGTTTGGACACAGACAGCATCAACGCGATCCGGCGCGAGGCCAAGCCGAAGTTTCTGACCGCGAAAACGATCTTGTCGGGATCATCGCCGCCAATGGCCACATGGGAGTACGGGCTTATCGGGACAGCTTTCGATTATCGGTTGCGCTACGCGCTCGCCGTCACGCCAGCCGATCACCTTGTCGCGGCTCTCGGGGTACGCAGGCTCACAATCCCGGCGGTCGTGCTCGATGATCTTGATGTCGACGACGCGGGCGTGCGCCGAGGAACCTATCGCATCCTCGACACGCCAGCACCGCCTCCAGGGCTCGCCGACGTCGCTCAGGGCTTCATCGCCGGGCTCGATGCATCCGTTTCGGCACTCAACCCGGTGCGGCGCAGACTTGATCGCAGAGACGAGGAGCGGCTGGTCAGGTTCTGTGTCATCCTGGCGGCCCTTGAGCAGGTCTTCCGAAGCGGCATGCTCGGCGAGCGCTCGCCTCTGATCTACCCGAGCCCATGCGCCAGCACTGAGGAGTTGGTGGCTCGCGCGCAACCCGCCTGGGTGGAGGACCTCTGCGCAATGGCCTCAGCTTTCTACGACGTGGCTGAACAGCATGGTCTCTTCGACCTTCCTCACGTCTTGAACCCTACCTTTGAAGGATCAGCGGACATGAAGGCCGACGCAGACCTCATCATCAGCGGATGCTTGCTTGATGTGAAGTGCACCGTGAAGCCGTCGTTAAGCCTGGAAGCCCTCGCCCAGCTGCTGGGCTACGTGCTCATCGACTACCCCGATGCCTACGGCATCGACTCCGTGGGCTTCTATCTCGCGCGCCAAGGGTTGCTTCTGCGGTGGCCGCTTGCTCGCCTGCTCGGCCACGAGGTCTCGACGCCCGAGCTGGCTCAGCTACGCGATGAGTTCCGGTACATCCTGCGGTCGCCAGCACCGGCGGCCCGATAGCACGCTATGGGGGCTAGCGGCTTTTCTATGACGCAGTACTCGCTATCCTCAGCGGCGATGGCCGTCATTGATAGGCGTCTGACTCAGGAAGAGATCCGATCACTGGTAAGTCGTGCTGAGCTCCTCATCGACAAGCCGCTCGAGCGTCTGCTCGAGAAGCATGCCGCAGCTGTCGCCAGCGGCATCCGTCCCAGGCACCGGCACCGCCTGATCGAATTGCTGCTTCGACTCCGCGCTGCCGCCGACCTGTCAAACGAACTGCTGATCGGCGCAGCGGCTGCTAACGCGGCCGAGCTGAACGCGGCGCTCGACCTCTACGACGAATGGAGGGACTCGCCGGCCTGGCGCGACTTCCAGCGGGCGCTTCGTTCCCCGCAAGACTACCTCCATGCCTTCGGGACACTATCGGTCGCCAATATGCTGCGGGTCCATCATCCTGCGGTCGAGCTCGTTGCCATCACCGGCGCCGGCCGGACCCCCGACTTGATGCTGACCATCGCGAATCAACGCGGGCTCGCGGTCGAGGTGAAGGCGCCGCAGGCTCTTTGGCAGCGCGACACCGCGCTCGAAGTGCGCGAAGCCATGTGGATGGTCCGCAATTGCCTCGGGAGTGCCGGGACCGGCGCGGGTGGGCAGCTGGCCGCTGGCCGCCCCGGCATCCTGGTGATCACGGGCTTCCTGCTGTCTCAAGAGACGTTTGATGTCCTGCAGCACGGCACCGAGGTCGCGCTCCAGACCCAGAAGCCTCGGCGTCCCGACCTCCTGGGCATCGCGCTGTTCAACCTGCGGCAGCGCGTCGATGTGGTCGACGGCCGGGTCCAAGTGCTCCTCGAGGAGCAGAGCCGCCTCGGGCGCAGCCCGCACTACTCGGGTCGACTTCAGCTGGTCGGCGACTGGGGCAAGGCTTGGCAACTCGTCTAGAAGAGGAAGTCGCAGAGGCCCCGGCCGAGCAGGATCCTACGGACAATGACCATCCATCCACTGGATCCAGTCGGGCCTGAGAATGGATTTTGACAGGCTCCTAAGCCGTTGGTGGCAGCCGGAGACGCCCGGTCGAGAGTACGCGGGTCAGATATCGCATGACGCGGACGGCGCTACCGCGATTGAGCTCGTCGGCACTCTGAGCGGCACCCCATTTCCAATGCACGATCCGGAACCAGAGGTCCTCCACGGACTGGGCAAACAGGGACCGCTCTTCACCGCGCGCAAAGTCATGAGATCTGGCGCGAGCATGGGAATGCCGGGCTTTGCCACGGAGGTCTTCCGGCCCCGCTCGTTGCTTGTCGGAGCTCACGTTGACGAAACAACGCTTTATGACGAGGCGCTACTCGAGACGACCTTCCTAACTGATTGGCTTCACGAGAGCGGCATCAGGATTGAGCTGCGCCCAGGCGCCGATGCACAAAAGGGGTCTGTTGCGGTCAGCTACCAATCGCCCGTGGTAAGGACATCTCATGCAGCACCCGGCGTCACTGTCACCACGTGGACATCGCACCAGGGCCACCCTATGCGCTCTGGCTACGGCATCAACGAGACTGTCGCTCTTAAAGTCGCGCTCGAAACGGCGATTCCCGTTGACGATCTGATCGAGGACTACGTGACGCCCTTGTTGGATCTTGTCTCCTTCGGAACGGGCCGCAGCAACGCGGTCGACCGACTCATGGTCCGGAGCCCCTCTGTTACCTGGGTGGTGGGTGATAAGACGGAGCGCGAGAACCTCGAATTCCTCACCGAGTGGATCGCCAAACCGGTGAAGAACCCGGAGCGCTTGTCAGCTGATCACATGAACTTTGCCGCCGCAGACGCGGCCATGGGGTTCGACGAACTCGTCCGACGGTGGTTCGCGCTTTACCAGGATCTCCGACCCTCATTGGCGCCGTACTTCGGCCTCGTCTACGCGCCGCCGACGCATCTCGACCTCCGGCTCGTTTCAATTTCGCAGGCCCTCGAGGCTTACCACAGGGCGTCGAAGCTACCGCGTGGCGCAATGTCCAAGGAAGAGTTCGCTAAGTTCAAGGAAGCGTTGCTCGACGCATGTCCCGAGAAGCACACAGAATTTCTCAAGCAGAAGCTTGGCTATCTCAACGAGCTGAGTCAGGTAGAACGGACCAACCAGCTGGTGGAGCGCGCCAAGGTCGCCTTACGCACATTGCTGCCGACAAGACCGTCGTTCGCGGTGGACTTCATAGACGCACGCAACGCCAAGACGCACCCAGACCAGGCCAAGACTCGGGTCGGTGGCCTCCACATGTATGACCTAACCGCCACCGCAACTTACCTCTTCGAGGCTTGCATCATGCTTGACCTCGGTTTTGATGAGACCGTGTGCGCCGAACTCTTCGAGAGACAGCCCCAGTATCGACACCTCGCCGCCAACCCTCCACACTCTGGCTGAGTTGGAGGATCACACGGTTCGGAGATCAATGACTACCCCCGAGAAACCGGTCGCCCTATTGAAGGTAACTGTCCCGCCACCCACCGTGCCAAGGCGTCGCCGCCCTCGCTAGTGGGTCTTGGCGAATGGTCCCCTCCCCCCTTCAGCAACTGGAAACTGCTCGTTTGAGAGCCTCGTCCGACACGGCGTCCTGGCAGATATAGCCCTATCGCCTTGGTCGCCTCAGAGTTCAGCAGAGGTTCGTAAGAGTTCACCGTCCTTGCCGTCACCGTTGCCGTCAAGAGCGGCTTGATTTCAACCAGACGACCCGTGGTCCCCTGCTGCCTCGTTTGCCGCGAAGCTGCCGATCGATCACCAGCGCCGAGATCGGCGCCGATAGCTTGAGCTTCGGCCGCGGGGTGAGCTGCTGCGCACCGCGGGCAAGTCATGGCCGTCGATAATCGCTGCTAAACGTGCCCTGATCTTCGGTCCGAGGCGGTCATACCCAAGCCGATTGCTCATCTCCCTGATCAGCTCTTCGTTGGTTCGAAGCTGGCCGTCGCGCCGGATCTCCGCCTCCAAGGCTTTGAGTTCGCGGAAGCTGTACGAGTCAATTGGCTGCCCGAGACGCCTGGGACCAGCAGGCGCCACATCGGGAAGAGCCACGACTTGGGCCGATGTAGCTGGCACCGGCTGGCTCGGTTGGGGGTGTCGCCCGCCATCGCGTTCTTCGTCGTCCGCTTGTCGCAGGGCCTCTTCGTACATACGGACTACTCGGTCAGTCTCTCCCGCCCGATTGCGGAACCAGTCGGTTGACCAGATTCGACAGAAGCGCCAACCGAGCAGTTCAAGGTGCTCTTGACGAAGTCGATCACGATCCCGTGCTGTATTCGCCGAATGGTAGCTCGCCCCGTCGCACTCGATAGCCATCACGAACCTGCCCTTACGAATGGGGTGCTGAACGGCAAAGTCCAGCCGGTAGAAACCCGCTCCGTATTGCGGAATCACGCTTAAGCCTTTTGCCTCAAGAGTCTTCATCACGGACAGCTCGAAGCCGTTCATCGCAGTGGGTTGCCGTATACGCTCTCCGAGGTTGTTACCGCCCGCTGCGGCATACTCGAGATACGACCTAACCAGTTTCATACCGAGCGCGTTGAGGCGCTTCGGATCCATGTCGCCTGAGTTGAATGAGGCGACCACAGTCATCCGGCGCTTAGCTCTCGTCACTGCCACGTTCAGTCGACGGTGGCCCATTTTGGTGTTAGTTAGGGGTCCAAAGTTCAGACCTAGCGTGCCCGCACGGTTCTTGCCGTACCCGACTGAGAGGATGATTGCGTCGCGCTCGTCGCCTTGGACTCGCTCCAGGTTCTTGACAAAGAAGCGTTCATCTGCGTGTTGCGCATTGGCGAAGAACTCATCCAGTTCTAGATGCTCGAGCCGCATCCGCGCCAGCTGCGCCTCGATCCGATACATGTGCTTAATCCCCATCGCAATGACCCCAAGGCTTTCTTGAGGGCGTTGCTCTGCGTGCTCAAGAATGGCTTCGACCACGCGCACGACCTCACCTGACGAGCTCTCTTCCTGGCCATCCATTCCTGCGATCTGCTGGACCTCGATGAACCGGACTGGTTCGACAAGGCCTACTCCTGGGAACGTCACTAGCCGATCCGAATAGAGATGGCGATTGGAGAACGCAATTAATCGCTCGTCCAGGCTGCGGTAATGCCAGGTCAGGTCCCATGGATCGAAGATCTTTCCCATGATCTCAAGAACAGACTCAAACCCCTCAACCGGCTCGGCTTCTTCGCGGGTCAATTCGGCGTCGCTGACGCCCGATGCAAAGAAGGGCGTCGGCGGAAGCTGCTTTTCATCTCCAGCTACGACGACCGTGCGCCCCCGGAGGATTGACGTAACTGCATCCTCTGGTAGGACCTGGCTGGCCTCGTCGAAAATGACCACGTCGAAGTAACGACCGCCGCCTGCAAGGAGCTGGCTTACCGCGAGCGGGCTGGCCATCCAGCAGGGGCGCAGCGCGGTTACGACATCGGGCGCTTCACCGATCAGAGTGCGGACTGGTTTGTGCCTGGTCTTTCTCTTCGCCTGATCACGAACGATTGCCTCCTGCTCAGGATTCGCGTTCCTGACGGCAATCGCCCTTTCAGCGTGGGCTCGCCGAATACGTCGGGCAGCGATCAATGTGCGCCGCTGATCCAATGACATGAAGTCCTTGATGACCTGGTTGTGATAACCGCCATCGAACGCGGCAAGTTGTGGATCTTCGAGCCATGCCGCCTCTAAGCACGACTGGTGGTAACAGCACCGAAGCGCTTCCGCCCAGAGCCCAGCTGGCAGACGGCGCTCCCGCAAGTGAGACACCAACCGACCTAGATTCCACTTCTCGAGCTCGGTCTCAATCTCCCAAAGCCGCGGCAGCCGATATGCGTCCTCCTTGTGCAGATCGAGTTCCCTGACCCACTGCTCCAAGTCTCTTGTGCTTGTACGTCCGACATCTCCCCACGCAAGGAGCGCTCGCAGGGGAGTCCAATCCGACTGAAATGCATCCCAAGCAGATCGGAGCTCCGGGTAGGCTGCGAGTTTGGCAGGCCTCGACCCTGTGCGCGTAGCTGAACTCCACTCGGTTGCAGTGGCCAGGGCAGCCGCAACCTCGCGCAATAGGGTTCCGTCATTGGCGTGTGCAACACGTAGTTGGCGAAGTTGCCGCTTAGCGCGTCGGTAGCCGCCGTTGAACAAAGAAGCCCAGGCTCCAGCGATGGCGTTCTTCGCAGGAGACATCGCTAACGCGAGCGATGAAAGATCCGAGTCGAACAACGCAGGCGTGTAGGTCAAGGTGGCCGCCGTCGCCCTCTCTCCAAGCTGAACGGCTGCTCCCATATCCGCCAGAGACTGGGCCGGGATACCCGTCTCCAATGAGAAGGCTCTTGCGGCCAAACCGAGTCGCGTGAAGTCCACAGCGAGTAAGGACTGAACCGCACGAAGAGCTGCGATCACGTTCCCTGGGCTCGAGAGTTTTGCGCCGGCCCAAACGGCATCCTCGTCTCGGAGGAACAACTTACTGTGGCCACCAGCCTCAGCCAAGAGACCTTCCAAATAGTGGATCTGATCTGCCCCCAAAGGAGCCAGCTCGTGTGGTTGCCAGCGAACCGGAGCTACCGTATCTGCCGAAGCGCCGAGGACGGCCGCCTGCAATTCATACGCCGACAGTCCGGAGGGGGCTCTGGCGCGATGCAGTCGTTCCACATACTCGTTTAGTTGGAGGCGGCGCTCCTCAAAATGAGCGTCGAGCGTCGCCGCGTCGACAGCGGCACTTGACCGAATGAGCTCGAAGCTCTCCCCAAATTGCCGCATGACGTCGGCTTTCCTGGTTTGCCCGTGAAGGTCTAAAACAAGATGCTGAAGTCCGGCCTGCTCCAGGCGACGCTTAACGACCTCCAACGCGGCCCGCTTCTGGGCCACAAACAGGACACTCTTGCCTTCCGCCACGAGGCTGCCGATCAAGTTAGTAATGGTCTGCGACTTACCAGTCCCGGGGGGCCCCGAAACGACGCCGCTTTGACCTCGTGCGACCATTACGATGGCGGCCTGTTGACTCGAATCGGCCGGGGTGACCAAGAACTCCGCCGCGGCCGGCAGTTGGTCGACGTCCGATGGATCAATCTGACCTGCCTCCCACGCTCGGCGCAGCTCGCCCGCAGCCTCAGTGTCGCCGGCCAGGGCAGCAACGATGCTGTTCCCGCAAAGCGCCTCGAGATTTGCCTGGAGATCCTTGACCATCGCCAACTTTTCGAAGCTGAAGTTCCCAACTACGACCCGCTCTTCTATCCGAAAGCCGGGCACATGCGATGCCGCCCGCCGAAGAGCGGCAAATACCTGCTCAAGGGACCGACCGGTTGCGAGCTGCTCTGCATCGTCGAGGAGGTCTTCTAACTGAGAGGTCAGGTCACCGCAGCTGAGTCGTTCCAGCTGGTAAAGCAGAGTCAGGTTGGTTTCAACATCGCCACGAGGAACAAGAGCACGCTTCCGGCCAGCGCCATCGATGGTTACCGGCAGTAGAAGCACGGCCGCCTCCGGGTCCCGACCGCCGTCATCGGACTTCCAGGTCGCCATCCCATAGGCGACGTGCATGGTTTCTATACCACGCTCTTCGAAGTTCTCCTGGGCCTTGCGGGCAATGGCCTGAAGTTTCGGAAGAAGGCCGGAATGGCCTACCGACAGACCACCTTCCTCACCTTCTTCCGTGTAGACGGAAACATCGTCGGTCGAAGCCTCGCCTCGCCGCACTAGATCGGCCTCAGCAGGAAGCAGATCCGCCAAAGTCACCTGGCCACCACTGAGCAGGGAAAACAGAACGACAGGGTCCCAGTCGCGAAGCTCGGCCGACGCCAATTTCCAGTGCCGGAAGTACAGAAGACTGTTGCGCCGCGAAAGGTCGATCAACTGCTGAATCCACACCTTCCTTGCGGCTTCAACAAGTTGCCGCCTACGGCCACTAATCGATGACCCGGCCTTAGAAGGAGCCCCCTCGTTCATGGCCCTGCTAGCTTAGACCCGAGCCGAGACGAGTGCCCGAAAATGGGGTCCGCTGGCAGCTGCGATTCCGATGCG
>JALZAL010000213.1 GCA_030948325.1 Candidatus Dormiibacterota bacterium
AGCATCGGAATCAGAGCCTCTAGGGTCTCCCTGGCGCCTCCGACCAGCGGGACTTCGGTCGGCACCCGGTTCCCTGCGCGGGCCGGGCTGATCTCGATTTGCACGGTGCGGGCGCTCTCCGGCAGGAACTTGGTAAAGGGAAAGTTGGTGCCGATCATGAGGAGTGTGTCGCACTCCTCCATCGACTTTTCCGCGGGCAGCGTACCGAGCAGGCCGAGGCCGCCGACGGAGAGTGGATCATCGTCCGGGAAACTGCCCTTGCCCGAAAGCGTCTTGACGATCGGCGCCCCCAGAAGCCGAGCCGCTTGGCGCAGCTCATCGGCTGCGCCGATCGCTCCCGCGCCGGCGAGAATCACAACCTTCTTGCCCTCGTTGAGAACGTCCGCAGCGCGCCTGAGATCCGCATCCCTCGGCAGCGCGGGCGCGATGATGAAGATGGGTGACGTGCTGGGTGCCCGGGCAGGGGTTGGGCCGCCCGGCGCGGCCGTGTCAGCGTCCATGAGCTGGACGTCATTCGGGAAGGTGATGTGGGAGACGGTGTGATTTACCAGCGCAGACCTCACGGCCAAGTCGACCAGGGTCGGGATCTGGACCGGGGTGTAGACCATCACGTTGTACTGGGCGACATCCTCGAACAGCTTTTCGAGATGGACCTCCTGCTGATAGCCGGTACCCAGCACCTGCAGCTCCTGCATTCCGGTCAGCGCCAGCACCGGCTGATGGTCGAGCTTGGCATCGTAGAGTCCGTTCAGGAGGTGGATTCCGCCCGGTCCTGAGGTCGCGAGACAGACACCCAGGCGGCCGGTGCTCTTTGCATAGCCGGTCGCCATGAAGGCCGCCGCCTCCTCGTGGTGGACCAGGACGAACTTGATCCGGTCCTGGTGCCGGCGTAGTGCCTCAGTCAAACCGTTGATTCCGTCGCCCGGGAGGCCGAATACTGTGTCGACTTCCCACTCGATCAGTCGTTCAACCAGAAGTTCGGCTGCGATCTTCTTCAATGTCTCTCTCCTGTTTGCAGTTTCGGAGCCAATGCTTAAGCCCATCAGCGTTCGGCGGCTCGAAGCTTTCGTCTTTGGTGATCCGGGTGATGGCGTCGACAGGAATAAACGACTTCGTGTCACCGAAACCCACCATGCTGGACCCGTAGGAAACGGACTTTTCGTTTTTGAACATCGATCAGCAGGTCGCGGCTGGGGGGCATGGTTCAGGGACAGCAGAAGGCGGAAGAAGCGGTCTTACGACAGCACCCCTTCCGCCTGACAAGAACGGTCGCCGATCGGCCATAACAATGGCAGTAACTTTGCGGTGTGCCCATCCGTCGGCTAAGGGCCCCCCTGACTTGACATGTACTGCATTTGCTGGTCAATGGTTGTCCGTGTATTGAGGTTGCTCATGACCCAAAGCGAGCCGGACACAATGACCAACACTATGCCCACCATTGAGGCGAGCGCATACAGCTTCCAACGCGGCTGTGTTTCGCTACCGAGGTGAAGAAATGTGAGCACCTGCGCCCCGAACTGCAGCAGGGCGAGGAAGATGAGAACTGCCAACGCGAACGCTGGATTAAGGGTGTGGCCTGTGGCCAACATATAGGCAGCAATGGTGAGCGCAGCCGAAGCAATCAGACCAATCAAATAGGAGCGGACGCCGGCATGCGCCCGCTGCGAGGGCTCCCCGGTCGCTGAAAATAGATCGTTCAAAGCTGCGTCAACCCGACCATATAGACGATCGTGAAGATAAAGATCCAGATGATGTCGAGAAAGTGCCAGAAGACGGCGAAGTGGGTGAACCGTCGCACCTGCGGCCGCTCAACGCCTTGCCGCCAGGTGCGAGCCATGAGGACGGCGAGCCAGAGAAGTCCAATCACGATGTGGAGTCCGTGCGTCCCCACGAGCGTGAAGTAGGAGGACAGTGCTCCACTCCGGCTCCAGTCTCTGCCGCTCGAGACCAGGCCGGCAAAATCGTGAAACTCCATCGAGATGAAGCCGAGCCCGAGCACCCAAGTGGCCCCAAACCACCTCAAGCCATGGCTCCGATGCCCCGCTGTCACGGCGAGCCAACCGAGGCCACACGTGAAACTGCTGGCTAGAAGGATCAAGGTTTCGGCCAGCACATACGGCGGATGGAAAACTTGCCCGATCGCAGGACCGCCCGCAAGATTGCCGCGAAGCACAGCGAATGTCGCGAACAGGGCTGCGAACAGAATGCAGTCGGCCAAGATGTAAATCCAGAAACCGAGAGCCGCGCTCGCATCTCGCTCGGCGCCCTCAAGGGAGGCGGAGGTCACCGCCAGCGTTGGGATGTTCAAGTCGACAGAGCCCGACGCTTAGCGCCGCTCTCCATACTGGCGATGTCCGAGCCGGGCAGCATGTAGGAGCTTTCATCCGACGCGGTTGTGCGAATGACCACCGCGGCAAGCAGAGCCGCAATAGCTAAACCTGTCAGCCAGTAGATGCGCCAGACGATGCCGAAGGCAAACAGGAAAGCGAGGCCTCCAACCATAAGGCCAGCCGATGTTCGCTTGGGCATCCTGACGTCGCGGTACGGGCTCTCAGCCTCTATCAAGACATCCCCCTGCTTCGCCGCCCAGAAGGGATCCCTGCCATGGACCACCGGGATGACGGCGAAGTTATACGGCGGCGGCGGAGAAGTCGTCGACCATTCCAGCGTGCGCCCATTCCACGGGTCCCCGGTTGTGTCCAACTGAGCGGACCGATTACGCACGCTCACCACGAACCCCACGATGTTGAGTGCGACGCCGGCTGCGATGATCAGCGCACCGAGCCCGGACACGATAAACAGCGGCTGCCAGCCGGTGGAGGCCAAGTAATCGCTGGTACGCCTGGTCGCCCCTAGGAACCCGAGAATGTAGAGCGGGACAAAGACGGTCAGGAAACCGATGAACCAGCACGAGAACGAAGCCTTCCACACCCGCTCGTTGAGATGGAAACCAAAGATCTTGGGGAACCAATAGATGATGCCGGCGAAGTCCCCGAACAGGACGCCGCTCACCAACATGGTGTGGAAATGCGCGACGAGGAAGAGGCTGTTGTGCAGCTGGAAATCGGCAGCAGGTATTGCCAACATGACCCCGGCGACTCCCCCCACTGTGAACAGACCCACAAAGCCCATGAACCAGTACATCGGAGACGCCATGACGATCCGCCCGCGGAACATGGTGGCCAGCCAGTTGAAAATCTTCACACCAGTCGGAATCGCGATCACCATGGTCATGATGCCGAATACTGCGTTCACATCGGCACCTGCGCCCATAGTGAAAAAATGATGCACCCAGACGCTAAAGGACAAGATGGTGATCGCGATCAGCGCGACGACCATCGAGACGTAGCCGAACAGAGGCTTGCGGGAGAACGTGGCAACGATCTCCGAGAAAATGCCGAAAACCGGCAGGATCAGGATGTACACCTCGGGATGTCCCCACGCCCATATGAGGTTCACGTACATCATCAGGTTTCCCCCGCGATCTGCTGTGAAGAAGTGCGTTCCGATCGTTCGGTCGAGGGCCAGCAGGGCCAGGGTGGCTGTGAGCACCGGGAAGGCAAGAACCACAAGCACCATGCTGCATAGCACACTCCAAACGAACATCGGCATCCTCATGAGCGTCATCCCCGGGCAGCGGTTCCGCACGATCGTGACCAGAAAATTGATGCCGGCGAGGAGACTGCCGATTCCCGCTATCTGAATGCTCCAGATCCAGTAATCGACTCCGACGCCTGGACTCAGTCCCAATTCCGACAACGGAGGGTAGGCCAGCCAGCCCGCAGCCGAGAAGGAGCCGATGCCGAGCGACGTGTTGATCAGAGCCATCCCCCCCGCGAATAGCCAAAAACTGGCGGCGTTCAGAAATGGAAAGGCGACCTCGCGTGCGCCGATCTGGAGTGGCAGGATCACGTTGATGAGGCCGAACATCAGGCCCATACCGACGAAGAACACCATCAGCGTTCCATGTGAAGAAAACAACTCCTGGAACATGGTTGCCGGGATGGCCCCGTTGCCGGGGCCGCTTGCGGTCGCCTGCTGGAGTCGCAACAAGAGCACGTCAAAGCCGCTCCGTACGAGCATGAGCAAAGCCACGATGATGTACATCACTCCCAGGCGCTTGGGATCTACGGTTGTCAACCAATCGCGCCACAGCCACCCCCATTTCCTCTTCACAGTCAGCAGGCCAAGCACGCCGACGACGGCGACGATGGTTCCTACGACCGCGGCGTTGGTAATGAGGTTGTGGGTGGTGAAGGCGGCCCAGGTTAATCGGCCCGTCAGTCCCGAAATGCTTGCCATCATGGCGACGATCCCCCCTTCGTGGACGGCGATGAAGGGACCGTCATGTACTGGTCGATGATGAATGCAAAGATCTCCTGATCTGCTAGACGGAAGTAGGCTGGAGGCACGTCGAGGGAGGGCGCCTGCAGATGCGCGTAGGAGGTTCGATCCAGTACCGCAGCTGACGCCCGCCTCTCACCTATCCACTTTTGAAACGCAGGATTCGAGACCACCGTCGTCTTGAAGCGCATCCCTGAGAACCCCTTGCCGCTGAGGTTGGCGGAAAGACCGCTATAGGTCCCCTCGTCAGACGCCTGAATATTCAGTTGCGTCTGCATACCGGGCATCGCGTAAATCTGTCCGCTGAGCTGAGGAATCCATAGGGTATTCATCGGGCCGTCGGCGGTGATCAAGAAGTGAACCGGCGTGTCTACCGGGATCACCAATGCGTTGACCGAGGCGATGCCCTGGTCGGGATACAGGAAGAGCCATTTCCAATCCATCGCAACCACCTGAACCCGGATCGCAGCATTGCCGGATTTCAGCGGCGCATACGGGTCCAGGTCGTGCGAGCTTGTCCATGTGATGACGGAAAGCACCCCTATGAGCGCGGTCGGCAGGGCCCACCACACTGCTTCGACCTTCCGACTGCTGCGCAAATTTGGGGCATACCGAGACTTTGTGTTGCCCTCCCGATATCTGACTGCAAATGCGATCAAGAGCCCAAGCACGGGCACAACGACCACAAGGCTCAACGCTGCGGCAATCAGGATGAGGTGTTGCTCCTCAACCCCAATTGGCCCCTTCGGGTTCAAAACAGCAATGTTCAGCGTGGTGAGGTAAGTCGCCCCTGCCGCCACACCTGTGAAACAGCCCAGGGCGATCAGGCTGCGAAGGACGTTGCGCTTCATGTCACGGCGTGGGGTTCTTGCGGGCGGCGTCCTCGAGGGCACCGTTGAGGTTCTCCAACTCCCCCGGGCCACCGAATCTTCTTTGCGCCCCTGCCACGCCTTGACGATCCGCATCCTGCCTGCGTGCTCGCCTCGTGTCCGCTGTTGGCCTGGAAGCCATTGTGTGGTACTTCGGTCGGCACGATGATCCCCCAGGGGGTGCTGAAGGCCTCATCCGGCTGCAGCGTCCGCATGCCGTCGCAGCTTTGAAATGCATTCAGCGCAGCACTCATCGGCTCGACGCCAAGCGCCCTCCGGCAGCCGCCCGCCTCCGGCAAGCTGTCGCCGCCGAGCGCCATGACGTAACCGTAGGTGTGGTCCATCCAGATGGGGACCAATCGTGAGTGATCAGGAGCCTCCAGTGAGACGACCGCCAGGCCATCCACATACCGGACAATAGCAAATCTGAACTCCAGAAACCCGACTCCAGGCAGGGGTTCCTCCACACCCGCAAGCACCGGCTGGTGGCCTTCTCCTCCTACACCTGCTCGCTGGAGTTCGTGCACGAGGTCGGTTACTGGGACAAGGACGTCATCCCCGAGGACTCCCGCTTCTACTGGAAGGCTTTCTTCCGCTTCGGCGAGCGCTTCCAGGTCAAGACGGTTTGGCTGCCGATCTACGGCGACTCCCCGGCCGTGACTACGCCGCCAGCCACGCCAGCCAGTACAACCAGATCAAGCGATGGGCCTGGGGCATCACCGACGTGCCCTACGTCCTCCAGCGGCTCCCCCAGCACCCCGAGATCCCGCTCCGGCTCAGGATCACCCGCTTCATGAACCTCTTCCTGAATCACCTCAACGGATCTTCCTGCAGGTCTTCCTCCTCTTCAGCGCCTCGAACCATCTGGGTGAGCCAGGACTTCGCAATCACACTTCCCCCAGTACTTCAGCTACCCGGTGGTCGGGCTGGTGCTGTCGGTGCTGCCGTCCCTGGAGGCGCACACTCGCCTACTCCTGGCCAACTACCTCGAGTACCGGGTCACGGAGAAGGGCTAAATAAGGGGAAGAGGGGGCGGGCCCCCTCTTCCGTATCTCCCCCTCTCGGCGCCGCGTCCGGCGTCGATTCTTGAACAGCTCACTCGGCCGGGATGAACCCAGCCTACGCGATGCGCCTTTTCAAGCTCCACATAAGAGAACCGATGCCGAAGAACGGCCAGGGGGATCCAGAAGCTCGGCCCGCCGAAGGTGAAGAATGTAAGACCGAGGATCCAGGCGATGAACAGGATCCAGAGCGTCCCCGTGATCCAGTTGCGCCCCGGCACATACCACTACGCCCAGCCCACGCGGCGGGCGATCCGCGGTCCGATGCCCTGGTCGATGAAGGGGAAGAGGACCAGGTAGCAGGTAGATAAGGATCGGGGGCGGGATGACCAGGGCCGTGATGATCTCCGGCCCGGTCTTCAGGAACTCGAAGAGGGCTGCCCGCCACCTGGATGGTGACCGAGGTCGCCCTTCTACCCTTCCTAGGCCGGCTGGTCGATGAACCCGTAAACGTTCAGATCCTTGCCGCTCTGGGTCACGTGGAGGTGCGAAAGGGGGTAGAGGGCCGGCCCGCGGAGGACCTTGCCCTCCAGGTCGTAGCGGGAGCCGTGGCAGGGGCAATCGAAGCGCTTGCCGTCCTTGTTGAAGACGACCGAGCAGCCGAGGTGGCTGCAGGTTATCCCCAAGAACCGGATCATCCCGCCGGACATCGCGGCGAACCCGCCGTAGGTCCGGCCGCCACGGGAGTTCGCGCCGCCGCCGTCGAGCTCGAAAAAGCTCGAGTTCTGGGGAGCCTTGAAGCTGACGGCGTCCCCGTTCTGGAGACTGGTGAGCGGCGCGCCGGGGGTGACGGTGACGTCGCCCAGCTTCTCTCCCAGGATCGGCGGCGGCCAGATGTAGACGAGGATCGGGGCCAGCCCGGCCACCAGGGTTGCCGTCATCAGCCCGGCCATGGACCAGGTGAGGAAGGTTCGACGGGAAACATTGGGTTTGACCCCCATCCGAGGAACTTCTGTGACGTGGTCGCTGCTGATTCCCGGCGCCTCCTCCAGATTACGAAGCCAGTCGAAAAAGAATATCACTGGGCCAGGAGGAGGCCCATCGCCTCCCGCGCTTCGGCCACGGTGGCCCGGGTTCGGTCTCCAAACCAGTGTGAGGCTCATTCTCAGCTCAGCTCAACTTAGCCACCTGGAGGTTGCCCCCGGAAATCCAGTGCCCTTGCCGGTGAACAGCGGCGCGCCGTAACTCAAGCAGCTTTTGAGTAACCTCCATGCGCTGAATCAGCCTCGGGCTCGCTTCCACGATCTGCTTGGGCTGGGCTGTTAGTCCGGCCGGAGAGGGTGCTCGGCTGGCACCGTGCGCCGGTGCGGAGGAGATGTGCCGCGTAAACGCGGCGTCCGCGAATCGGCTGGCCACCGGCGGTTGAGGAGGTTCGGGAGTTGATCGTCCAAATGGCGCGTGATAACCCGCGCTTGGGGTTACTTTCGTATCCGGGGCGAGTTGATGACGTGTGGCTACACGGTATCGGCGATGGCGATCCCTTCAGTACTGCGTCGCTCTCATGTCCCGCCGGCGGGCAGCCGATCCCAGCTGACATGGCGTCACTTCCTGGCCGCCCACGCATCAATGATCGTGGCCACGGACTTCTTCACTAGCGTTAACGAAAACTTGGATGACGGCCGCCTGGGGTCAGAGCCTGAACCCCGGTCGGGCAATCAATTGCACTATGACCTTGACGGGCCGCCCGCTAGGCTCGGTGCGGCCGGACCCGGCAGGGGCGGCAGCGATCGGGTAAGGTCGCTCGATGGCAGCCCGGTTGAAGGGCCTGTGGCAGAACCTGCTCAGCGGCCTCTGGTTCGTGCCCGGTTGCGTGGCCGCTGCCTACGTGCTGCTGGCGATCGCGCTCACCGCGATCGAGGCGCGGATGGGACCGCAGGGCGCCAACTTCGGCTTCACCGGTTCGGCCGGCGTCGCCGGCACCCTGCTCTCCACCGTCGCCGGGTCCCTGATCACGGTCACCGGGCTCGCCCTCTCCCTGACCATCGTCACCGTTCAGCTGGTCTCGGCCCAGTTCACGCCGCGGGCAATCGGCAACTTCCTCGGCGACCGCGCGATCCAGCTCATCACGGGCGCGCTGATCGGCACCTTCGCCTACTGCCTGCTCGTCCTCCGGGTGCTCCGAGCCGCCGGCGAGGGCCACCCCGAGTTCGTGCCCGCGTTCGCAATCAGCCTGGCCATCGTCCTGTCGCTCGCCGCCATCGGCCTGCTCGTGGTGTTCGTGCACCGGGTCTCGCAGATGATCCAGGTCACCGCCATCTCGCGGGCGATCGCGAAGCGGACGCTGGCTTCGATCGATCGCATCTACCCCGACCCCTATCGGCATCCCGAGCCGGAGCCGGCCCCAGCCGTCGAGCCCGGCCCCAGCGGCACCGGGGCGATCGAGGTGGAGGCTCAAAAGATGGGCTACGCCCGCCAGATTGGCCTCGAGGCGATCGCGGCTGCCGCCAGCCAGGACGCTCGCATCGAAGTGTTGGTGCCCCGGGGCAGCTTCGTCACCGAGCTTACGGTGATCGCCCGGGTCCGTGGCCAGCCCGGCGACGCCGAGGTCGTGCGCCAGGCGCTGGTGGTGGCCGCCGATCGCCACCTCGAGCACGACGCCGGCTTCGGCCTCCAGCAACTGTCGGACATTGCACTGCGCGCGCTCTCCCCGGGCATCAACGATCCCAGCACCGCGCTCACCTGCATCTCTTACCTGCAGGCCCTGCTTGAGCGCCTGGTGGCCCGCGAGATGCCGCGCCGCATGGCCGGCATTTCGGGCGCGCTGGTCACGGCCAGGCGGGACGACTTCGGCGGGCTGGTGGAGCCGCTCCTGGCCGGGCTCGGGCGTTATGCCGCGGCCGACGCCGGGGTCGCCGCCGCGCTGCTGGAAGCCATCGCCGCGATCAGCCGCCGCGCCGAGGCCGCGGGCGCCCCCTCCCGGGCGGCGGCGCTTCGCACCACCGCCGCCGAGATCAGGGATGCGGCGCTCGAGCGGGCCGCGACCGAAAGCGACCGCGCCAGCCTTCGTGAAGCCGGAAGCCGGCAGGGCGGCTGAAGGGTGACCATCGCAGTCAACCGCAGGGTGCGGTAGACCCCCTCAAGAGCTCGATCGGGCCCCCGTTCACTCGGTGGCATAGGGCCGTGAATTTGAGCTTGAGTTGGCCAGCGTGAACTGAAGTCGGTCTGGCGACACCACGTAGTAGCCGGGGACGTCCTCCATCTCATCCCCAATACCTGAGCCGGTTGATCTTGGTCAATGGGGCCCTTGGGGACTGCACGCGCCCAACTCGGTCGCGGACGCGCGGCCACGTCCGAGAATCTCGACGGGCGGCTCAGTCCGATCGATGAAAGGTCGATCTAAGCGACGGAACTCGACTTCAGGCGGTCCCCCAGGAGCCGTTCCGGATAACGCTGACCGCGAGCGCGATACTATGAACAAACGGAACCCTCTGGTCAGGACGAGCAGCCTCAACGCGATCCGAGCGAACGCCAAACTCGCCTCAGTGGAGCTTGGAGTGCGCTGGTTGTTGGGGTCGTGGCATTAGCCATAATCCTGGTCTTCATCCTTCAGAACCCGCAAAGCGTGGAGCTCTATTTCCTTGCCTTCCATGGCCACCTGCCCTTGGCCGTTGCACTCTTGTTCGCCATGGTTCTTGGTGCCGTCGTCGTTCTTGCATTGGGGGGTGGACGGATCCTTCAGCTTCGAATGGCTGCCAGGCGCATGCGCCATCAACGCGCTAAGGCAAGCCCACCTGTCGAGTGATTGGGCGCTGAGCTGAACAGCAGCTTAGCAGTCGCCCGTTGAAGGGAGGCGGGAGGTCGGATGTATCCAGCTAAACCCGCCCGACCTGTGGGGTTCGAAAATCACGTCCAGCTTCGCGCCGCAGCTTGTAGCGCGAGGTGAGCGACCGTTGAACATCGGCCGGGTAGGCTTTCGGACTGGGGTGGTGGGCTCGCTGCTGTATTCGCCGGTGCGCTTGTGGCTGGACGTGATCGCGGCAAGCCACGGCGACCAAGCCAAGCTCCAGGCTGAGGTGTTGGCGCTCCGCCGCCAGGTCGGGTTCTTGAGCGCTAGATCAAGCGCCTTCTTCAAGCGTCTCTATATCTTTTTTTGTGCACCTGGCGACTCGGCGAGTGTTGGCCGCGACCTGCACCGCAGAGCCGAACGAATTCTGGGTAACCCAGCAGGCCCGGAACCTGAGCTGGAAACTGGAGGACGAGGGAATCAAGCTGAGGTTCGTGATTCACGACCGCGACCGAAGTTCGCTCCAAAAGCCGACACCGTATTCAAATCGGAAGACGCTCGGGTGATCGTGACCCCGCTGATGGCGCCGATGGCGAACGCGCATGCGAAGCGGTGGGTGGGAAGCTGTCGCCGCGAGTGCCTGGACTGGATGCTGATCGTGAATCAGCGACACCTCGAAGCGGTGCTGCATGAGTACTGCGCGCACGACAACGATGAGGGCCCCCATCGGAGTCGGAACCTGCGACCGCCCGCTTCCCGTGGCGATCCGATCGCTCCGTCGGATGGGCAGATCAGCCGGACGGTTCGGCTCGGTGGCCTACTGAGCGAGTACCGGCGCGTGCCGGTGGCCGCGTGACGTCTTTTTGAACCCCACAACCTTCGATCAGGTCCGAGTGCGAACAGCAAGGCATCGTGATGGTCGCCGAGAATAGACGGGCCACAACGGAGGGATCCACGATCCAAACGCGCGGCGTGGAAATGGGCTCAGCACGGCGAATCCGAACACACCCGTGGCTCGGCGACGAGTCGCCTTGCCGCGCACATCGTCCCAACGGCGGAAAGGGGATAGGTACCTCAACTGGCCTGTGGACAACATGAAGCCGGACCGCATTCGCCTCCTTCGCATGCTGACATCACTTCCGTTGACGGACACGCTTCTGGCCACTGACTTCGATGGCACCCTTGCGCCGATTGTGTCTGATCCGGCTAAGGCAACTGCGCTGCCGGAAGCCCTGAGCGCACTCGAGATGCTCGCCGAACGCGGTTTGAACGTGGCCGTCCTGAGCGCTAGAGCAAATTCCTTCCTCCGCGCTAAGGTACCGATACCGAAGGTCCGCCTCTTGGGCGATTACGGCAATCGGAATTCCTGGCCCGAGGAAAGGCGGGCACTACGGGTCTTCAATTCTCGGGCTAGGACGACCATCGCCATGCGCGCCGGTATTCAGCTCGAGATCAAGCCAGGATCCTCGTCGGTGCACTTCCGCGCTGCGCCCGATGCCGCAGACGAGCTCTTCCACCGGCTTGGGGACCTGGCGTCTGAGTTGGGCCTTATTGCCACGCGTGGTCGGATGGTCATCGAGGTGCGACCTGCGAGGGCCAGTAAAGCGCTGGCCCTGGAATCGCTCATTCGGGAGCAACGGCCGGCGGGCGTGGTCTTCGCTGGAGACGACGAAGCCGATCGCGAGGTCTTCGAGGTTATGGCGCGCTCTAGGTTCCGCCATGTCGCGATCGGAGTGCGCTCCGACGAGGTGCTGCCTGGGCTCTTCGATCATTGCGATCTCGTTGTGGACGGGCCGCCGGACTTGGCGGCCTTCCTAAGTGCCTGGCTGGATCTGATTCAGCATGGAGAGGAATGAGCCTTCCCAGCGGTGTCATTTCCTCGCCAAACGCCACCGAACGGCGGATTCAGTCGGCTGCGGCACGCCTGCTCGGCAGATGGTCACCGCTGATAGTGAGCAATCGGGCCCCGTACGAGGCGAACGATGATGGTGGCTTCAGCCGCGGGAGCGGTGGCCTCGCGACGGCGCTGCTTAGCCTGGCCGAAGCGACAAATGCACCGTGGCTGGCGTGTGCGCGAACTCCTCGTGAGCGCGTGCTCGCGGGCAGGAAAGGAGCCGTGACCGTCGCACTCCAGGGTCGCCCGAAGGTCACCGTTCACTACGCCGATCCCGGCCGTCGTATCTTTTCGCTCTACTACTCGACGGTCGCCAACCCCCTCCTCTGGTTTCTGCAGCACTATCTGTGGGATCTCCCCCGTGAGCCGATGCTCGATCAACACCAGCACGCCGCGTGGACCGACGGTTATGTGGCGGTGAATCGGCTCATGTCTGAAAAGGTTGTGGAACTCGTAGCCCTGACCCAACGCGAGCCCCTTGTGCTCACCCAGGACTACCACCTGTACCTGCTGCCCCGGCTGGTGCGACGATTTAGGCCTGAGATCACGATGCAGCATTTCGTACACATCCCTTGGCCAACCGCTGACTACTGGAAAGTGCTTCCCGAGCAGATGCGAAACGCCATCTTCGACGGCCTGCTAGCCAACGATGTGATCGGCTTCCAGACCGAACGCGACGTCCGTCGCTTTCTTGTGGGCTGCGAGGAGTTGCTTGGCCTGCGCACCGACTACCAGGAGCGCGCCGTCCTCCACCGTGGCCGCGTTTCATGGGTTCGCCCTTACCCGATCTCGGTCGACGTTTCCGGACTGTCGCACCTCGCAGCCTCCCCGGCAGTTCGAAGAGAAGAAGATCGGATTGCCGCCTGGAAGATCGAGAAGCTGATTGTTCGCGTTGATCGGACCGATCCCGCGAAGAACATCCTGCGCGGCTTCACTGCTTATGGACTGCTCCTGCAGAGGCATTCGGAGCTGCGCGGGCGCGTCCAGTTCTGGGCCTTCTTGCAGCCATCAAGGCAGGACGTTCCCGTCTACCGCGAGTATCTGCGGGAGATCAAGCAGAGCGCGCGCCGAATCAATAGCCTTTTTAGGACCCCTGGCTGGCTCCCCATTCGTCTGGAAATCGCCGAGAATATCGAGCGCGCGGTTGCCGCCTACAAGAACTATGACGTTCTCCTGGTTAACTCTCTCTACGACGGCATGAATCTGGTCGCCAAGGAAGGTTCGCTGCTCAACCGCCGGCAAGGAGTTCTGGTCCTGTCGGAGAACGTGGGTGCCTGGGAAGAACTGGGGCAGGACGCGCTAACCATCAATCCGTTTGATGTCGAGGCCACAACAGCCGCCCTGTACCAGGCACTCACCTTGCCTCACGAGGACCGAGCTCGCAGAGCGGCCAGGCTCCGAGCCACGGTCAAGGCTAACGACATCGCCCGCTGGACAGAGAGGCAGTTCGCAGACCTGCGGGAGCTGGTCGGGCGACCGGCGCACGGATGATTAGGGACGGGTTACGACTGTCTTATCGCGTCCATCGTCCTTATCAGGATCAGCGTGCCTTCCAGCTTGCGAAGCGAGGCGGCTAACTCCGGCCTGACCAACGCTGGGTGACGGCCGCGCTCAGCGTAAGCGCCGAGCACCACCACATCGGCCTGCTGGGCAGCCGCGAGGATGGCCCTGCCGACGTCATCGGTCTCCCTTTCCACCATCTGAGCGTGCGACCGGCGAAGGCCATGTGCCAGCCTCGCGGCGTCTTGCATCTCGTGCACCCGCCGGTTTGCCGGATGCTGCCGATCGACCAGGTGGAGCAAGGTGGCGGTGCCACCCCAGGCTGTGGAGAGGGCCACTGCCACCTCGCTGGCCAACTCGGCATTCGGACCCCCTCGCACTGGCGCCAAGATCCGCGGCGGAACGCCGTCTGGGCCCATCAGGCGACGACCAGGTCGCACGAGCAGGAGATCGGCTGGCGGCGCCTGGCTCAACTCCTTCACGACCCTGGCCAGGAGGTGGGGACGGCTGCTCGCCAGCCCAGGCCACTCTACCAAGATCAGATTCGCTCCCGTCTCATAGGCGGCCTCGCGAATGCCGAGCGCAATGTCGTGGACAACGCGTACGAGAATGCCCAGCCCCGTCCCGGAGCCCCAATCCCGGTCCTGATCGAGCCGGGCGATCCAGCGGAGAAGATCCCGCCGCCGCCGTGCCATCTCGAGACCCAAACGTTCCGACTCGGGAACCGGGACTTCCACCAGTCCGAGTACGTTGCCCGAGCAGCCGGAGGCCCTGATCAGCGCATCGCCGATGCGGAGCAGCGCTGCCGCCGACTGCGCCCGAATGATGGGCAGGAGCAGGCGGATCTGACCCCCGTTCCGAGCTCGAACACGACGAACCGACCGATCGATGTAGCGGGCCATAGGCTGGCGCAGCAAAAGCCCACGGGCGCGAGACGGATTCGAGCCGCTCAGTGGTGGTGAATCAGGCACCGGTGACAGCCATTACAAAGATCACGCTGCGTCTCAAATCTGAATCAAGATCCGCGGACACCATACCGCGTCCCGTCTGCCATGAGCCGAATTGCGAAGTTGGAAGGTCTGTCACCCATTGTTCCCATTGTCGGACTCCTCGTCTCGCTATTGGTCCCACATTCAAGAACGGGCGCTCCTTTGTCGGGGAATCGGACAGGTCTTTGGTGAATTTGGGCAATCCGATGTCGCTGGTTTGGATGTCGGTGCGGACAGGGCTCCTGGGGCGGTGCTGATCCGCAACTCGGTGCCGGTTCGGTCAGGAAGCAGCGAAACGTTCATGCCTGATTCGCGCGCCTGAATGAGGTCGCGATCGTTCTCGCTCTGGCTGTGGGTGAAGCGCGGGATGGGGATTCCGTGCCAGTCGGGGTAGTCGGCCAGCCTGAGTCATGGCTTCGCCCCAAGGCTCCGTGTCCACCTAGCGAAGATCGCGCCGCAGGAAGGCCATCGTCCCGGCGGCTATCAGCACGATCGAGGTTGCAAGGGGCAAGAGCCACGCCTGCCAGATGAGGCCGTGGCGGAGCGGCTCGCTGCTCAGTAGCCAATGCCAGGGCGAAAGCTCGCGCAGCGGCTGAAGCAACTTGACCTGGGCGCCAAGCCCCTCCACGACGAACCCGGCCAGCGCCAGGGCGGCAGCCACAGAAGCGGCAAGGCTCCGATTCCCCGTCGCGGCACCGACAGCGAAGGCGACGGCGGCGAAGACCAGCGCCAGTAGGCCAGTCGCGACGGTCGCCGCGATGATGTGCTCGACATTCAGATCCTTGGTCAAGCCGACGGTGGGTGCGAGGATTGCCAGAGTGGCGAGTGCCACCACGGTGAGGATGGAGAGCATGACGATGATCAGGCCGGCCCTCTCGACGGCCACGCGTAGCCGGCTGACCGGGTTGGCCAGCAGGAGCTCGAGCATCCCCGCCGCCTCTTCGCCCGCCACCGCCCAAGAGGCGATCCCGATCGCAAAGACGAGCAGGATGATCGGGAGCAGGTTGGCGAAGAACTGGCTATTCAGGTAGCCGGCCGGGGAGGTCAGCGAGTTAGCCGGGTCGAGGCCCAGGAGCGCCTGGACACTGGGCGGCAGGTTGCCGAAGGTCTTGTCCAGCTCGCTGTTGCCTCGCACCGTCGGGTAGGCAACGGCCACCAGGGCCACAGTTGCGACAAGACCGAGCGACCACCAGATGAGCGACACGTGTCGTCGCCAAAGGCCCTGGACCAGGACGTTCGGCACTATTCAGCCCCCTCACCAGAGAGTGACACGAAGACCTGCTCGAGCTCATCGCCGGCGCTGGTGACGCGGAGTAGGCCATCAATGCTCGCCGCCACAGCCAGAGCCGGGCCCACCGGCCCGTCGACGGTGAGGTTGACGTTTCGACCCGACGCCTCCGCCGATGCCACACCCGGCACGCCGATGAAGCTGTCCGCCCGGACGGGAGCCGAGTACCGAAGCTCAAGCCGGTGGCGGGCGTGATCGAGCAGCTCGTCGACGGTCGAGGTGGTGACCAGGCGGCCCTCCCTGATGATCGCCACCCGGTCCGCCACCCGAGACACCTCGGGCAGCACGTGGGATGAGAAGAACACCGCGGCTCCGCGCTCCTTCGCCTCGTCGACCAGGGCCAGGAATTCGCGCTGCATGAGTGGATCGAGACCGGATGTCGGCTCGTCAAGAATGAGCACATCCGGCTCGTGCATGAAGGCCTGGATGATCCCGACCTTCTGCCGGTTGCCTTTGGAAAGCTCTGAGAATCGCCGGCTGAGATCGAGGTGCAGCCTCTCCGCCAGGCCATCGACCCGGCGCCGATCGAAGTCCTTCCGCAGCGCGCCGAACCAGGTCAGCAGGTCACGGCCGGTCAAGGCGCCATCGACTCGGAAGTCTCCCGGCAGGTAGCCGACCCGTTGCCGCAGACCCGGGCTCCGCCCGAGGGAGGCGCCCAGCACTTCGCAGCTCCCAGCCGTGGGTCTCAGAAAGCCCATCAGCACCCGAATGGTCGTCGTCTTGCCGGCGCCATTGGGGCCAAGGAAGCCGACCACCTCGCCCGCCCGGACACTCAGAGTCAGACTTGAGACGGCGGTTAGCTTGCCGAAGTTCTTGGTGAGGCCTCGAACCTCGATGGACGCCCGAAGTGAGTCATCAGCCATGGCAGCCGGCCGCTCGTCGTGACATCGCTCGGGAAGCCAAAGCGGTGCACAGCCACCCCGAATGAGCCGGCCGTCGAGAGCGTGTACCCCTGGGGAAGGACCAGGGTGAGGAGGGACCCGAGCAGGAACGGGGGAAAGCGTTCGAGGAGCCGCTCAAGGCGTCACACGTTCCAAGAGCACGTCGAGGACCTTGCCGATGTTTCCCCAGCGAAAAGCGCCTGGATCCGCGCTGCCTTGGAGGAGTAGGCCATCACTTAGGGCGAGCAGGATCGAAGCCAGGGCATTGGCTGGAAGGTCGACCAACTCGCCCGTCCGGATCGCCCCCTCGATCCACGAGCGGAGCCTCACCCGGCGAGCCTTCATGATCTTGGCGAAGCTACTTCGAACGGCGGCGTCGGTAGCTATCGCCGTCCAGATGTCGGCCCGGACCTGGACCTCGGCCGGGTTATCGCTCTTTGCAAGTACCGCCTGGGTGTACAGACGGATGCGCTCGCGGTTGTTCGGGATTCGTCGCTCGAGGTCGGCCATCAAGTCGTCCAGGCTCCTGGCGTCGTCTTCGAAGAGTGCAAGCAGAAGGTCGTCCTTCTGGGCGAAGTAGGTGTAGAAGGCTCCCTTGCTCAGTTGGGCCTCTGAGCAGACGTCATCGACCGTCATGTCCTTGAACCCCATCCGGCCCGCGCAGCGGCCGGCCGCCTCCAGGAAGTCTCTCCGTCGCCGATCCTTTCGCACGAGTCCGATGCGAGGCATGTTTGGTATCATAAACTGACCAGTCGGTTTGAGGCTTATCGAGTCTGAACGGTGCGCCCGCCGCAAGCGATCACGATAGTGGACGACATGGAATCCACCTGTCCCGTTAACCCCCACCGCGTCAGTTCGTTTGGGGGCAAGGTCCGGGCAGCCTGGGGCCGAGCCGGCTCTGCGATGCTCCTCGATCGTGCTCTACTCCCTTGCCTACGCCGTTGTCCGCCTGCTGCTGGAGCGATCGGGACTTGAAGTTCAGCGCCGCCGTTGATGAGGTCTTCTGCAGCGAGGGCGGGAGGGTCATCCGGCTGCCCTACCGATCGCCACGGGCGAACTCGTTCGCAGAGCGCTGGGTTGGGACCGCACGGCGGGAGGTGCTCGACCACACCTACTGATCTTCAGTCGGCGACACTTGGAGAGGGTGCTGATCGAGTTCGTCGAGCACTACCACAATGCCCGTCCGCATCAAGGGCTCGGGCAGCGCCGACCCATGAACCAGCCGGCGTGGTCCCGCTGACGGCCGGTCCGGTGGAGCCCGCTGATCGTCTTGGTGGTCTGCTCCATGAGTACTACCGCGCCGCTTAAGGAGATGACGCAGGACCCGGTTAACGGCACACGATCCCGGCGCTAAGATCGCACACCCGCGGGCGCCGGGCCCCCCGCGCTCGGACGACGAGCCGCCTCTCGCCAAGCTGATGAATGCATTTCCGGAGCAGCGGCGCAGCACCCTCGGCCGCTCGGTAGGGTCAGGCCGGTGGCGCCTCTTCCAGGTTGAGGCCAAGATTCACAGTCTGCGGTGGAAGGCACTCGGATTCGCTACAGGCTTGGTAGCGAATCGCGATCCCGAGGTGTACCGGGCCGTGGCTGGGTGGCACGTTGACGGCGAACGGAACCAGAACCTCGAACCCGCCCCCATGCACCTCGAACTCTTCAGTCAGGCCCACGACCCGGAAGGGTCGGGTTGGCGGATATTCGGGCGGACCGACCGCCACTTCGGGGATCGTCTCCATTTCGACCGTGACCGGTATGTATCCATCGGGGATGGGACGGCCGTAGACGTGCCACCCCTCATCGACATCGAAGGCCACATGAAGCCTCGTCTCTTGCCAGCGCACGTACAGATCGGAGTCGCTGGCAACGCTTACTTGTACGTGACTCGCCGCGGCGATCTCCTCATGGCCGCCAGCTGGGAGGGTAAGACTGAGCGCCTCCTCCAGCAGCCTGAGTGCGCCCTCGCGAGCGCGGTAGTTCTCCCGGATGCGCTTGTCGACAACGCGACCCGACTCGTCGAGCACGAAGATCGCCGGGTAAGCGACGCCGTATTGGTTGTCGTTGGTGGGCACGCCAAACCGCGCTTGGTGCCCGGCCAGATCGCGATCCAACAGGCCAAGCTCGGTGATCACCCGGCTGCCCTCGTCGGCCAGAAGCGGGAAACGGATTCCCTTGGCCTCCACGAACGCACGCAGTACCGCCGGCGGATCGTAGCTGACGCCGATCAGGCCAATCCCGCGCCGCTCGAGCTCGCCCTCAACCTTCTGCAGCTCAACTAGCTGCGCTTTGCAGTAGGGTCACCAGGCAGCGCTGCGATAGAAGACCACCAGCGCCCGACGGCCGGCGCGCCAGCCGTGGAGTCGAATCGGCTTACCGTCGGCATCGGAAAGCTCGAAGTCCGGAAAGACGTCTCCTACGGCGGGGCCGATGAGCCGGTAGTCCGTGTTATCGATCACAGAACGACAAACTCCCAGCCGGGTAGCGTTGTTCCCGACCGGTCGTCGGACCGGCACCAGTGTAAAGATGGTCGGAGGCAGGTCGGCTGTGGCCGACATGGCAAAGGAGGCGGTCATGCCGCGAGAGATCAAACGAGCCGAGGTTCGCAGGTTGCTCGACGAGGGCGCACAGCTGGTCGAGGTGCTACCCGCGGAGGAGTTCAAGGAGGACCACCTGCCGGGCGCCATCAGCATTCCTCTGAGGCACATTGACGATGAAGGTGCTGCCGCCCTCGACAAGCGTCGCCCGGTGATCGTCTACTGCTGGGACACCGCTTGAGACATGTCCCCGCGGGCCGCGTGGCGGCTCGAGACCCTGGGCTTCAGGGACGTCTCCGACTACGTCGATGGGAAGCTGGATTGGATGGCTGCCGGCCTACCCACCGAGGGAACCGATGCTCAACGGCCCCGGGCCGCCGACGTGGCCCGCAGGGATGCCCCGACGTGCCGTCTGAATGAGCGGTTGGGCGACGTCAGCGAGCGAGCCGCGTCCGGAGGCTGGGAAGCCGCAGTCGTGGTGAATGACGAAAGGGTTGTGCTCGGCCTCCTCCGTAAGAAGGAGCTCGGCGGCGATCCTGGGCAGCCGGTTGAACGCGCCATGCGACCCGGTCCCAGCACTTTCCGGCCGTACGTGGCGATCGGCGAGATGGCCGCGTTCATTGTTGAGCACAATCTGGACAGCTCGCCGATAACGACCTCCGACGGCAGGCTGGTTGGACTGCTTCTGAAGGACGATGCGGTGCGGGTGGCACATGAGGTTCACCAAGCGCATGGACGCGGGGAGAAAGGCCCATGACGGCGGCTCAGGCGTTGAAATGCGGCAGCTGCGGCAACGAGATGGAGTGTTGCGCCTTCTGTGACGAGCCGGACTGCCACTCACCGCGGTGCAACAACTGCATGGCGCTCGCCCTTAAAGAGAGAATCCCGCAGCCGCACGTCACCGGAGGCTGAGTCTGCCGGCATTGCGTCGAAGCCGTCCGCCCGGGCGGCCGGCAGCGTGGCGCCGACCAGCTCTAGAGCTGTAACCGCCAGTACAGCCACAGCGCCAGGAAGGCAAGAAACACGCCCAATCCAAGCCAAGCCAAGACCGGGCCTCCGGTCAAGACGCTGATCAGGAATGCGAGGCAGGCGGAGGCGGCCCAGATGATCTTCAAATTCAGCATCCCGCGGAACTCGTGAAAGCCACCTCCGCGCCCGAGCCATGACTGTCCACCGATTCCGAGCAATGCGGCCGCGAAGAGTCGAGTGGCAAGCGGATCAATCGGATGCCAGCCGAAGAGGCTGAGCACCGGCTCCGGCGCCACGAAAAGAGGGACGCCCACCAGCCAGTCAATGGCGAAATGGACGACGAACCAGCGCCGCAGGCCGACCGGTATCGTCGGTGCGGGACGAGGACCGGCCGTCACGTTCAGATCCTAATCCGCGCCCGGCCCGCCGCGCCGCGCCGCTTTTCAGGTTCCTCGCTGAGTGTGAGACCCGACCGGCGCACACTGAGCCCTGACGGTGCCAACTCGGATCCTGCTTGCCATCGACGATTCGGACGAATCCGCCCGAGCCCTCCGTCTGGTACGGGATCTAACCAGCGCTGCCCCCGCCAGCGTGTTGGTCTTACATGTTCGCGAGAAAGAGATTTGCTGCTGCGGCGAGGCATGGGACACGCCGACGACCTGCACCCCCTGACGATCTGGTCGCCCACGCGCCGGCCGACCTCAAGTCAATGGGCGTAGACGCGCGGGCCGAGATCGTGAACAGCGCGGGGCGACACGCGGAGGCAATCCTGGACGCCGCGGACGAGCTGGACGCTGATCTGCTGGTCGCGGGGTTCGCGGCGGCCCCTGCTGCTTGTTCCCTCGCATTCAGGTCATGAGCAGCGTGAAGCTCCAGCAATAGGCACACTAGCTTCAGTTGCTGCGGCCGTCTCCGCTGAGCTTTTCAAGGAGGAAGTCGATGGAAGAAGTCAAGTACGTATCGAAGGTCAGGATCGTGCGGGACCGCGGACCGATCCGAGAGGCGTTCCTGCCTGCCGAACCGAATCCGGTGTTGTTCGGCACGCACGACGAGGTTCGTGAGCACTACGGTACCGCACCGGGCCAATTCCCCGACCACGCGACCACCCTCGACTACGTGGTGGCAGCTGCCGCTGGTTGACTGACGGGCACCTTCGGGGGCGCGCTGGAGGCGCGCGAGATCGATGCGAGCGGCGGAAGACTTACATCTGAGGCGGAAGGTGATGTGGTGCTCGAGGACAAGGTGCTGGTGATCAAGCGGATCCGAGTCCGCTATCGGCTGATCGGGTGTCCTGAGGAAAAGCGCGAGGCTGCGGAGCGGGCGCACAGCTTCCATGCGGCCCGGTGCCCAGTCGCGAAGAGCATCGGCGGCTCGATCGAGATCACAACCGAGCTCGAATACGCCTGACTGGCGGCGACCCGCAAAGGGAGGGCCGCGACCGCCGTGGAGCTGCCCTAGCCGCTACTCTCGTTTCCGTCCGTGAGCGAGGCACAGGGCTTTCTCTTTTTCCTGATTTTGCTGGGCAGCGTCGCGACGATGCTCCGGCTGGTCGACCGCACCCGGTCGACCGTGCCGTACCCGGTATTGCTCGCCGCCGGCGGAATCGTAATCGGACTGATCCCGGGACTCCAACTGCCCCGCATCAGCCCGGAGCTGATTCTGCTCGCCTTCGTGCCTGGCCTGATTTTCGAAGCTACGCTCGAGCTCGACCTGCCCGAGCTGCGACGCCGTCTGCTGCCCGTGGGCTTACTTGCAACACTCGGCGTCTTCTTGACCGTGGCTGCGATCGGAGCGTTGGCGCATTTCGGGCTGGGCCTCGACTGGGCCGGCGGGATGCTTCTCGGTGCGATCGTCGCTGCCACCGACCCTATAGCCGTCGTGAACATTCTTCGCCAGCTGAAAGCACCCTCCGGACTCGCCGCGATCCTGGAGGGCGAAAGTCTCTTCAATGATGGGACCGGCGTCGCCGTTTTCGCGGCCGTGCTCGGGACCATCCTGACTGGTCACCCCTCGGTCCTCGACGCCGGAGCCCGATTCCTTTTCGTCACCATCGTCGGCGTGGTGATCGGCCTGGGCGTGGGCGCTT
>JALZAL010000222.1 GCA_030948325.1 Candidatus Dormiibacterota bacterium
CGACCGGGGGGGCCCCGGTCGCCCTACGCGACGCCGGAATGACGCCCGCCCCTGCCACGCTGGGATGATTGTGTTGTGAAACCCCTCCACGTTGCTTTTGTCTGGCACATGCATCAGCCCTATTACAAGGACGATCTCACCAACACCTACCTGCTGCCCTGGGTACGTCTGCGCTCGGCCAAGGACTACTTTAAGATGCCGCAGCTGCTCGACGCATACCCGAAGGTGCGGGCGACCTTCAACCTCGTGCCCTCCCTGCTGGCGCAGATCGAGGACTACGGCAAGGAGGAGTCGGTCGACCTCTTCTTGAACTTGAGCCGTCGCGATGCTGACGACCTTTCAGGCGAGGAACGCGAATTCGTGCTCCGCTGGATGCGCGAATCCCCGCGCGCGCTACGGGTCCAACAGTCGCCGCGATACCTCGAGCTGGCTTCGCGACCGGCCGATGCCCAGTTCACTACCGCCGATATGCGCGACCTCCAGGTCTGGTTCAACCTCGCCTGGTGCGACCCTGCATGGGCTGAGTCCGATCCGCGCCTGGCCGAGCTGAAGCGCAAGGACCACCATTTCACAGAGGCCGACAAAGCCCCCCTCTTCGAGGCTCAGATGGAGATGATGCAGCGGGTCATCCCTAAGTACAGGGAGCTGGCCGATCGCGGCCAGGCCGAGCTGACCTTCTCGCCCTACTACCACCCGATCCTGCCCCTTATCTGCCATGTCGACTCGGCGC
The DNA here is from genome assembly GCA_030948325.1 of Candidatus Dormiibacterota bacterium. The sequence continues at coordinate 731 of JALZAL010000222.1, forward strand.
GGACCGCGAATCCCCAGCTGCAGCTGCCCGAGCGCCACTTCTCCCATCGTGAGGACGCCGAGCGTCAGATCGAGCTTGGACAGGGCTTGTTCGAGCGCCTTGTGGGTCGCAAGCCGACCGGGATGTGGCCGTCGGAGATGGCGGTCGGTGAGAGCGTCGTCGGGTTGGCGGTCAGGGCAGGCATCGATTGGATGATCAGTGACGCCGAGGTCCTGGCCCGCTCGCTGGACGTCCATCTCTCGCCCGAGCGGCTGTACCAGCCCCACCGGGTGGATCGCGAGGGCCGATCGCTAGCGATGGTGTTCCGCGATTCCAACCTGTCGAACGTCATCGGCTTCGACTACCAGCGCATGTCCTCAATCGACGCTACAAAGGATCTGATCGGCCGCCTGAAGCGGATACGCGAGCAGCAGGAGGATCGCGACTTCCTGGCCGTGATCGCGCTCGACGGCGAGAACGCCTGGGAGTTCTATCCGCGCGACGGCCACGACTTTCTGAACGCCCTCTACACCGAGCTCGAGGCGACGCAGGAAATCGTCACCACGACGGTCAGCGACTTCCTGCAGGAGCACCAGCCGCCGCACCTGCTGCATCGCCTTCACACCGGAAGCTGGATCGGCGCGAGCCTCGACACCTGGATCGGCGATCCCGAGCACAACACGGCCTGGGACCTCCTGGCCGAGACGCGCGACTGGCTCGAGGACCAGCTGCGGCAGCGGCCCAAGGAATCCGAGCAGGCCGCCCTGGCGTGGCGCGAGATCCTGATCACCGAAGGCAGTGACTGGTTCTGGTGGTTCAGCCGCAAGCATGACTCCGGCATGGACCCGATCTGGGACAACCAGTTCCGCCTTCACCTCCGCAACGTCTACAAGCTGATGGGCCAGCGCCCGCCCGCCCGGCTGTTCCAGCCCATCATCGAGCGAGCCAGCACCCCCGAGCGCGGAGTCCCCTCCATCAGCATCAGCCCGACGTCGGCCACTGACCCAGCCTGGAGCCACGCCGGCTACTACCTCGTCGGGTCGGGCTTCGGCGCGCTGCACCGGCCGGCCGGGATTGTCGAGCGCGTCTACTACGGCCGCGACCACGAGCATCTCTACTTCCGGATCGACACGCCGCGCACCCCAGCCGAGCTCGAGGCCCAGCGGATCGAGTTCTGGATCTACTGCTCGGGGGCGCCCGCCCCGGACGGCGAGGGCCACATCGATCTGCCGCTACCGGTCGCAGCGGCGGCGGAGCTTGGCTTCGAGCCGGCCCATGTGATCCGCGTCGTGCCGCGAGCCAAAGGTGCTTCGGTCACGGTCGCCCGCGTGGTCGAACCGCAGACCAAGGCCGAGCCGGAGACTGAGTGGGAGGCAGACGACCCGTTCTATCTGGCGATCCCCTTCACGCATCTCGCGAAACGCGAAGGGGATACCCTGGAGCTGGCGTTGGTGGTCAGCCGCGAGGGCCGCGACATCGAGCAGATCCCACCATCAGGGTCGCTCGGCTTGCGAATTCCAGGCGACCCCCACCCGATCGAGGTGACCGAGTCACGGCACCTCAAAATCCTGGAGGCCACCGCGGAGCTGGTTCCATTCGCAAAGTCCGGCAGCGTCGCCGACGTCACCGCCGCCCTGTCAAAGGAGCTGTACCGCCTCGGCCATGACGTTCGGCTCGTGATGCCGCGTTACCGCCAGATCGACATTGCGAAGCACGGCCTCAAACCGGTAATCACTGAGCTGCAGGTGCCATTCGGGGCCCAGACGCTGGCGGCCACCATTTTCGAGGGCCGGCTCGGTGAGATCATCGTCTACTTCATCGACTGCCCAACGCTGTTCGACCGCGACGGCATCTACGGCTTCGGAGACGACGATGCGAGGTCGGTCTACTTCAGCCGCGCGCTGCTCGAGATGCTGCCCGCCCTCGATTTCTTCCCTGATGTGATTCATCTTCATGACTCGTTCCCGGCGCTGGTGCCGAACCTGATCGAGCGGGTGTACGCGGACGGGCCGATTGGGGAGATCGCGACCGCCCTCACCATCCACAACCTGGCTGCGCAAGGTAGGTTTGGCTTCGGCGCGCTGCAGCTGGCAGGGCTCGAGCGGTGGGGCCTTCTGCGCGCCGGCATCCCCGGGCTGGACGACGTCGTGAACTTTCTCGGACGTGGCATTCATTACGCGGACGTGGTGAACACGGTGAGCGAGCGCTACGCAGCCGAGATCCAGACCCCCGAGTTCGGTGAGGGGCTCGACGAGCTGCTGCGCACCCACGCACACAAGCTGCACGGGATCATCGACGGCATCGACTACGAGCTATTCGACCCCGAGCACGATCCCAACATCCCGCATCACTACTCATCCTTGGCGCCGGAGGCGAAAGCACTTGACCGAGCTGAGCTGCGGTCAGAGCTCAAGCTTGAGCACACCGATCGGCCACTGTGCGCCGTGGTCTCGAGGTTCTACGAAGTGAAGGGGCTGGACCTCGTCGAGCAAGCGATGCCCGCCCTGATGCAGCTCGGCTTGCAGGTGGTGGTCGTCGGTGCCGGAGACCGGCGCTACGAGGACATGTTCCGGCGCTGGGCCGCCGAACGTCCTAAGCAGGTGGCGGCAGCCATCGGTTTCGACTCGGCTCTCGCCCAGCGTGTCTACGCCGGCGCCGACATGCTGTGGATGCCGTCTCGGTTCGAGCCGTGCGGCCTGGCCCAGCTGATCGCTCTGCGGTACGGCACGATCCCGGTGGTGCGCGCCACTGGCGGCCTGGCGGACACCATCAAGGACTACGACCCGGTGGCCGCGACCGGGAACGGCTTCAGGTTCGACGCCTACGATCCGTGGCAGTTCTTCGGCGCGGTGGTCCGGGCAGCGGAAACGTACAGGCACCCGTCGCTGTGGGCGTGGTTGATCCGCCGCGCGATGACCGAAGACGTTTCGTGGTCGCGCTCTGCCGAGCGCTACGTGCAGCTCTACCTCGCCGGGATCAACGCCCGCCGCGAACGGCGAGGAGCCCCGTCACCCGCCCCAGTCGGGCGGTAATCAAGCCCATCCACTAAGACAGAGCTGAGTGAAGCGATAGGCCGGATTCACTCCGGCCGTCCCCTGGCCTGCCAGTACCAAGCACCTCCAGGCGTGGTAGCCAACAGGAGGGGGTCCCGCGGGGGAGGACTTACG